>NZ_CP054044.1:1854531-2163620 GCF_013282745.1 Yersinia bercovieri ATCC 43970
GGCATAGCACCTAAATGGAGGAAGGTATGGAGTGGCAGACTCACTTGGTTTTCAATCAGCCTGAACCATTATCAAACAGCAATTTATTTCTATCTGATATGGCATTGCGGGAAGCTGTAATGCGGGAGCACGCGGGTTGGGATAGAGAGGATCTCTCTCTGATTGGGCTACAACTTGGCTCGCAGGAGTCACTGGAGTTAGGGCGACTGGCAAACAGTAATCCGCCTGAATTATTACGTTACGACGCCGTTGGCCAGCGCTTGGATCAGGTGAGATTCCACCCTGCGTGGTATGTGTTGATGCAGGAGCTGATCAAGCACCGGGCGCATAATCTGCCCTGGCAAGAGGATGCCCGTATTGGTTCCTTTGTGGCGCGTGCGGCACGTTTTATCCTGCATGCACAGGTGGAGGCAGGATCACTATGCCCAATTACCATGACATTTGGTGCCATTCCGCTGTTACAACAATCTCTCCCACCCTTATTTCACAACTGGTTGCCGCCACTGCTCTCAGATCGCTATGACCCTCATCAGGTCGTCGGTAGCCAGAAACGGGGCTTATTGATTGGCATGGGCATGACCGAAAAACAGGGGGGGTCTGATGTGCTCAGCAATACCACTCGCGCCGAGCCGCTGGAAGCGCGCGGCCATGGTGAGGCCTATCGTCTGGTCGGGCACAAGTGGTTTTTCTCCGTGCCGCAAAGTGATGCGCACCTGGTGTTGGCACAGGCGGAGGGGGGATTATCCTGCTTCTTCCTGCCTAAAATATTGCCCGACGGCACCTATAACGCCATTCGATTAGAGCGGCTGAAAGATAAGCTTGGCAACCGCTCCAATGCCAGTAGTGAAGTTGAATTTGATCATGCCACCGCCTGGCTCTTGGGGATGAGGGTGACGGCATTCGCCAAATCCTGAAAATGGGCGGGTATACCCGCTTTGATTGTGCGCTGGGTAGTCATGGCCTGATGCGCCGTGCCTTCTCGGTCGCGCTGTATCATGCCTGGCAGCGGCAAGCTTTCGGTAAGGCACTGGTTGAGCAACCCTTAATGCGGCAGGTGCTGAGCCGCATGGCATTGCGTCTTGAGGGGCATACTGCACTGCTGATGCGCTTAGCGCGGGCATGGGAAAAGCCCCATGAGGCTCATGAGCAGATATTCAGTCGGCTGCTCACCCCGGCGGCGAAATATCGCATTTGTGGGCAGGGCAGCGCCTTTGTCGCCGAGGCGATGGAGGTGCTGGGTGGGATCGGCTATTGCGAGCAGAGTGAACTGCCACGGCTGTATCGTGAAATGCCGGTCAACAGCATTTGGGAAGGCTCCGGCAACATTATGTGCCTGGATGTGCTGCGGACATTGCGCAAACTGCCCGCCGCAATCGACATGCTACAGCAAGAGTTCTACCCAGTGCGCGGGCAGAACCGCTTGTTTGATCGCGCATGGCGACAGTTGCAGCAGCGGCTTAAAACGCCCAAGGAGGAGCAGGGGCGAGCGCTCACTCAGCAACTCTTTGATCTGTGCTGCGCCGCACAATTACTGCGTTTTGCCTCGCCACCACTGGCTGATGCCTGGTGCCGCATGACACTCGACCATCGTGACCAATATATGTTACCCGAGGCCATTTGTGCGCCGCTATTGAGCCGTGCAACGGGGCTATCAATATAACATTTATTTGTACAACAGGGCGTTAGCATACCAAGTGCCGGGGTAAATACTGTCTGACATCATGATAATCAAATAGTAGGGTGCGCCGCTGGCGTTAGCCCTACGCTTAATTTCTGCCTCTACATCCATTGGGCTGCCAAATACCTGAGCTGAGACAGTCCCCACTTTTTGCAAGTTGAGGCTCTGGGCGCGGGTGATTTCTTGTGCGTAAGGCTGAATCGCCGGTGGAGGAGCTGGCGTGACATGTAAAGCACTGCAAGCCGATAGCCCCAAAGTGATCAGTAAGAACACCACCGCACGTTTTATTGTCATCTTTGCCTCTTCGCTACTGATTTAAGTACCGCGCCGCGTATAAAGGGTAATATCTTGAAAGAAATTGATTTAAGACTTTATAACCTTATTTAGGCACACTGCATTTATCTAGTATAAGCCTGTTTTTCGAGCTTACATTGCACCGATAAATACTCGGCCTGATAAATATAGGATTGCCGCCATGATTGAGATGTCGCTGGAAAACATTAATGGTATTGAGGTGATACATTCTGCCCCTGCGGGTCAGCGCCAGCAACCGCTACCGACCATTTTCTTCTATCATGGCTACACCTCGTCAAAAGAGGTCTACTCCTATTTCGCCTATGCCTTCGCGCAAGCTGGGTTTCGCACGATAGCACCTGATGCAGATATGCACGGTGCGCGCTTTAACGGCAATGAAACCCAGCGCCTATCCCACTTCTGGGAGATTCTAAAATCAAATATTGATGAGCTGCCAGCACTTAAGCAGCATTATCAGCAGGCTGGATTGATTGATGGCGATCGTATCGGTGTGGCGGGCGCATCAATGGGGGGAATGACGACATTGGGGGCGCTTGCCCGCTATCCATGGGTGAGTGTCGCCGCAGACTTTATGGGATCAGGCTACTTCAACTCACTGGCGCACAGCCTGTTTCCTCCGCTGGAGGCGGGACAAGGGGTCAGCCCTGCGGTATTTGAGCGCCGTTTAGCACCGCTGGCAGATTATGATCTCACTCATCAGTTGGACGTCATTGCCGGGCGGCCATTATTGGTTTGGCATGGAGAAGCGGATGATGTGGTGCCCGCCGAGGAGAGTGAGCGGTTAGTGCAGGCGCTGAGGGCCTGCGGGGGGGATCAGCATCTGACCTATCTGACAGAAGCGGGGATTGGCCATAAAATTACCCCGACAGCACTCACTGCCGGAGTGAAATTCTTCGCAGAAAATTTATAAAACGGTATGAGTGGTCAAGAATCAAGGGGATAAAAGCCCCCCGGCTAACCGGGGGGAAGGGCATATAACGGGCTATTCTTGGTTGTTGGTTGTTGGTTGTTGGTTGTCGTATTCTCTGGTGTTGTATTTTTACGGCTGGGTCTAACGATAAATCTCTGCATTTACCCGAATGGAGCTGTTGCTACCTGGCTCATGCATCTGAGTGATGTGATAGGCGGTTGCGCCGCGTTCGTCAGCCATTTTGCTGATTTGCGCCACGGCATCATCCGGGGAAACCACATTGTGGTTAAGGGAAATTTCGCCAATGCTGACACGTTGCTGCTGCATGGCTTCCTGACGGCTGATCTCTGTGGCGGCAAAGGTGTTGGCGGAGAGTAGTAAACTCAGTGTGGCTGCGATGGCTAGGATAGGTTTCATAGGTGACTCCAATATCTTATTTACTTACTTTGAATAACTTTCAGTTTGCTTCGCCGCTTGTTATGCGGTGGATGTAAATAATTCTAGTCGCTTTTGTTAATTTAAAAATACATCAAGATTGATTCACTTGGTCAAAAAAAGTGAACAATAATTATGTTGAGCTAATGATTTTATTGAAAGATTTAGCAGACTAATGGATAGATAACCATTGGTTAATTAATGAACAAAAAGTGCGATTTTTACTGCGTAATGGTCAGAATAAGAATAAATCCCCGTCAGTCCTTGAGTTTCCAGCGGCCCGCAAGTATAGTTACGCGTCATTTTTCAGCCGCACACAAACACGTTCCTTGCCTCCATGGGCCGCGGTTGACCCTATCAGGAGGCTGAATAATCCGTAAGGAGCAATAATCGATGCGTCATTACGAAATCGTTTTTATGGTCCATCCTGACCAAAGCGAACAGGTTCCGGGCATGATCGAGCGCTATAGTGCAACTATCACTAATGCTGCTGGTACGATCCACCGTCTGGAAGACTGGGGCCGCCGTCAACTGGCTTACCCGATCAATAAACTGCACAAAGCTCACTACGTTCTGCTGAACGTTGAAGCCCCGCAGGAAGCGATCGATGAGCTGGAAACAAACTTCCGCTTCAACGACGCCGTTATCCGTAGCATGGTTATGCGCGTTAAACACGCGGTAACTGAAGCATCACCAATGGTTAAAGCGAAAGACGAACGCCGTGAGCGTCACGACTTCGCGTCAGAAGCCAATGATGATTCCGAAGCTGGGGATTCTGAAGAGTAATTGCCGTGGTGACCACTAATCGTCTGGTACTCTCTGGCACTGTGTGCAAGACCCCGGTTCGAAAAGTAAGTCCTTCTGGTATCCCGCACTGCCAATTTGTGCTTGAGCATAGATCAACACAGCAGGAAGCCGGATTTAGCCGACAAACATGGTGCAGAATGCCCATCGTTGTTAGCGGGCAAACGTCACAAGCATTAACTCACAGTATAACGGTCGGCAGTCAGTTAACCGTTGAAGGCTTCATTAGCTGCCATCAAGGCCGCAATGGGCTAAACAAACTGGTTCTGCATGCCGAGCAGATTGAATTTATAGATTCTGGAGACTAGCCTAATGGCACGTTATTTCCGTCGTCGCAAGTTCTGCCGTTTCACCGCGGAAGGCGTTGTAGAGATTGATTATAAAGATATCGCTACGCTGAAAAACTATATCACTGAAAGTGGTAAAATTGTCCCGAGCCGTATTACCGGTACTCGTGCAAAATTCCAGCGTCAGCTCGCTCGTTGTATCAAGCGCGCTCGCTACCTGTCTTTGTTGCCGTACACTGATCGTCATCAGTAATCGGCCACTGTCCATTAACGACTTTGAGAGGATAAGGTAATGCAAGTTATTCTGCTTGATAAAGTAGCAAACCTGGGCAGCCTGGGTGACCAAGTGAACGTTAAAGCGGGCTACGCTCGTAACTTCCTGGTTCCACAAGGTAAAGCTGTTCCGGCAACTAAGAAAAATGTCGAGTTCTTTGAAGCACGCCGTGCAGAATTGGAAGCCAAATTGGCTGACGTTCTGGCTGCAGCTGAAGCTCGCGCAACCAAAATTAACGAACTGGGCAGTGTCACTATCGCTTCTAAATCTGGCGATGAAGGCAAACTGTTCGGCTCTATCGGTACTCGTGACATCGCTGATGCTGTAACTGCAGCTGGCGTTGCCGTGACCAAGAGCGAAGTTCGTCTGCCGAATGGCGTTCTGCGTACTACTGGTGAGCATGAAGTTCACTTCCAGGTACACAGCGACGTGTTCGCAAAACTGAACGTGATCGTGGTTGCAGAAGCGTAAGTTTCGCTGCTGTTAACCTGCTAAAACGCCAGCCTCGTGCTGGCGTTTTGCTTTTTGGTCAATAGGAAACTCACTGTTAATGAGGCTCTCGCTGAGGTGTCAGGAGGTCGATTCCTGCGGTAAAATATCAAATTTACACTCTTCAGCAGCCACATCTGAACAGAGGTAGATTTCAAGGAGAGGGGATTGTTGGTACTTCCAGTGAGGTTTTCCACTGATGGATACCAACCAGGTCTTGTTATCGTAGTACATGTCTATCTGCTTACCCTCGGTCTCCAGGTTATAGGTACACTTTTGAAAATTCCCCTGATCAATGAGGCTACCTTTATCTCTATCACTATCGAGAATCAATAGCGCTTCGCTGAAATCTTTAATAGCACTTTGCGCGGGAAGGGTGCCTTGCAAGAGGCCAATCCATTCTCCACCCTCCGCAGTTTTAGCGGTATAAGCTGCCCCTACCTGTGTGATGGTATCAATCGCTGGGCAATGCTGGGTGGCGAATAGGCTAAACGGCGTAAGTAGTAATACAAAAGCTAAATTATATTTCATATCATAATCACTCCCTTTATTTATGAATATGGCTATCTGGTCATGGATGGGGTTAACCATCCAGAAAACAACCTAATTCGGGAGAGACAAAGTGGCAATATCAAAGAAAATAGGGGGTGAGCTAGAAGTTAGGGTGGTGGTTAACGGTCACGGCGATAGCTGCCATCACTCTGCCGAGTAAACAGCACTTCGGTATTCGCGGTGGTTTCAATGGCCAGTGCGGCGACCACGCCTTGTGCATCCAGCATGATTTTGACCTCTTGCCCCGCTTTCAGGTTGCTCAGTGGTTTATCACTGCCCTCAACCTGCGCCATCGCAAAGACCTCATTGACCGGCAGATTATTGTCACGGAATAGCTGCGCCAATGTTTTCCCTGATTGAATCTGATAACTCTGCCACTCTCCTTGCAATGTATTAGGCGTCACGGGAGGAGCCACCGTTGGGGGTGGCGGAGCATCAAGATTATCCTGTAATTGGGCCTGTAGTGGCACGTCAGTGGACGGTGCGCTAATGGGGAAGGAGCGGTCGGTATTATCGCGTGATACCGGCCACAGCAGTGCCAGCAGCAACACAGCGGTGACGATGATTATCCAGCGACGGTGGAAGAGCGGTAATGGCTCCATCCACCGAAAACTGTCCGGCAAATGCCAGATTTTTAGCAGTAGCCCTTTGATGCCGGTTTCCGGTCTAGCTGTTGCCACGGTTTCAGGGGTGACACTATTTTCCGTAGCGGCAATATCCTCAGCAGGGGCGGTCTGTTCGGATGCACTCACTTCGGACATCAGACTTTGGTCATCGGCCACTTTAGGATCCGGTAGGATCTTCTGCCTGATCGTCAACCAAGTGTGCAGCAATGGCTGATAAATCCGATTACTCTTCCTTCTCCTGGGCGCGATTCTGCCCATGCTGACCTCTCTTCAACGGCGTAAAACGACATAAATAATAATATGGCGGTGAATCCTATAGTCTTCTAAGTATATACCCTTCCTACCTGAAATTGCCGCGTTGCTAACTGCTTGATGGCAAAAGGCAGGAGATTATAATACCTAAAAGGGGTATTTCCCGTTAGCCTGCTGCCATTGTTTCTGTTTCTTCGACAAAAGTCATCATTCACAACGCAAGATTTTACCGCGCTCCCCTGCTGCTGTTATGCTTGCGGCTTCGACATGAATAAGCGACTAAAGGAAAATCCATGACAACCCCTTCTTTTGATAGCGTTGAAGCGCAAGCGAGCTACGGGATTGGTTTACAAATCGGGCAGCAATTGCAAGAGTCCGGGCTGGAAGGTTTATTGCCAGAAGCACTACTGGCAGGTTTGCGTGACGCGATGGAGGGGAATACACCGACTGTCCCTGTTGATGTGATACATCGCGCATTACAAGAAGTACATGAAAAGGCTGATAAAGTACGTGTTGAGCGCCAGCAAGCATTGGTCGAAGAGGGGAAAACCTTTTTGGAAGAGAATGCCAAGCGTGATGACGTCACCACCACTGAATCTGGCTTGCAGTTCTCGGTGTTGCAGGCAGGCGACGGCCCGATCCCATCTCGTCAGGACCGTGTTCGTGTGCACTACACTGGCCGTTTGGTTGATGGTACGGTATTTGATAGCTCGGTTGAGCGCGGTCAGCCAGCAGAGTTTCCGGTCAGTGGCGTTATCCCTGGTTGGATCGAAGCGCTGTCCATGATGCCTGTTGGCGCTAAATGGAAGTTATACATCCCCCACAATCTGGCCTATGGCGAGCGTGGCGCGGGTGCAACTATCCCACCATTTAGCGCATTGATGTTTGAAGTAGAGCTGCTGGAAATCCTGTAATTCTTATCTTTTCCAGATGCAGTGTTATGACAAAGGGCGACGTGATGTCGCCCTTTGGCTGTTTATTTGTTGTGATAATCAATGCCCGCTAAATTATTCCCCCTTGAGTGCACGCGGGAACAGCAAATTATTTTCCAGATGAATATGTTCCATCAGATCAGTCATAAATTCATTGATGCCTGTGTAGAGCGCACGCCAGGTATTGCAGGCGCCATCTGGTGGGGTCACATTTTGTGTCAGCTGTTTTACCACTTCCAACTGTAGCCCAACCGCATCGTGTTCAGCTTCCATCACAAATATCGGGCCGCCCGCCTGAGAACCCATACCCCGCTGGATCATCGGGAACAGGATCTGCTCCTCTTTGTACATATGCTGGGTCAGCTCTTCTAAAATGGCGGTGAGTTCTGCTGCTAACCCACGTGGACATGCCGGCTTTTCGCCATGTACCCGTTCAACTTTCTCCGCCATCAGAATCAATTCCGGCAACTGCTCGCGATGGCGGTTATGGTAGCGGCTGATAATGAAATCAATGAGGTTTGTCAGCGGCTGCTGTTGCCAATCTTCAGCTGATTGCGGCTCAGCTTGTAATGCACTCAGCTGTGCTTCCAGCTCATCAATATCCAACTCTAACTTATTCGCTGCGCGTAATAGTGTTTGCTTACCCCCACAACAGAAATCGAGTTGATAATGACGAAATAGCTTTGTAGCCCGTGGAATGGCGATAGCCAGCGCACCCAGAGATTGATTGCGGTAATCCATAATGACACCTCATTGAGTAATTAAATATCTATAAGATGTATAATAAATACATGTTATAGATTGCGATATAACCATAAAGAGGTATTCAGGTAACCACAGCACCCGCTAGAGCGCTGTGGTCAGAGATTATTTATGCTGTAAATCGAGTCGATAAACTTCAAAACCAATCTCATCATGGCCCTGTGCTGTCATCGGATACTGCGCTTTTTGCTTAATAAACTCAGCGGCTTTGGTGCTTGGTGAGGTTTCAAAGCGGATATCCAGTGGCTGTTTGCTCTCCAGCGTTGCCAGACGCCAGTTGTTATCAGCTTGTGGGGTCACCTGCCCATGTTTTTTGGTTTCAGCGCTGATATAGGCAGACAGCACGGCCCGGTTTTCATCCGGTGACGCGAAAGCAATATGGCTATCCCCTGTTCCGGCAAACTTACCGCTGTAAGCACGGTAATTATTGGTGGCGATCAGGAATGTGGCCTTTGGATCGATAGGTTTACCATTAAATGTCAGTTTTTTAATACGCTCGGCTTTATCATTAATCAGCGCGCATTCGCCGTCATAGCGTGCCGGCTGGCTAACATCTATCTCATATTTAACACCATCAATGACATCGAAATTATAGGTGCGAAAACCATCCCAATTGATCAGCGGTTGCGGCTGACGGCTGTTCACATCAATTTGATTAAATTGCGCCGCAGAGCACTCCAGCCACTGTTTCACCTCGGCACCACTGGCTTTCACCACCACCAGCGTATTTGGGTAAAGGTAGAGATCGGCGGCATTGCGGAAGGTCAACTCCCCTTTTTCCACTTCGACAAAACTGGCGGGATCATTTTTGCGGCCACCGGCTTTAAACGGCGCAGCGGCAGAGAGCACTGGCAGTCCGGCCAAATCAGGGTCGCCCTGGATAAAGTGTTCGGTATAGGCGCGCTGGGCATTATTCACGATCTGAACTGTTGGGTCGTCCTGAATCAGCGCCAGATAGCTGTACATATTGTCTGACGCTTTGCCGATCGGCTGGCTAACAAAATCCCGCGTCCCCTGATGGTCTGCCGCCAGCACTTTCACCAGATCCGCATTTTCTGCCGCCAGCGATTTTTGCGCGGTTTTATCGTAAATAGGGCGAGCTTCCGCTTTAGCCTGAGTCACCTGCCACTGGCCTTGGTCGTTATTCAGCACAAAATCGACGACCCCTAGATGATCACCCCACTGGCCCGGCATCACCGCCGGAATACCGTTTAACGTGCCCTGCGCGATATCTGCACCTTTAATGGCGGCAAAATCTTTGCTTGGGAAGATGGCGTGGGCATGGCCGAACATGATGGCGTCAATGCCCGGCACCTGGCTGAGGTAATAAACCGAGTTTTCCGCCATGGTTTTATAGGGGTCACTGGAGAGGCCAGAATGCGGGATCGCCACCACTAAATCCGCCCCTTGCTTGCGCATCTCCGGCACCCATTTTTTAGCGGTTTCGGTGATATCGTTGACGGTAACTTTGCCGCTGAGGTTCGCTTTGTCCCAAATCATTACTTGCGGAGGCACAAAACCAATATAGCCGATGCGCAGGTTATGGGTTTTTCCCTCGCGATCTTTCACTGGCGTGTCGACAATCAAATAGGGCTGGAATAGCGGTTTACCACTCTTAACATCAATCACGTTGGCATTCACATAGGGGAATTTGGCACCCGCCAGTGATTTTTTCAGGTAGTCCAAACCGTAGTTAAACTCGTGATTACCGATGTTACCCACCGCATAATCCAGTGTATTCATCGCCTTATAAACGGGATGAGTCTCACCCGCCTTCAATCCCTTAGCAGCCATATAGTCGCCAAGTGGGCTGCCCTGAATAAGATCACCATTATCCACCAGTACACTGTTGGTCGCCTGCTGGCGAGCCGCTTCAATCAGACTTGCGGTGCGCACCAGGCCGAACTTCTCGGTAGGTTTATCTTTGTAGTAATCGAAATCCATCATGTTGCTGTGCAGGTCGGTGGTTTCCAGAACGCGCAAGTCAACAGTGGCGGCCTGTGCGCTGGTCACCGACACGGATGTGGCAACAGCAATCAGGCTGGCAAGCAGGGATAACGTCAGGGGACGCTTGAACATGGCTTTCTCCATTAAGAACTATTAGACGTGTATCGCAAAAGAACATGTAACTTTAAATAATTGCTAAAGCAAAGTGTGAAGTTTGGCAGAAAGTAGCAGCGGATACCGCGCAGAAGTTCACAGTTGTAGCAGGTTAATGCCACTGATTTTATAAGCAGTTTTCTGGCAAATATGGCTATTTAGCAGGAATATTATTAGTCTGCAGGGGGTGGATAAGTCTTGAGATGATTCATGCTTTACGTTCTAAAATGAATATAAGACCAGTGAACAGTTCCAGGAGCCACTATCGATAACGTGTATTCTGACTATCAATATTCAATACCAAGGGGTGGATGATGTTAGAGCAAATTTGCCAGTTAGCCCGCGAAGCAGGCGTGGCGATTATGGCGGTCTATCAGGGTGATAAGCCCCTTGATGTGGCCCATAAAAAAGATGATTCACCGGTGACTGCGGCTGATCTCGCGGCTCACCAGATTATCAAAGCCGGATTAGCCACATTGACCCCTGACATTCCGCTGTTGTCTGAAGAGGACCCACCGGCTTGGGAGGTGCGTCAGCATTGGCAGCGCTATTGGCTGGTTGATCCGCTGGATGGCACCAAAGAGTTTCTGAATCGCAATGGCGAGTTTACCGTCAATATTGCATTGATTGATAAGGGTGAGCCGGTACTGGGCGTGGTGTACACCCCGGTGACTGAGGTGATGTACAGTGCCGAAAATGGTCAGGCCTGGAAAGAGGAGGGTGGGCGGCGTATGCAGATTCAGGTGCGTGATGCACTGCCGCCGCTGGTGGTCGTGAGTCGCTCCCACAGCGATGCTGAACTGGAGGATTATCTGGCGCAACTGGGCGAACATCAGACAGTATCGGTCGGTTCGTCACTCAAGTTTTGTTTGGTGGCAGAAGGGAGGGCCCAGCTCTATCCTCGCTTTGGGCCAACAAATGTGTGGGACACCGCGGCGGGACATGCCATTGCCCTTGCTGCCGGAGCACAGGTTCACGATTGGCAGGGTAAACCGCTTTCTTATATCCCACGTGAATCATTCCTGAACCCCGGCTTTAGAGTGTCGCTATTCTAATCTATTGCTTAACCAACTGGTGCAGGTGGTCGATGACCTGCTGCACCTCTTCTGGTGTCAGTGCGCCATCTTTGACAAAATTCACATTCCCTTGCTGATCCAGCACCACGATGGTGGAGCCTTTATCCGCTAAGGCCCATGCCTTTTTGACATTGCCGTTGCTGTCGACCACAAACTGCGACCAAGGGAATTCGCGTTTATTGCTTTCAATGCTATTACGCACAAACATGGCGGTGCCAATAATGGCGTCATCAGTATTGACGATTGTCGTCGTTTGGTAATGTTCGTGTGGCAGATTAGCGTGCTTGATGGCCTCCACTAAGGGCGCATTCAGCTCTTTTGCTGAGGTTCGCCCAGCAATATGCTGGATGACTCGCACTTTGCCAGGCAGTTGCGAGCTATTCCAGTTTTTATAGCTAAACTGATCAGTAGCCTTATCGTAATTCAGTTCACCTTTATCGCTGACACCAACCGGTGGGACACGTTGGTTGTTTTGAATGGAATGGGCGCTGACCAGTAGCGGTGTGAATAGTAGCGACAGTATCAGCAGGCTATTTTTTATCATGTAATGTCCTTGGGGATCTTATGGGTAGACTCGACTTATCCCTGAATGCAGGCTACAGGTAAGTTTTCCAATCATAGGTGCTGATCAGTGGTCTGTCCTGTCAGTTGAAAAAAATTATTTCCACCAGTAACTAGATGGTTATTCTGTTAATAAGTCTAATTTTATCCATCTGGTACTGTAATTTTATGTAAACCCAGCATCAATGACTGAATATGGGGGAACTTAAGCCCATACTCTAGGTCTATTACTCTGCAATTATCTTACGCTACCTGTGATCTTGGTCGCTAATGCGCCAGAGGGTGTGTATTGGTGTTATGGAGGAAAGTAAAACAATGAGGATCTTCCCACGTTACAATCCGGCAAAAGTCGCGATGTATGTTAAAACGTTATTCCGTGGCCGTCTGTACATCAAGGATATGGGGGCTTTTGAGTTCGATAAAGGTAAGATTTTAATCCCGAAAGTTAGGGATAAGCGCCACTTTGAAGTGATGTCGGAAGTGAATCGGCAAGTGATGCGTTTGCAGTCTGAAATGGGCTGACACCCACTTAATTGAAGTGGCAGCGTTGTTAGCAGCACAGGTGCTGTCTAGCTGTAACTCCAATGACTTTGGGTATGACACTACTCTGAACAAAATTAATTGCGGCCCCTATATTGGGGCCGCTAATGTTTTACCGGGTAACTCACTCAAGCAATAGATTTACGCATCACTACTTTCGTGCGGGGCTTTTGGCAGTATAGGTGCGGGTAGGTCACTGAGTTTGGTCACCAGTAACTGATCGATTTTGTAGCTATCGATATCCACCACTTCAAATTTGTAACCAGCATACTTGACGAAATCAGTGCGCTTTGGAATTTTGCGCAGCATATACATCATAAAGCCGCCGATGGTTTCATAATTACCCGATTGGGGGAACTCATCAATATGCAGTACGCGCATGACATCTTCAATTGGGGTGCCCCCCTCAATCAACCATGAGCTTTCATCACGGGCGACAATCTGTTCTTCCTGCCCTTGCCCTACCAAATCGCCCATCAGCGTGGTCATCACGTCATTCAGGGTAATTATCCCAACCACCAATGCATATTCGTTGAGAATAACGGCAAAATCTTCACCGGCAGTTTTAAAGCTCTCAAGCGCCTCAGAGAGTGTCAGGGTGTCTGGGACAATCAGTGCTGAGCGAATTTGCACTCCACTACTCAGTACCAGACTCTGGTTACCCAATACTCGGTTCAGCAAGTCTTTGGAGTCAACATAGCCCACTACCTGATCGATATGCCCATCGCAGACCAGGAATTTTGAGTGTGGATGGGTGGAAATCTTCTCTTTTATGCTGTCTTCGCTCTCCCGCAGATCAAAATAGATCACACTTTCGCGCGAGGTCATGGAGGAGGGTACTGTGCGAGACTCTAACTCGAAAACGTTTTCAATCAGCTCGTGCTCTTGTTTGCGTAACACGCCGGCCAATGCACCAGCCTCTACCACGGCATAGATATCATCCGAGGTGATGTCATCATTGCGAACCATTGGTAGCTTAAATAGACGGAAGATCAGATTCGCCATCCCATTGAAGAACCAAACTAATGGGCGACAAATCATCAAACAGAAGCGCATCGGGTTGACGATCCGAACGGCAACCGCTTCAGGCGAAATCATCCCGATGCGTTTCGGAGTTAAGTCGGCAAACAGAATAAATAAGCTGGTGACCAGAACGAATGAGCAAATAAAACTGACCTGGTCGGCAAGCTCAGGTGACATAAAGCGTTCAAACACCACTCTGAAAGAGGGCGAGAACGCCGCATCACCGACGATACCCCCGAGGATGGCAACGGCGTTCAGGCCAATTTGCACCACGGTGAAGAAAATCCCCGGCGTCTCCTGCAATTTAAGGACCCGCGCGGCGTTGATATCGCCATCGTCGGCCAGAAGTTTTAACTTAATTTTGCGTGAAGCGGCCAATGAAATTTCTGATAACGAGAAAAAGGCGCTCACCGCAATTAAAAAAAGAATCAGTAAAATACTGTTTAACATAATCTATCCGTGTCGTACCGACGATGCGCCGGCGATCGTAAGGAAGGGCCATACTGTTTAATTGGGTTAATTCAATTGGTTCAATGCTGAATTCAAGATAGCGGTAGAAAACCGCTTTCGGGCTGAGTGAACAGCCCGAAAAGAGTATAGCAGCAGCGATAAGAGCGCCGCTAGCCCTACAAATTGGGCGGCATACAAACACCAATGCCACCCAGCCCACAATAGCCATGTGGATTCTTGTACAAATATTGCTGATGGTCATCCTCGGCATAGTAAAACGGTAGGGCAACGGCAATCTCACTGGTAATCGCCCGATGGTCACCGGCTTGCGCCATCGCTTGCTGGAACTGGGTTTTGCTCTCGTTAGCTTGTGCTTCCTGCTCAGGAGTCAAAACGTAAATCGCTGAACGATATTGTGTGCCGATATCACCCCCCTGGCGCATTCCCTGAGCCGGATCGTGATTTTCCCAGAAGATCTGCAATAGCTGTTTATAGCTGACGATGGCAGGATCAAAGACCACACGAACCACCTCGGCATGGGCGGTACGGCCGCTGCAAACCTCATGGTAGGTCGGGTTTGGTGTATAGCCACCGCTGTAACCGGCTGCGGTGCTATAGATGCCCGATTGTTGCCAAAACAGGCGTTCGACACCCCAGAAGCAGCCCATGGCGAAGATGGCCACTTCCATCCCCTCAGGGATATGGGTCATTGAGTGACCATTCACCACATGGAGAGTTGCGACCGGCATTGGCGTCAGTCGTCCCGGCAAAGCATTTGCCGCATCAATGACGGCAGATTTATCAAAATTTTGCACCAAAATAGCCTCCTGTGTGTACAGTGAATCCTAAGTTTACAGTAAATTACTAACAAGATGTTTACAGTGAATGGCGATAGACAGTTGTATCTGACTACGAGTTTGCACACAATAAGAGCCATCCTGCGATAATGTAGCGGTTTAAAGTGAAATTTTAGGCATAACGCGTTTAAATCGGACTTTAAGTGCGGGATGATTGTGTCAGTGACGAAACGTCCGTGAGATGGTTTTTTACAGGAATGTATACCCAATAGGTTTCAATATGCGGGAAGGCGCCGGCCACCGATAACCTGAAACATAAAGGGAATAAAATTAATTAGGAGCGCGCGTGCCACGATACCCAATCTTGTGTTTTTTGTGCGTATTGCTCGCCACACCTCTCGCCTATGCTGCCAATGTGCGGTTGCAGGTTGAAGGTCTTAGCGGGGATTTAGAGAGAAACGTCAGGGCACGTTTATCCACAATTGGGACTGATGAAGTCACCGCTGATGGCCGTTTCCGCTCGCGGGTGGATGAGGCTATTCGTCAGGGGCTGCGCGCTTTAGGCTATTACGACCCCACTATCACCTTTGATTTGCAAGAGCGCCCAGCGCCTGCTCGTTCTGTTTTGATTGCCAAAGTGGTTCCCGGCGAACCGGTATTGATTGCTGGTGTTGATATCGTCCTGCAAGGCGGGGCGAAAACAGATCCCGACTATTTGGCACTGGTGCGCCGCGATACCCCAAAAATAGGCTCAGTCCTCAATCATGGTGATTTTGATAATTTCAAAAGTTCGCTGACCGGTCTGGCACTGCGCCGTGGTTACTTCGACGCCAATATGATCAAAAGCCAGTTGGGTGTTGCAGCCGAGCTGCGCAAAGCATTCTGGGATATCGATTTCGACAGCGGAGAACGCTACCGCTTTGGCAAAGTTGTCTTTCAGGGATCGCAAATCCGCGAGGATTTCCTGCAAAATTTAGTGCCTTTTCATGAGGGTGAATACTACACCTCTGATGAGCTAGCCGAGCTAAACCGCCGTCTGGCGGCGACTAACTGGTTTAACTCTGTGGTGGTCTCACCTGATTTCCGTGATGCGCGAAAAACCAAAATCCTGCCACTTGATGCGGTTGTCACCCCGCGAACAGAAAATACGATCGAACTGGGGGGCGGCTATGCGACTGATGTGGGGCCGCGCCTAACCGGCAGTTGGCGCAAACCATGGATGAACTCCTACGGGCACAGTCTGACCACCAGTACCACGCTCTCCGCCCCTGAGCAGACACTGGATTTCAGCTATCGTATTCCGCTGATGAAGAGTCCGCTGGAACAGTATTACCTGCTACAGGGCGGGTTTAAGCGCACTGACCTCAATGACACCAACTCTGATACCACCACGCTGAACGTGGCTCGATTCTGGGATCTCTCCAGTGGTTGGAAGCGCTCGGTTAACCTGCGTTGGAGTCTGGATCACTTTACCCAAGGTAGTGTCACCGACACCACCATGCTGCTCTATCCGGGGGTGAGTATTAGCCGTACCCGCCAGCGGGGCGGGGCGATGCCAGTCTGGGGGGATAGCCAAAATTATTCCATTGACTGGTCTGATACCACATGGGGGTCAGATGTCGATTTCGGCATATTCCAGGCGCAAAACGTCTGGATTCGTACCCTGGGCGAGAAAAACCGCTTTGTGGTGCGCGGTAATTTGGGCTGGATCGAAACCAATAATTTTGACCGTGTGCCCCCCTCACTGCGCTTCTTCGCTGGGGGTGACCGCAGTATTCGTGGCTATAAATTCCGAGATATCTCACCACGCGACAGTGAAGGCAAGCTGACCGGTGCCTCTAAATTGGCCACCGGTACACTCGAATATCAATACAACGTGACGGGCCGCTGGTGGGGCGCGGTATTCGTCGATTCAGGTGAAGCCGTTAATGACATTCGCAAGAGTGATTTCAAAACCGGTGCCGGGGTGGGGGTACGTTGGGCCTCTCCGGTCGGCCCGATCAAGCTGGATATCGCCAAACCTATTGGTGACAACACCGCACATGGCGTGCAATTTTACATCGGTTTGGGGCCTGAACTATGAGGTGGATAAAGAGACTTAGCATCGCATTTTTGCTCATTATCCTGCTGTTGGTGGGGGCGCTGGCGGGTCTGCTTGGCACCACCAGTGGTTTGCATTTGCTGATTAACAGCGCTGCGCGTTGGGTGCCGGGCCTGGATATTGCCAGTGTCAGCGGCGGCTGGCGTGATCTCACCCTAAAAGGTGTTCAGTACCAAATGCCGGGTGTCACCGTGCAAGTGGGCCAATTTCATCTCTCATTGCAGCTATCTTGCCTCAAGCGTAGCGAGCTATGCGTCAATGCCCTGACCGCGCAAAATGTAGATGTGGTGGTCGATACCAAAGCCCTGCCTCCTGCGGCAGAAACACCGGCTAGCACTGAGCCGATGGGTGAGCTGAGTACCCCGTATCCCATCACTTTGCGCATGTTGTCGCTGAATAATGTCAAAGTCGCCATTGATGACACCGCGATTTCGTTGGATGAATTCCGCACTGGCGCGCACTGGCAGCAGCGGGCGCTCAACTTAATGCCAACTAAAATCAGTGGGTTATTGATTGCATTGCCGAAAACGGTGCCCGCCATCGTCCCTGATGCCGCCAAACCGGCGGTTGAAACCGCCATTGCGGTAAAAGAAGCGGTTGAGCAGCAAGCGGCACCCCCTGCCCCTACCGCGCCGGAGACCCCGTTCGGTGAAAGTTTAAAAGCCTTATTTGCCAAACCGTTATTACCAGAGCTGCCGGACTTCCGGTTGCCACTGGATTTGCAGATTAAATCGATCAGCGGGCAGCAGCTTAGGCTGACGGGTGATACCGATGTGCTGATCAGTAGTCTTTTGTTGCAAGCCAGCACTCAGGATCAGCGCATCACACTGGATACACTCGAGATTAAGTCGCCACAGGGCGGGCTATCAGCCCAAGGTGAGGCGACGCTGGCGGATAAGTGGCCGCTGAGTATGGTGGTCAACAGCACATTGAACGTGGAGCCGCTGAAAGGCGAGAAAGTGAAGCTGACCCTCGACGGCGCATTACGCGAGCAACTCAAGGTGGCGCTGAATTTATCTGGCCCGGTGAGTGCGCAATTGGATGCCGAGGCCTCACTGGCGCAGGTGGGTTTGCCATTGGCGCTAACGCTGCAAAGCAAGCAACTGCGCTGGCCGCTGGCGGGGGAATCTGAGTATCAAATCGATAATCTCAGAATGCGCCTCAACGGACAGGCGACGGATTACGCACTTTCGATTCGCGCTGAATTGAAAGGCAGCGACTTACCGCCTGCGGTATTGACGTTCGATGGCAAAGGAAATATCGAGCAATTCAATCTGACACGTTTACGTCTGGCGGCGCTGCAAGGTAACACTGACCTGACCGGTGTGGTGGACTGGAGCAAGGCGGTGAGTTGGAACTCGGTATTGACCCTGTCGGGCATTAACACCGCGAAACAGTGGCCGGAGTGGCCAGCAAAACTGAGTGGCAAGATTGTGACGCGCGGCAGTATCCACGGCGGTAGCTGGCAGTTACAGGTGCCGGAGCTGACGCTGGACGGTAATGTGAAACAAAACCGGGTGACGGCTCGTGGTTCATTGACGGGGAATGCGGCGGGTCAGTGGCATATTCCGGGCATCAATCTGGCATTGGGCCGTAATAAGCTGGATGTGAGAGGTGATCTTAACGATCAATGGCAGCTTGATGCCAATATTGATGCGCCACAGCTGGACGGGGCGCTGCCTGGATTGGCCGGTGTGGTGAAAGGGACGTTGAGATTACGCGGCAACCTTAAAGCGCCGCAACTGCTGGCGGATCTCACCGCCAACCGCCTGCAATGGCAAGAGTTGAGCATCAATCGAGTGAGGGTTGAGGGGGACGTCCGCTCGACAGATCAAATTCAGGGTCAGCTCGCCATCAGGGTTGAGCAGCTCAAGCAAGCCGATTTAGTGGTCAGCCTATTGACGCTGGATGCCCGTGGCAGTGAAAAGCAGCATCAGTTGCGGCTGAATATGCAGGGTGAGCCGGTGTCCGGTCAACTGGCCTTGGAGGGCAGCTTTGACCGTCAACAAGAGCGCTGGCGCGGTAGCCTCAACAATACGCGCTTCGATACACCGGTAGGTGAATGGCGTTTAAGTCGTGCCATCGCCCTGGATTACCAAAATACTCTACAGCGGGTCACTATCGGGCCGCATTGCTGGCTTAATCCGAATGCGGAGCTTTGTGTCCCAAGGGCTATCGAAGCTGGCCCTAGCGGGCAGGCGAGTGTGGTGCTTAATCGCTTTGATTTAGCCATGATAAAACCTTTCCTCGGCCCGGATACCACCATGAGCGGGGTGTTCACTGGGCGGGCTGATGTCAGTTGGAAAGCGGGTGGCAGCCTGCCAGATGTGCGGATATCACTCAGTGGTAACGGCGTCAAAGTGCAGCAAGTGGTGCAGGGTAATCCGCTACCCATCGCATTTGAAACGCTGAATCTAAATGGCGGGTTGGCCAATGGGCAGGTGCGGGCCGACTGGCTTATCAAGCTGGTGAATAATGGTCAGTTCTCAGGGCAGGTGCAGGTCGCAGACCCGGAAGGGCGGCGTAATTTATCCGGTAACATTGCTATCAGTAATATCTCGCTGGCAATGATTAATCCGATTCTCAGTGATGGTGAAAAAGCCGCTGGCCTACTCAATGCCAATCTCCGTCTGGGGGGAAGTGCCAAAAACCCATTAGTTTTCGGTCGGTTAGCACTGGATAATGTGGATGTCGATGGCAGTTGGATGCCATTTGATATTACCGAAGGGCGGCTGGTGATGAACTTCGACGGCATGACCTCAACGTTGGATGGCTTGATTCGCACTTCTCAGGGGCAGCTCAATCTCTCCGGCGATGCCGATTGGCGTGATATCAATGCCTGGCGCGCCCGAATCGCGGCAAAAGGCAACAAGTTGCGTGTCACTATCCCACCGATGGTGCGGATAGATGTCTCGCCAGATATTGTTTTTGAAGCCACGCCGCAGCTGTTTACTCTTAATGGTTCGGTGGATATCCCGTGGGCGCGTATCACGGTGCAGGAAGTGCCTGAAACGGCGGTCGGTGTCTCATCAGATGAAGTGATGCTCAATAACGATCTGCAGCCAATTTCGCCCCGCTCGACCAGTATTCCTATCAACAGCAATCTGGTGATTCGGGTCGGTAATGATGTTCGCCTGAATGCCTTTGGCCTGAAAGCCCGCTTGCAGGGCGATTTGAAAATGGTTCAAGATCAGCGCGGGTTAGGTTTGAACGGGCAAATTAATATCCCATCCGGTAGCTTCCGGGCTTATGGGCAGGATTTGATTGTCAATAAAGGGGTATTGCTATTCTCCGGCCCGCCGGATCAGCCGTTGCTTAATATTGAAGCCATACGAAATCCTGATGCGACCGCTAACGGTGTCACCGCTGGCGTACGGGTGACAGGGATGGCGGACTCGCCACGGCTGGAGATATTCTCAGATCCCGCGATGTCACAGCAAGAGGCGCTATCTTACCTATTACGCGGGCAGGGGCTGGGTAATTCAGGGGCCGACAGCGGCCTGATGACCTCAATGCTGGTCGGCATGGGGGTTGCACAAAGTGGTAAACTTGTGGGTAAAATCGGCGAGGCATTTGGTGTCAGCAACCTGGCACTGGATACTCAGGGGGTCGGCGATAGCTCGCAAGTGGTTGTGAGCGGCTATGTCACCAAGGACCTGCAAATAAAATATGGTGTGGGTATATTTGACTCGCTGGCAACGTTAACATTACGTTATCGGTTGATGCCAAGGTTGTATCTGGAAGCGGTGTCTGGTATTGATCAGGCATTAGATGTGCTTTATCAGTTTGAGTTCTAACAATGCGAATTATTGTCTACGGTAGTTTACGACGCAAACAAGGTAATAGTCATTGGATGACGGACGCTCAGTTGCTGGGCGAACATGATCTCGAGGGCTATGAAATGTACAATTTAGGTCACTATCCGGCGGTTATCCCCGGAGACGGCACTGTGCATTGTGAAGTTTATCGCATTAACTCGTCGATTATGAATGAGTTAGATGAGCTTAAAAGTAATACCAAAGATTATCGGCGCGAATTGATTCAGACGCCATATGGCAGTGCGTGGATATATCTTTATCGTTTACCGATCGAAGGGGTGCCACGCATCTACAGTGGCGATTGGCTCAAACGCCATGAAGAGAGTGATAAGCCGTAACCTTGGGATGTAGCCAATACGGGTTTGACATAAAAAAGCACCGCCCAGATGAGCGGTGTTTTTTTTCGGCTAAACAAAGAGTTACTTCTTCGCACGCTCGAAAGAAGACAAGATCTCGGCT
The DNA here is from genome assembly GCF_013282745.1 of Yersinia bercovieri ATCC 43970. Classification (NCBI taxonomy): domain Bacteria; kingdom Pseudomonadati; phylum Pseudomonadota; class Gammaproteobacteria; order Enterobacterales; family Yersiniaceae; genus Yersinia; species Yersinia bercovieri. The sequence continues at coordinate 1,875,773 of NZ_CP054044.1, forward strand.
TTAGCAGCTGCGGCATCTTCCCAACCGTCAACTTTTACCCACTTGCCAGTTTCCAGATCTTTGTAATGCTCAAAGAAGTGCTTAATCTGCGCTTTCAGCAGTTCTGGCAGGTCTTGCACGTCTTTAACGTGATCGTACTCTTTGGTCAGTTTGCTGTGCGGAACAGCCACCAACTTGGCATCTTCACCTGCTTCATCAGTCATTTTCAACACGCCAACTGGGCGGCAACGAATAACGGCACCAGGCTGCAGCGGATAAGGTGTTGGCACCAGCACATCAACCGGGTCCCCATCTAATGACAAGGTGTTGTTGATGTAGCCGTAGTTGCATGGGTAGAACATGGCGGTAGACATGAAACGGTCTACGAACAGAGAGCCACTCTCTTTATCGATTTCATATTTGATCGGGTCAGCGTTAGCAGGGATTTCGATCACCACATAAATATCTTCTGGCAGGTCTTTACCTGCGGGTACGTCGTTCAAGCTCATGTCGGTTTCCTTTTATCAAACCAGAAATGGAGTGCTGGCTATTATAGCCAAGTCTTATGTGAATTCCCGCCCTTTTCACTGCTATACCACGGTGAGATTGCCTGAATCAGGGCCATTTCACTGAGATAAAATCCCGTCATTAGCTAAATGCATCTATTTTAAGCTGTTTTTCCGGTGATAGTTCAAGCCGCTCCACGTATAGCCGATAACTTAATCAAACAATAAGAGAGTCCGCTGTACTGCTAACGCTTTGTAATCTTAACCATTTGCACACAACCGGAAAAAAACCGATGTTAAAAAAGATTACCATTAAGAGTGGGCTGATTGCCCAGTTATGCCTTATGTCGTTGATTCTATTAGTTGTCAGCGTGATCGGAATTAATTCAATTCAGGAAAGCTCACGCTCATTGCAAATCATCAATCAAATTCAGGGGGAGGAATTAGGCTCTTTGTCGAATAGCTTCACTGCCACATTGAGCGCCAGAACTGAAGCAGCACTGGCGATCCATCAACTAGAAATTGGTTTGATTGATGAGTCGTTACAAACTGCAAAGCAGGCAGAAGGCTCACTGGCATTATCGCAAAAAGAGATGGCACGTTTTGTTAGCGCGGTATCTGAGCGGGGAGACGGACAGGAGCTGGCGACTAACATTCAAAAAAGCTATAAAAATTATGTTGATAAAGGCGTATTACCTATGCTGGCCGCCATCAAGGCGGGTTATGCAGACGAGTATTACGAGGTGCTGGAAAAGAGTATCACTGATATCAGCAATGCTTTTAATAGTGATGTTGCGACTTTTCGCCGCTATGCACTGGATGCCGGCCAACTGCAAATTGATCAAGCTAACAGTGCCGCCAAAATCAAGTTGGCGATCATTGTCGCCGCGGGTGTGATCACTTTGATCTCCGCAGTGCTGGCATGGTTTGCACTTAAATACATTATTTTGCAGCCCCTGGAGCAATCAATTCATCAGTTGGAATTTATAGCTTCTGGTGATTTGACCCACAATATCAACAGTGAGGGCAATACAGAACTGGCGCGGCTAGCCAAAGCGCTACAGGTCATGCAGCAATCGCTGGTGGAGTCAGTGAGCAATGTTCGCGATGTTGGTGGACAGATAGGTATTGGTTCGCGGGAGTTGGCGGCGGGTAACACACATTTGGCGGAACGCACTGAAGAGTCGGCATCTTCACTGGAGCAAACGGCGGCCAGCATGGAGCAGTTGACCTCGACGGTAAAAATGAATGCTGAAAACTCTGATCAGGCGAATCGTTTGGCGATGAGTGTATCGGACATTGCCAATAAAGGCAGTGAGGCCGTCAGCCATGTGGTCGATAAGATGCAGGCGATTACCTCCAGTTCAAGACGTATTTCCGACATCATTGCTGTGATTGACGGCATTGCATTTCAGACCAATATTCTGGCGCTGAATGCTGCGGTCGAAGCCGCCAGAGCAGGTGAGCAGGGGCGTGGTTTTGCTGTGGTCGCCGGCGAAGTCCGTAATTTGGCCCAGCGCAGTGCGCAATCAGCTAAAGAGATCAAAGATCTGATTGTTGAGTCACAAAATAGAGTGCGGGAAGGCGCGGACATGGCGGAGTCTGCGGGTAAAACCATGCATGAGATCGCCAGTGAAGTCAGTCGGGTGACGGCATTGATGCGTGAAATATCAGCTGCAAGTTATGAGCAGAGTAGTGGGATTGAGCAAGTAAATGTGGCTATTGCGCAAATGGATCAGGTTGCTCAGCAGAATGCGACATTGGTTGAACAAGCTGCGGCCGCAACGCGCTCATTAGAAGAGCAAGCAGATGCATTATCAGCCAGCATGGCGGTATTTAAATTGCATGGGGATAAGCTGGCGCTTGAAGCATAAAAAAAACAGCGGCTTAGGGGCCGCTGCTCTCTATCGCCAACGGCTAATTACTTGGCTTCTTCATCCGGGAATTTGGCAATAAAGCCTTCCGCATCTTCAACCATGGATTTGGTTCCCACGAAGAACGGCGCGCGCTGATGCAGTTTCTCCGGCACGATATCCAGAATGCGGTTAACCCCATCGGTTGCTTTACCACCGGCTTGTTCCGCCAGGAACGCCATTGGGTTGCATTCGTACAACAAACGCAGTTTCCCTTGTGGATGGCTGGCGGTACTTGGATAAATATAGATGCCGCCTTTCAACAAGTTACGATGGAAATCGGCAACCAGTGAGCCAATATAGCGTGAAGTGTATGGGCGCTGGGTGGCCTCATCCTGCTCCTGGCAATACTTGATGTATTTCTTCACACCTAGTGGGAATTTAATGTAGTTCCCTTCGTTGATGGAGTACATGCAACCGGTTGCGGGATAACGCACTTTTTCGCCGGATAAACAGAAAACCCCCAGCGACGGATCATAAGTGAAAGTATGAACGCCATAACCGGTGGTATACACCAACATGGTTGAAGAGCCGTAGACCACATAACCTGCCGCCACCTGCTTGGTGCCAGGTTGCAAGAAGTCAGCTTCAGTAATGGGTGTGCCAAATGGGGTGATGCGACGATAGATAGAGAAAATAGTACCGACGGATACATTCACGTCAATATTTGATGATCCATCCAGCGGATCCATCAGAACCACATATTTGGCATTTTCTGCCCGCCCGCCGTCAAAGATAACAATGTCATCTTCTTCTTCAGAGGCGATACCGGCAACTTCACCGCGTGCTTTTAGCGCCGCTTTCAATTTTTCATTGGCAAACAGATCCAGTTTCATCTGGTCTTCGCCCTGAATATTGGAAACACCGCTGGCACCTAAAATATCAACTAAACCTGCTTTGTTGATATCACGATGAATAATCTTTGCGCCGAGTTTGATTGCTGAAAGTAATGCAGTTAATTCGCCGGTGGCGTGAGAGAAGTCTAGCTGTTTCTCAACGATGAATTCGCCTAACGTTTTCATGACTCAATCCCTGGATCTACGGTTAAATATCGATTTATTAACGAACAACTCACCTGATGGCAGCAGTGTAGCCCAAAGATAAGAATGATTCATAGGCAATTCCATTTCTTCTCTTTGATTCTGAGCGGTAGAATAGCTGCAAACTCGAAGCTTATTAATACGGAAAATTTATGCGCATTCACATATTAGGTATCTGCGGCACTTTTATGGGCGGTCTGGCAATGCTTGCTCGTTCATTAGGTCACGAAGTGACGGGAGCGGATGCTAACGTGTATCCACCGATGAGCACACTGCTGGAGAATCAAGGAATTGACTTGATTCAGGGATACTCTCCGGCTCAACTGAATCCCGCACCGGATTTGGTGATCATCGGTAATGCCATGACCCGTGGTAACCCTTGTGTTGAGGCCGTGTTAGAGCAAGGAATTCCTTATGTTTCCGGGCCGCAATGGCTGCATGACCATGTGTTGCCAGAGCGCTGGGTATTGGCGATAGCCGGCACTCATGGCAAAACCACCACGGCGGGAATGGTTACCTGGATACTGGAAGCCTGTGGCTATGAGCCAGGTTTTGTGATTGGCGGCGTACCGGGCAATTTCGATGTCTCAGCCCGTTTAGGCAACAGCCCATTCTTTGTTATTGAAGCCGATGAATATGATTGCGCCTTCTTTGATAAGCGCTCTAAATTTGTTCATTACAGCCCAAGAACGCTGGTGATGAATAATCTTGAGTTTGATCATGCTGATATATTTGATGATCTTAAGGCGATTCAGAAGCAATTCCACCATCTGGTGCGTTTAGTTCCCGGTAAAGGCAAAATCATCGTGCCAGATAATGATAATCATCTGAAGCAAGTGATGGCGATGGGGTGCTGGAGTGAGCAAGAGTTGGTGGGTGAAACGGGCAGTTGGTTTGCACGTAAAGTTTCGACCGATGCCAGTGTTTATGAAGTGTTTCTCGACAATGAGTTAGTGGGCGAGGTCAGTTGGTCACTGGTGGGTGAACACAATATGCATAACGGCCTGATGGCCATCGCCGCCGCCCGTCATGTGGGGGTCTTGCCAGCAGATGCTTGTCGGGTTCTGGGTGATTTTATTAATGCCCGCCGCCGCTTGGAGTTACGCGGCGAAGCCCATGGTGTCATGGTTTATGATGATTTTGCTCATCATCCAACCGCCATACTCGCTACTTTGGCGGCACTGCGCAGTAAAGTCGGTGGCACCGCACGGATTTTGGCTGTTTTAGAGCCGCGCTCTAACACCATGAAATTGGGGTTATGCAAGAATGAGTTGGCACCTTCATTGGGTCGTGCGGATGAAGTGTTTCTGTTCCAACCGCAGCATATTCCTTGGCAAGTGGTGGAAGTGGCGGAAGCCTGTATTCAGCCGGCGCATTGGAGTGCTGATATCGATACATTAGTTGATATGATTGTGAAAACAGCCCAACCCGGTGATCACATCTTGGTGATGAGTAACGGCGGCTTTGGTGGTATTCATGACAAGTTATTGAGTTCACTGAGTAAAAAAGCAGAGTTAGAAGCTGAGTCTCAGGATTAGGCAGGATAAAAAAGCCCCCGTATAGCGGGGGTAAAGGGTTCGTCGGATAGACGACAAGGGATTATTCTGCTGCGGTGCTCAGTGGGCTAACCGGTTCAATTAATACTCTATTCAGTCGGTTTAAAATTAATTTTCTCTCTATTTTCAACCGATTGAATAAACCATCAAACTCGAAAGTATGCCCCTCGAACGGGGCATATACTTTCATTCTTAGCACATACTTTTATTTGTAAGCTTTAGCCGTAGCGTGCCAGTTATTTTCTTCACGCACTTCGATGATTTTATAAGCTTTCGCGCCCATTGCATCTGCTTTATCAGACAGTGCCTGACGGATATCAGAAGGTGCGCCATTAAGGCCACTGACGGTAATGGTGCCAATTGGTTGCATGTTAGCGGCTTGAGAATCATTGATAGAATCAGCTGCAAATACACCAAATGACAGTGCAGATAGAACGCTCATGGTTGCGATAGTAGTTTTAATATTCATGTTATTGCCTCTATTTATTCTTTTATCACTTCGAAGGAAGTGTGATTTACGTCACGAAAATGAGTATACATCTAGTAACTGAGAATATTAATAGCGTACTAATAATATTTAACGTCACTTTATCGGTGGTTACTACTTTTTAAGAACGAAAAGGAATAAAAAATGGCTAAAAAACAGCAGGGTTTAGTTAAAAGCTAATATTTTCAAACGGATAAGTGCTTTTGACTAAAAGTGCGAATGGATGTGGTGAGTTTGACCATAGAGAGACAGAAAACAGTGCTATTTTGTGGTTTTAAAATGATTAAGCAGTGAAATACCCTATTTAGCTGTGGGGAGTTAGGATGGGTAGTTAGGGGCCGTAGGCGTTAAATAGCAACAATGCGGCACCTATGGCCGCATTTATACACATCAGACAGTAAAGAGTGGTATTAAAGCTCTTGCTCGAATAGCCCGAGGATGGCTTCATGCAGCTGTTTAACAGTAAAACCCCTGGCTGGTGTGGTGAAGATAGTATCATCACCGGCAATACTCCCCAGAATACCTTCAGCCTTGCCTAATGAGTCCAGCAGGCGGGCGATCAACTGGGCTGCACCTGGGCTGGTATTAATCACAACCACTGAATCATTATAATCAACATCTAGCACCAGATTTTTTAGCGGGCTGCTAGTTGTTGGTACGCCTAACTCGGCGGGTAAGCAGTAAACCATCTCCATTTTTGCATTACGCGTCCTGACTGCGCCGAACTTGGTCAACATGCGCGAAACTTTGGATTGGTTAATATTTTCAAAACCTTCTTCCTGCAAGGCCAAAACGATCTCACCTTGAGAACTGAATTTCTCTTCTTTCAATAACGCTTTGAACGCCTTGATAAGATCTTCTTGTTTTGCGGGATTACGCATTTGTTATGCCCTGAGTAGTCAACAGTGAATAGGATTATTATGCATATAAATGAATTTTTATTCAACATGACTCTGGAGTTTTGGTGATAAAAGCATTGATATCAAGGAATGGCGAAATTTTAACATCATCATACTGTTACGATTATGCTAAATCAGCACTTATTGAGATTTAGTTTAAGTAATCAAAATGTTATTAAAATGATGTTGTTTTGATGTTGCAGAAGGGTGTAATGTAACCGCGGATTAACCTGTCATGAATACTCCAGTAAATTTTAGAATAATGTGCGCTATATCATTAACGAATAAGCGATTTAATCTAAAATACATAAGCTCTATGCGCCTTTTTGATGCGTGATATCTCAATCTGACTGTTAATAGATTGTGTTTAAAATTACAATAAATTAAGGTGCGTAACTAGATGAATTCACGGCAAATTTAAATTAAATATAATAAGGAGTATAGGATGAAAGTTGCAGTTCTCGGTGCCGCTGGTGGTATCGGCCAGGCCCTCGCTCTTCTTCTCAAGACCCAGCTTCCTTCAGGTTCAGATCTCTCTTTATATGATATCGCGCCAGTAACCCCTGGTGTTGCGGTTGATCTGAGCCATATCCCGACCGCTGTTAAGATCAAAGGCTTCAGCGGCGAAGATGCTACCCCAGCACTGCAAGGGGCCGATATTGTTCTGATTTCTGCTGGTGTTGCTCGTAAACCAGGCATGGATCGTTCAGATCTGTTCAATGTTAATGCCGGTATCGTTCGTAATCTGGTTGAGCAAATTGCGCGTACTTGCCCTAACGCTTTAATTGGCATCATTACCAACCCAGTTAACACGACGGTTGCGATCGCCGCAGAAGTACTGAAAAAAGCCGGTGTTTACGACAAAAACAAATTATTTGGTATTACGACACTGGATACCATTCGCTCTAACACCTTCGTTGCTGAATTAAAAGGTAAGCAGCCTCAGGATATCGAAGTGCCCGTTATTGGTGGTCACTCTGGGGTTACTATTCTGCCATTGTTGTCACAAATTCCAGGCGTTAGCTTTACAGAGCAGGAAGTTGCCTCTCTGACTAAGCGTATTCAGAACGCGGGGACTGAAGTTGTTGAAGCAAAAGCCGGTGGTGGGTCAGCGACACTCTCTATGGGGCAGGCTGCGGCACGATTTGGCCTTTCTCTGGTTCGTGCTCTGCAAGGCGAAAGCAATGTGGTTGAATGCTCTTACGTTGAAGGTGATGGCAAGTATGCTCGCTTCTTTGCGCAACCAATCCTATTGGGTAAAAACGGCGTTGCGGAACGTAAAGACATCGGGAAACTGAGTACTTTTGAGCAACAGGCGCTGGAAAGTATGCTTGATGTATTGCACCAAGATATCGAGTTGGGCGAAAAGTTCGTCAATAACTAATATACCTTTTTACATGGCGTTGCTAGAGGTGCAAACAATCCCCGTTCATCGACTCACTAATTTGAGCTAGCTGATTGGAGTTTTGTTTGTTTACCACCTCATCGCAACGCCACTGACTCTGGGTATAGATAGCAATATGTAAAAGTAGGGGTAGCTCTACCCTTAAAATGACATTATCAACCGCCGAAGCAACTCATCGGCGGTTTTTTTATGACTTGCCGTATCCGCACTTTTCGGTCGAGAAGGGCTCCTGTTTTAGAATCAAAATAGCGTGTTGGCCAGATTTCTGAAGGATGAATATTCAGACATTCTGCAATCAACCACTCCCCCTTTGGCCAGGGGCGAGTCAATGCATTGGCAAGTGTGGATGAACTTAATCCCGCTTTGCGAGAAAGTGCGGCCAGAGTTGTACCTTCTTTACGTAGTGCAGCAATGATGTCGGCTGGGTGCCAATCAGATTTCCTTAAAATCATCTTTAATCCTTTTTTTTTCTAAGCAGCTGACGCGTTAGTGATATAAATAACGGTACATTGTTAATCGGAACGTGAACACAAAGTGACCATTTAGAAAGATCATATCATTTATTTTCCCAAAAATTTTAAATGTTTTCTAAATATTCCTTTTTTGTGTCACAACGCATATTAGGAAGCAACGCCATGAAAAAAGAGTGGTTTGCCGCTAAGGAATTGGCAGGTCTTGAGGGGTTACCGTCATCACCACAAGGAGTAAACCTCATGGCTAAACGTGAGGGATGGGAGCAGCGTCGCCGTCGTGGTGTTCAGGGAAAGGCGGTGGAATATCATATTGAAAGTTTACCCAGTACGATACTGAACTCATTACAACTCAGGGAGGAGCCAGCGCAATATACGCCGGTACGGCAAGACCCAGTGAACATATGGATAGAAGCCTATTATCAACTCACTGAAGCTGAACGTGCACAGGTCATCGCATTTTTGCTGCGTGAAGGGATTGGGGCGTTAATGAAACGCTTGGTTTGAGAATAAAAAGGTGTCAGTGCGGGAGTAAAAAGAAACTCGGGCAGTAACGTCCCGAGTTTCTATATGGTTTCTTAAAATGCGCGCTGTACGGCAATATGTGCCAGCCCTTCTAGTGCTAGCCGATATTCACTTTCTGGCAGGATCTGTAATGCGGCAATGGCTTTATCTGCCTCTTCTTCGGCGCGCTGACGAGTGTAGTCCAGTGAGCCACACTGCTGCATTGCGACCAACACAGGCTCGAGTAGATGGCGGCCACTACCCTGTTCAATGGCTTGGCGAATCATTGTTTCTTGCTCTGGAGTACCATTACGCATCGCATGTAGCAATGGGAGTGTCGGCTTACCTTCGTTCAGGTCATCACCGGTATTTTTACCCAAGGTGGTGCCATCAGAGCTGTAATCGAGCAGATCATCAATCAACTGGAAAGCGGTTCCCAGATAGCGGCCATAATTCTGCAATGCCAACTCCTGCTCTTCACTGGCATCCGCTAATACAGCCGCTGATTGTGAGGCCGCTTCGAACAAGCGGGCTGTTTTGCTGTAAATGACCTGCATATAATTTTCTTCAGTGATATCAGGGTTATTACAGTTCATTAACTGCAACACTTCACCTTCAGCAATGACATTCGTCGCTTCTGACATCAATGTAAGAACACGCAGAGACTCTAGGCTCGTCATCATCTGGAATGAGCGAGTATAGATATAGTCGCCCACCAATACGCTGGCAGCATTACCAAATGCCGCATTTGCTGTGGCCTTGCCACGGCGCATATCGGACTCATCAACCACATCATCATGCAGCAGTGTTGCCGTGTGGATAAATTCAATCAATGCTGCGACAGTGATATGCTTACTGCCCTGATAGTGTAAAGCTCGAGCGACCAACACGGCGATCATGGGGCGGATTCGTTTTCCACCGCCACTGATGATGTAATGGCCCAATTGATTGATAAGGACAACATCAGAGTTCAATTGCTCGAGAATTGTTGTGTTTACTGCCGCCATATCTGGCGCGGTTAACTCGATAATCTTTTCTAGGTTCATTGTTATATTCAGCTGTTTTTCTCTTTAACTGCGATGAGATTACCGCCCACATTATTACATGACGTTCCCTGAGACCATGATTGTACTTGAAAAATCCAGCAAATAAACGAGATGTAAGAAACTGTGCTTTTTTTCTTCTCTTGTGCTGATTATATACTTGTCATTCACTACGTTTTTGCGTAGAATTCGCGCCCTATTGTGAATATTTATAGTGCGCTCTGGACTACAAAAGTGGAGTGTGCGGAAAGCGGAGTTTTATATGTACGCGGTTTTCCAAAGTGGTGGTAAACAACACCGAGTAAGCGAAGGTCAGACCATTCGCCTGGAAAAGCTGGACATCGCAACTGGTGAAACTGTTGAGTTTGACCAAGTTCTGATGATTGCTAACGGTGAAGAAATCAATATCGGCGCTCCTTTAGTCGATGGTGGCAAGATCAAAGCTGAAGTGGTAGCTCACGGTCGTGGCGAGAAGATTAAGATTGTTAAATTCCGTCGTCGTAAGCACTACCGTAAGCAGCAAGGTCATCGTCAGTGGTTCACTGATGTTAAAATCACCGGCATCAGCGCTTAAGATTTAGGAGAGCGGACAAATGGCACATAAAAAGGCTGGTGGCTCGACCCGTAACGGTCGTGACTCCGAAAGTAAACGTCTTGGCGTAAAACGTTTTGGCGGCGAAGCAGTATTGGCAGGCAGCATCATCGTTCGTCAGCGTGGAACTAAATTCCACCCAGGCACCAACGTAGGTTGCGGTAAAGACCATACTCTGTTTGCTTTGTCTGACGGTAAAGTCAAGTTCGAAATTAAAGGCCCGAAAAACCGTAAGTTTATCAGCATCGAAGCTGAATAAGTCTTTCGCGTCTTGTAAATAGATATAAGCCCTGCAATTTTGTTGCGGGGCTTTTTACATTTCTGGTTTCTCCCACCCGGTAAAAAATGGATACGAAACAGCAGGCTGGTTTAGGTATTTTTCTGGCATTAACCACTGCCGTATTCTGGGGTGCGCTGCCGATTGCAATGAAGCAAGTGCTTGAGGTTATGGAGCCTTTTACCATTGTCTGGTATCGCTTTACCATGGCGGCTATCGGCTTGGGGATCATTCTGGCTTCGCGTCGTCAATTGCCATCCCTTAAACTTTTTCGCCAACCTCGCTGGCTGCTATTACTGATCGTTGCGACCTGTGGCCTGCTGGGGAACTTCATCTTCTTCAGCTCATCATTACAATACCTTAGTCCGACGACATCTCAGGTTATTGGGCAACTCTCACCGGTAGGGATGATGATTGCCAGTGTGCTGATTTTAAAAGAGCGGATGCGCGTCACTCAGGTCATTGGCGCGGGTATGCTGATTTGTGGTCTGCTGCTATTTTTTAATACCAGTCTGCATGAAATATTTACCCGCCTGACTGATTACACGCTTGGCGTAGTATTGGGCGTCTGTGCAGCAGCGGTCTGGGTCAGTTATGGTGTCGCCCAGAAAGTGTTATTAAGACGTATGGCATCGCAACAGATATTATTATTGCTCTATGTTTTGTGCGCACTTGCACTGTTCCCAATGGCAAAACCAGCCGTTATTTTTCAGCTCAATGGGTGGCAGTTCGCCTGTTTACTGTTTTGTGGGGTTAATACTCTGGTCGGTTATGGTGCTTTAGCTGAAGCCATGGCCCGCTGGCAGGCCGCGCAGGTGAGTGCGCTGGTCACATTAACACCGTTGTTTACCTTGTTTTTTTCAATTTTATTGGCGCTGATTTGGCCCGATAATTTCGTCGCACCATCCCTCAACCTGGTGGGATATGTGGGGGCATTTGTCGTGGTGGCTGGCGCTATGTTCTCTGCCATTGGGCATCGTTGGTGGCCACGTCGGGCAGAAATAAGCCTGGTGATACCGCCAAAATAGCCGTTCGGTGTGCTCTGTTTGTCGAGGTATCGATAAGCTGTCAGCTGCCATCTTAGCCAAGAGGGTGCTTTTTTCGGGTTGATTGTCTATTTTTAATACAGATGAAATTTCCTATAGAAGCGAGTATAATACGCGCCCTTGTTCGTGCCGGTTCTGGTGCGTTCGTGTTTTTACGATATGCTGTATACGCTTGGTGTATCACGAGAGCTAGAAAATACGCCGAAAAGAACCGATAAAGTTAATGTAAAACAAGTAGATAAAATCTATTGGTTTTTTACGGAGAAAGTAAATGAAGTTTGTAGATGAAGCTACAATTTTGGTTGTAGCCGGTGACGGTGGTAACGGTTGTGTTAGCTTCCGCCGTGAAAAATATATCCCGAATGGTGGCCCTGATGGTGGCGACGGTGGCGACGGTGGCGATATTTATCTGTTGGCTGATGAAAACCTCAACACACTGATTGATTACCATTTTGTGAAATCTTTCCGTGCTGAACGTGGGCAGAATGGTCAGAGCCGTGACTGTACTGGTAAACGAGGTAAAGATATCACCATTAAAGTCCCTGTCGGTACACGCATACTGGATCAGGGAACCGGTGAGATTGTGGGTGATATGACCCGCCATGGTCAGCGCCTGATGGTCGCAAAAGGGGGGTTCCACGGATTAGGTAATGCCCGTTTCAAATCCTCAGTTAACCGTGCCCCGCGCCAGAAAACCATGGGTACTGAAGGCGAGACCCGTGATCTGACGTTAGAGCTGTTGCTATTGGCTGATGTTGGGATGCTGGGGCTACCTAATGCCGGTAAATCTACCTTTATCCGCGCAGTTTCTGCCGCTAAGCCAAAAGTTGCTGACTATCCATTTACTACCCTGATCCCAAGCCTGGGTGTGGTGCGTATGGATTACGAGCAGAGCTTTGTGGTTGCCGATATTCCTGGTTTGATTGAAGGCGCTTCAGAAGGTGCTGGCCTGGGTATTCGCTTCCTGAAACATTTGGAACGTTGCCGCGTGCTGTTGCATTTAGTGGATTTGGCGCCGATTGATGAGTCTGATCCGGTCCAAAATGCCAAAATTATTATCAATGAGTTGCAGCAATACAGTGAAAATCTCGCTGAGAAGCCACGTTGGCTCGTTTTCAATAAGATTGACCTGGTAGACCCAGAAGAGGCTGAAACCCGCGCTAAAGCTATTGTAGAAGCTCTGGGATGGGAAGGTAAGTATTATATGATCTCTGCTGCGAATCGCGAAAACGTGAATGCGCTGTGCTGGGATGTAATGAACTTCATTAATTCACAGCCAAAAGAGATGGCTATTGCTGAAAGCGCGCCAGAAAAAGTTGAATTCATGTGGGATGATTATCACCGTGAACAACTGGCTGAAGTGGAAGCAGAAGCGAAAGCAGAAGAAGACGATGATGATTGGGATGAAGAAGACGACGACGGCGTAGAGTTCATCTACGAACGCTAATTTCCCCCCATGAAGACTCGGTAATACCGCATGATTCGAACAAGGGCTGCCATTTTGTGGTGGCCCTTTTGTTTGAGCTGATATCAGCTAAATTTAGGCAACACCTTGCTATGGGTGGTTGCAGGTATCCAGCATTGCGCTTTTAACCCGGAACGGTCAGTGCGGTTTTCCAGTGTTAGCCTACCTTGGTGTAACTGAACTGTGCGGATCACGATATTCAATCCTAAACCACTGCCTCCGTAGCGCTGATCCATGCGACGGAAAGCTTGGGTCAGCTCACCGGCTTGTTCTTGCTTTATTCCTGGCCCCTCATCGATGACTTGTAACAGTGCGCCCTGAGTTTCAGCGGAGAGTTTGACCCAAATTTGGCTAGCTACCGGGCTATAGCGATGTGCGTTCTCAACCAGATTACGCAGCATCAAACGCAGCAAAGTGGCGTCACCCTCTGTTTGGGCGCGAGGGGGAAGTTCCCACATGATGGTTTGTTGGCGAAGCGCACACATCTCCTCCAACTCCTCTTGCAGCGGTTTCACCACATTTTCAACCCAATCCAGTGTTTGATACAGGCCGCTGGCAAAATTCTGCCCCGCTCTGGACAACATCAGTAATTGTTCGATGGTATGCATTAACAAGTCGATACGGTTAATGAGCGACTGACTTTCCGTGATCCCCTGTTGCTCCATCAACTCAAGGTGCAGGCGGATCCCGGCAAGGGGTGTGCGCAGCTCATGTGCAGCATCTGCGGTAAACAGGCGCTCCTGTTGAATGGTATTCGCCAGGCGGGATAACAACTGGTTCAGTGTCGAGGTTACAGAGACAATTTCTTGCATATCACTGTTAACAACCACAGGTGTGAGATTATCAGCCGAACGCTCTGCCAATTTTTGCTGCAACTGATCGAGTGGGCGGATAATCCAACTGATTGCCCAAAAAGAGAGCAATAAGGTGATGGTCATCATGATGAGCGAGGGGGCAAGCAGTGAAGCAACAGCTTCCGCTATCTCTTTGTCAACCCGCTCATTACGCACTTTGGCGCTCAGGGTCTCATCAACCAGAAAGCTTATTTGCTCCTGACTTTCATGCCATAGCCAGAATGCACTGATCAACTGAGTAACCAGCAATATTAGCGCCAGCATTAAGATTAGGCGGCGGCGCATACTGATCATGATGGTGTTTCCAGGCGATAGCCAACACCACGGATGGTGCGGATACGATCTTTACCTAATTTACGGCGCAGATTATGGATATGCACTTCTAGTGTGTTGGAGCCGAGATCATCATTCCAGGTGTAGAGATCCTGCTGCAACAATTCACGATTGACGGTTTGGCCAGCTCGCATGATTAAGCGCGAGAGGATCGCAAACTCTTTGGGGGTGATCTCCAGCGGCTGATCCTGCAACCACACTTGCTGGGTGGATAAGTTGAGGCTCAGGTCATCTTGTTGCACCAAATTATCACTCTGCCCTTGGTAGCGGCGAATCAGCGCGCGAACACGGGCCAGTAACTCAGCGAGCGCGAATGGCTTGATTAGGTAATCGTCCGCACCCGCATCCAGCCCGTCAACCCTGTCTTCGAGCGCATCACGGGCCGTGAGTATCAGCACTGGCAGAGTGACATGTTGACGACGCCATTGGCGTAGCAATACAGCACCATCCTGATCCGGCAAGCCGAGATCGAGAATGACCATGCTGTACTGACTGCTTTGTAACAAACCCTGCGCTTCTGCTGCCGTACCGGCACAGTCACAGGCGTAGCCCTCGCTGGTCAGTGCCATTGCGATGCCTCGTTGCAGCAGTTCATCATCCTCAACAATCAGTAGTTTCATGGTTCTCAGTTATTCTGATAAATATCTTTATACAGGCGGCTTTCGAAGCGGACCAATGGCGCCCGACGATTTTTTTGATCTTCTGGTGGGACCGCGTAGCCGGACAAAAATTGTACAAATGCCATGCGTTGCCCACTGGCCGTGGTGATAAATCCGGCTAAATTGTACACGCCTTGCAGTGCACCCGTTTTCGCCGACACTTTGCCGTCAACGCCCGCTTCATGTAGCCCGCCACGATAGCGTAACGTGCCGTCATAGCCGGAAAGTGGCAGCATTGAAATAAAGTTAAGCTCTTGATCATGCTGAGCAATATATTGCAAAGCCTGCATCATAGTTGCTGGTGAAATCAAATTATGGCGTGATAAGCCAGATCCATCCACAACAATGCTGTTGCCCAGATCCACCCCCGCTTTCTGACGTAAAACCTGCCGCACTGCATCAGCACCCGCACGCCACGTGCCTGGCACCCCAAAACGCTGATGGCCAATTGTTCTGAAAACAGTATCGGCAATCATATTGTCCGATTTTTTTAGCATGATTTTTAGTAAATCATGCAGCGGCGCTGATTGGGTTTGTGCCAACACATTTCCTGCCGGACTCGGTGTTGTCTGACGGCGCAGGCTGCCATCAACCTGGATATCACCCTTTTTCAGCTCGTCTTTCAAAATAGCCCCGGCATAGCTGGCCCCATTTTGCACGGCGAAGGCCAGTGGCAGCGGTTCACTGCGCTGAGTTAGGCAACCGGTGAGTGTGAAGCGGTTTAACTCGCCAGGAACGACGTCTAATTCACAATATTGTGCATCAGGCGAGCCTTTGGCTAAGGTGCGGACTTCACTGAACATCTGCACCGGATAGTAGGAGGCGACCCGAATAAACGCCATGTCACCTGGGTTCGGCGCGCTGTAAAGAGAGACCGAAAAGCAGTTACGATCGACGATGGCCGCAGCAGGAGGCGCACTAAAGCATTGCGTCATATCGTTCCATGGCCAACCAGGTGCTTTGTCATGGCTGGCAAAAACGGAGGTATCAATAATTAAGTCACCGGCAACTTGCTTAACACCCGCTTTTCTTAAGGTGGCAACCATATTTCGCAACTGTTGGCGTGTTAACGTGGGGTCACCATCAAAACGGGCAATTAAGTTACCCCGCAATACACCATCAGTTATCGTGCCATGGCTTTCTAACGTGGTCACGAAGCGAAAGTCTGGGCCGAGCTGTAATAACGCAGCCAGGGCTGTCAGTACTTTTTGTGTACTGGCGGGTAACGCCATCTGCTGAGCGTGATAGTCTATTGCCGGGCTGGTCGCCCCGATTTTTTGTACGATTAGTGCAAGATTTGCCCCATCAGGCAGATACTGTGTGTAATTTTCGACCTGAGCCGCATTGGCGTTAGATATGCTGATATTGAGCGCAATAGCACAGGCCAATCCACTGACAATTCGTGAAAAATGCATAATTTCGGTATAACTGCTGGATAATGTGTTGCCATACTACGGTGCAACGAGGGCGAAAGTAAACGATGACCCTAAAGGAACTCTACGTTAAAATGCATATCAAAATGCAAAATTGATCCTGACTTGGGTTTTTTGCTCCAGGAGTGATTATTTTTGTTGATCACCAGGAGATGAGTAGGATATCAAGCTAACCATATTTTCATTCGATGACGTTAGGATGACGGTTTTTGAACAGGATAGATTTAGAGGTATTTAAAAGATGAAACAGATTCCGATGACGGTACGTGGCGCAGATAAACTGCGTGAAGAACTGGATTTTTTAAAAGGCGTTCGTCGCCCTAAAATTATTTCTGATATTGCCACTGCCCGTGAGCATGGCGATTTGAAAGAAAATGCGGAATATCACGCAGCCCGCGAACAGCAAGGGTTCTGTGAAGGCCGTATTCAAGAAATTGAAGCAAAGCTCTCCAATGCGCAGGTGATTGATATCACTAAAATGCCAAATAATGGGCGCGTTATTTTTGGTGCCACGGTTCGTGTCTTAAATGTGGATATCGAAGAGGAGCAGCAGTATCGGATTGTGGGTGATGATGAAGCTGATTTTAAGCAAAATCTTATTTCAGTTAACTCACCTATCGCTCGTGGCCTGATTGGTAAGGAAGTCGATGACGTCGTTGTTATTCGAACTCCAGGCGGCGAAGTAGAATATGAAATTCTTAGCGTGGATTATGTGTAATACTTGTTCATCTGAGCAGATATTTCGCATTATTTCTCAAAAATGAAGTTGTAAAGAAAAGTAAAAGGCCGCATGCGGCCTTTTATCAGAACAAAGTGCATGGCACCTTTTCTCTAAAACAAGCGTCACTTAACGCGGTAAAATAATTTTGCGCTCTTTCGCTGGGCGATAAAGCACTAAAATATTACCGATGATTTGGACGTTAACGGCACCGGTTTCACGCACGATGGCATCAGCAATTAGGGCTTTGGTTTCACGCTCTTCAGCAGTGATCTTCACCTTAATAAGTTCATGATGTTCCAGCGTTTGTTCGATTTCAGCCAGCACACCTTCGGTTAATCCGTTATTGCCCAGCATCACTACTGGTTTTAACGGATGGGCCAAGCTTTTCAGGTGCTGTTTTTGTTTGTTATTCAGATTCATCGTCTTTTTTGCTTAAGTTGGGATTGAAAACGGTTCATTCTACCGCCATCTCATGTGTATCACCAAATCGGTCTACGTCGATGGGGAGTTTACGCGAGCTAAGCAATAGATGCGCGGACTCTTAATTAAGATAGTTGGAAAAATAGATGTCTAATAAAAAGCGTTCGGGTAGCTCCAGTCGCTGGTTGCAAGAACACTTTAGCGATAAATACGTCATTCAGGCGCAGAAAAAGGGGCTACGCTCTCGCGCCTGGTTTAAACTTGATGAAATACAACAGAACGATAAACTTTTTAAGCCCGGTATGACCGTTGTCGATTTAGGCGCGGCACCTGGTGGCTGGTCCCAATATGTTGTAACCCAGATCGGGGGTAAAGGGCGGATCATTGCATGTGATCTTCTACCAATGGATCCTATTGTTGGTGTCGATTTCCTTCAGGGCGATTTTCGTGATGAACTGGTTCTGAAAGCTTTACTTGAGCGCGTTGGGGATAAAAAAGTTCAGGTGGTCATGTCTGATATGGCCCCGAATATGAGTGGTACTCCGGCAGTCGATATACCTAAATCAATGTATCTGGTTGAATTAGCTTTGGAAATGTGTCGAGATGTACTTGCACCAGGCGGAAGTTTCCTGGTGAAGGTGTTTCAGGGAGATGGCTTTGATGAATACCTACGGGAAATTCGCTCCCTGTTTACGAAAGTTAAGATTCGTAAGCCAGACGCTTCTCGTGCGCGATCGCGTGAAGTGTACATTGTAGCGACAGGGCGGAAACTGTAGTACCCTAACGCTGTTTGTTAACACAGTTGTAATATGAGGTTAATCCCTTGAGTGACATGGCGAAAAACCTAATTCTCTGGTTAGTTATTGCAGTCGTACTGATGTCTGTATTCCAGAGCTTTGGACCCAGCGAATCGAATGGCCGTAGAGTGGATTACTCTACTTTCATGTCCGACGTAACCCAAGAACAGGTTCGTGAAGCACGTATCAATGGACGTGAAATCAACGTCAGTAAAAAAGATAACAGCAAATATACGACTTTCATTCCGGTCAACGATCCAAAGCTGTTAGATACCTTATTGACTAAAAATGTGAAAGTTGTTGGTGAGCCGCCGGAAGAGCCGAGCTTGCTGGCATCTATCTTTATTTCTTGGTTCCCAATGCTGTTGTTGATTGGGGTCTGGATCTTCTTTATGCGTCAAATGCAGGGCGGCGGCGGCAAAGGGGCAATGTCCTTTGGCAAGAGCAAGGCCAGAATGCTGACCGAAGATCAGATAAAAACCTCTTTTGCTGATGTTGCTGGTTGTGACGAAGCAAAAGAAGAAGTCAGTGAATTGGTTGAATATTTGCGCGAACCAAGCCGTTTCCAGAAGCTGGGCGGTAAGATTCCGAAAGGCGTGTTAATGGTCGGTCCTCCAGGGACAGGTAAAACCTTGCTGGCGAAAGCCATTGCAGGTGAAGCCAAAGTGCCATTCTTCACCATCTCCGGTTCTGACTTTGTAGAAATGTTTGTTGGTGTGGGTGCATCCCGTGTCCGTGACATGTTTGAGCAGGCTAAGAAAGCCGCGCCTTGTATCATCTTTATTGATGAAATTGATGCGGTAGGCCGTCAGCGTGGCGCTGGATTGGGTGGTGGTCATGACGAACGTGAACAAACCCTGAACCAAATGCTGGTCGAGATGGATGGCTTTGAAGGTAACGAAGGCATCATTGTCATCGCAGCAACTAACCGTCCAGACGTTCTTGACCCAGCTTTGCTGCGCCCAGGTCGTTTCGACCGTCAGGTGGTGGTTGGTTTACCGGATGTCCGTGGTCGTGAACAGATTCTGAAAGTCCACATGCGCCGTGTGCCATTAGATACTGATATTGATGCTTCCGTGATAGCTCGTGGTACACCAGGTTTCTCTGGTGCTGACCTGGCGAACCTGGTCAATGAAGCCGCACTGTTTGCCGCTCGCGGTAACAAACGCGTCGTTTCAATGGTTGAGTTTGAGAAAGCGAAAGACAAAATTATGATGGGTGCGGAACGTCGCTCCATGGTAATGACAGAAGCACAGAAAGAATCTACGGCATACCATGAAGCAGGGCACGCGATCATTGGTCGCCTGGTGCCTGAGCATGACCCAGTACATAAAGTGACGATCATTCCACGTGGTCGTGCGCTGGGTGTGACCTTCTTCTTACCAGAAGGTGATGCGATCAGTGCTAGCCGTCAGAAACTGGAAAGCCAGATCTCTACCTTGTATGGTGGTCGTCTTGCTGAAGAGATCATTTATGGCCCGGAAAAAGTCTCTACCGGTGCATCAAATGATATCAAGGTTGCTACGTCTATCGCGCGTAACATGGTGACACAGTGGGGCTTCTCCGAGAAGTTGGGGCCATTGCTGTATGCTGAAGAAGAGGGGGAAGTATTCCTCGGTCGTTCCGTCGCAAAAGCCAAACATATGTCCGATGAAACAGCGCGTATTATCGATCAGGAAGTTAAATTGCTCATCGAGCGTAACTATCAGCGTGCACGTAAATTGCTGTTAGAAAACATGGATGTTTTACACTCCATGAAAGATGCGCTGATGAAGTATGAAACGATTGATGCGCCGCAGATTGATGACTTGATGAATCGCAAAGAAGTTCGACCGCCAGCCGGTTGGGATGATGCGAGCAAAGCTAAATCATCTGACAATGACAGTACGCCAAAGGCACCTACGGCGGTTGAAGAACCACGTACGCCAAGCTCGGGCAATACAACGCCAGGCAACACAACGCCAGGCAACACAAATAGCATGCCAGAGCAGTTGGGTGATAAGTAAGTCAACAGTTGGCATCTAAAAGCGTTGTGATTAATATAAACCTCGGGCTTGCTCGGGGTTTTTCTTTTTCTTCTATCGATTTCTCTTTTTTTATTGATATAGCATCAAAGTGAATTGCCACTTTTAAGGCGTGAACACATGCATTTAACTGCCAGAGGCCGGGTTTTGGATCTCTCTCACCCACAAGTGATGGGTATTTTGAATGTCACTCCAGATTCATTTTCGGATGGTGGACATCACAACAATCTCGATAAAGCATTGCAACATGCTCAACTGATGTTATCCGCAGGTGCTACTCTGATTGATATTGGTGGTGAATCCACGCGCCCTGGTGCTTTGGAAGTCAGCGAGCAAGAAGAGCTTGATCGGGTGGTACCTGTCGTCGAAGCGCTGGCAAACCGCTTTGATGTTTGGCTCTCTGTTGATACATCGAAAGCGGCGGTAATCGCAGAATCGGCTCGTGCTGGTGCCCACTTGATCAATGATATTCGTTCATTGCAAGAACCTGGCGCACTTGAAGCGGCCGCCCAGAGTGAGTTGCCAGTATGCCTAATGCATATGCAAGGGCAACCGCAAAGTATGCAGCAATCACCTCATTACGACGACCTACTGGCCGATATAAACCAGTTCTTTAAGCATCATATTGAACGTTGTGTTGCGGCCGGTATCGCAAAAAACAAATTGTTACTCGACCCAGGCTTCGGTTTCGGTAAAAATCTGGCGCATAATTACCAGCTCTTGGCACGTTTGGCCGAACTTCACCATTTTGAATTGCCACTATTGGTGGGTATGTCGCGAAAAACGATGGTTGGTCAGCTACTAAATGTTCCGCCACAACAGCGGGTTATCGGCAGTGTCGCTTGCGCTGTCATTGCAGCAATGCAAGGCGCGCAGATTGTCAGAGTGCATGATGTCAAAGAAACCGTCGAGGCGATGCGTATCGTCGAGGCAACACTTTCAGCGAAGGGATAGAGATAAATTATGAGCGACCGTAAATACTTTGGTACAGATGGCATTCGCGGCAAAGTGGGTGAGAGTCCGATTACGCCTGATTTTGTATTAAAGCTCGGCTGGGCTGCCGGTAAGGTACTGGCGCGACATGGTTCTCGTAAGATTATTATCGGTAAAGATACGCGTATTTCAGGTTATATGCTGGAGTCAGCGCTCGAAGCTGGTCTGGCAGCCGCTGGGCTATCAGCATCATTCACTGGCCCGATGCCAACCCCGGCTGTTGCTTATCTGACCCGAACCTTCCGTGCTGAGGCGGGGATCGTCATTTCAGCGTCCCACAACCCCTTCTATGACAATGGCATCAAATTCTTCTCAATTGATGGCACCAAACTGCCTGATGATGTTGAAGAGGCGATTGAAGCAGAGATGGAAAAACCATTAACCTGCGTAGAATCCGCTGAATTGGGTAAAGCAAATCGTATTGTTGATGCTGCTGGCCGTTACATCGAGTTTTGTAAGGGAACATTCCCGAGTGAACTCAGTTTGAATGAGCTGAAAATTGTGGTCGATTGCGCTAATGGGGCAACTTACCATATCGCGCCAAGTGTCTTGCGTGAACTCGGCGCAACAGTGATCACCATCGGCTGTGAGCCGGATGGGATGAATATCAATGAAGAGTGTGGTGCCACGGATGTCCGCTTGCTACAAGAGCGGGTACTTGCCGAAGGCGCACATGTTGGTCTGGCATTTGACGGTGACGGTGACCGGTTGATGATGGTCGATCACTTGGGTAACAAAGTCGATGGCGACCAAATTCTTTATATCATTGCCCGTGAGGGTTTACGCCAAGGGCAGCTTAAAGGTGGTGCTGTTGGCACGCTGATGAGCAATATGGGCCTGCAACTGGCGCTGAAAGAGCTAGGTATTCCTTTTGTTCGTGCCAAAGTGGGTGACCGCTATGTATTGGAAGCGATGCAGGAAAAAGGCTGGCGCATTGGTGCTGAAAACTCAGGCCATGTGATCTTATTGGATAAAACGACTACGGGTGACGGTATTGTGGCAGGTTTGCAAGTGCTCACCGCGATGGTACGCAACCATATGAGTCTGCATGATCTGTGCAGTGGCATGAAGTTATTACCGCAAATCTTGGTGAATGTGCGCTTCTCTGGTGAGCATAATCCACTAAAATCAGATAGCGTTGAAGAAGTTACTCGCCAAGTTGAAAAAGAACTGGGTGATCGTGGCCGGGTGCTGCTGCGCAAATCAGGGACCGAGCCACTAATCCGAGTCATGGTTGAAGGTGATGCAGAAGAGTCACTGATTGCCGAAATGGCTAACCGAATTGCTGATGCAGTAAAGGCAGCAGGTTAATCAAATTTGTGAGGGAGGGGCCACTTCCCCTGAAAAATGCGCCGAGGTTGGATGAGTTGGCGCTTTTTTCTGCAAATAGAACGGTGTAATGAAATTGCCCTTGCGTGTATCAGACGCTTTGGTTAGTATTCACACCCGCTTAAGTGGGTGAATAAGTCCCCGCTGATGGGTGAGAAGCATTTAGCATGCGGTGACCCCGCAAGGATACAGGTACAACTATGTACGAAGCTCTTCTGGTATTTTTCTTGCTGATTTCGATTGGGCTAGTTGCTCTGATCATGTTGCAGCAAGGTAAAGGCGCGGATATGGGAGCCTCATTCGGAGCAGGTGCATCTGCAACTCTGTTCGGTTCGAATGGTTCCGGTAACTTTATGACCCGTATGACGGCTGTATTGGCGGCGCTGTTCTTCGTCATTAGCTTAATTTTGGGCAATATGAGCACCAACCAGGGCCATAAAGGCAGCGAGTGGGAAAACCTGGGTCAGCCAGCAAAAACTGAGCAGACTACAGCTCCGGCAGCGCCAGTAACGCCGAGTAGTGATATCCCGAAATAATGTTTTAAAAGCAGTCAGTAGTAAAAGACAAAAAGAGAGTTTTAAGATGGTTGCAACGACTTAAACAGTAAAAACAACCATTTAAATCAGTGCCGGGGTGGTGGAATTGGTAGACACGCTACCTTGAGGTGGTAGTGCCCGATTGGGCTTACGGGTTCAAGTCCCGTCCTCGGTACCAAATAAGTCAGATAACTTGCTTTTTTGTCTTGATCAACGTAATATTTGCCACGTTTTCGGACGCGGGGTGGAGCAGCCTGGTAGCTCGTCGGGCTCATAACCCGAAGGTCGTCGGTTCAAATCCGGCCCCCGCAACCACTTTCCTAAAGTGTTTTTTTTCAAATGTTGTATTCGGTAGACCTCAGATACTTTCGATTTCAATTTGAAAAAAATACTTGTCAGAAAGTTGTACCGAAGCCGCTTTGCGGCAAACAGGGTCCAGTTGCATAAAGCCCCGAATTTCGGGGTTTTTTGTTATTTGACAGCAGAATCACTGGGCTATTAGGCCCTTTTTTTATGTCTTGGGGGTGGGCTTGTCCACATTAGAACAAAAGTTAACAGAGATAATTTCAGCACCGGTTGAGGCCTTAGGCTACGAATTAGTCGGCATCGAGTTCATCCGGGGGCGCCAATCGACGCTACGAATCTATATTGATAGTGACGACGGAATCACTGTTGATGCTTGTGCTGATGTCAGCCACCAGGTCAGCGCTGTATTGGACGTAGAAGATCCAATTACGGTAGCTTACAACTTAGAAGTTTCCTCTCCGGGCCTTGATCGTCCCATGTTCACCGCTGAACACTATACTCGTTACCTCGGTGAAGAAGTCACTCTGGTTTTGCGTATGGCAATGCAGAACCGCCGTAAATGGCAGGGCATTATCAAAGCGGTTGATGGTGAAATGATCACTGTTACTGTGGATGGAAAAGATGAAGTGTTCGCACTGAGCAACATCCAGAAAGCGAATCTGGTACCCCACTTTTAAAGTTTGGATGAGGCAACTAGGATGAACAAAGAGATTCTGGCTGTTGTAGAAGCAGTTTCCAATGAGAAATCCCTTCCGCGCGAGAAGATTTTTGAGGCGTTGGAAACAGCTCTAGCGACAGCGACCAAGAAAAAATACGAACAAGAAATTGAAGTTCGCGTCAGTATCGACCGTAAGACCGGTGATTTTGACACTTTCCGCCGTTGGGTCGCTGTTAATGAAGTCACGATGCCAACACGTGAAATCACGTTAGAAGCCGCTCAATATGAAGACCCTTCGCTCCAGTTGGGTGATTATGTCGAAGACCAGATTGAATCTGTTACTTTTGACCGCATTACGACTCAAACGGCCAAACAAGTTATCGTACAAAAAGTGCGTGAAGCTGAGCGGGCCATGGTTGTTGAGCAGTTCCGCCAGTATTTGGGCGAAATTGTCACTGGTATAGTGAAAAAAGTTAACCGTGACAGTATTGCGCTGGACCTGGGCAACAACGCTGAAGCTGTTATTGGTCGTGAAGACATGCTACCGCGTGAAAACTTCCGTCCAGGCGACCGTATCCGTGGCGTTCTGTATGATGTGCGCCCAGAAGCTCGCGGTGCGCAGCTGTTTGTCAGCCGTTCACGTCCTGAAATGCTGATTGAACTGTTCCGTATTGAAGTACCGGAAATCGGCGAAGAATTGATCGAAATTAAAGCAGCTGCCCGTGATCCGGGTTCGCGTGCTAAAATTGCGGTCAAAACCAACGACAAACGTATCGACCCAGTCGGTGCTTGCGTCGGGATGCGTGGTGCCCGTGTTCAGGCTGTTTCCAGCGAACTTGGTGGCGAGCGCATTGATATTGTATTGTGGGATGATAATCCAGCCCAGTTTGTTATTAACGCCATGGCGCCAGCTGATGTTGCGTCTATTGTGGTTGATGAAGACAGACACACGATGGATGTTGCCGTTGAAGCCAGTAATCTGGCACAGGCAATTGGCCGTAACGGTCAGAACGTACGTTTAGCAGCACAATTGAGTGGCTGGGAACTGAACGTAATGACGGCGGACGATCTTCAGGCGAAGCATCAGGCCGAGGCTCATGCCGCTATTGATACCTTCACCAAATATCTTGATATCGATGAGGACTTTGCCACTGTATTGGTAGAGGAAGGTTTCTCTTCTCTGGAAGAGTTGGCTTACGTGCCGATGAAAGAACTTCTGGAAATCGATGGTCTTGACGAAGATACGGTTGAAGCGCTGCGTGATCGCGCCAAAGCTGCATTGACCACGCTGGCCCTGGCACAAGAAGAGAGTCTTGGCGACCAAAAACCCGCTGATGACCTGCTGAACCTAGCGGGTCTGGAACGTAGCATGGCATTCAAATTGGCTGCGCGCGGTGTGTGTACGCTGGAAGATCTTGCCGAGCAGGGTATCGACGATCTGGCAGATATTGAAGGGCTTAGCGATGAGCAGGCCGGCGAGCTGATTATGGCCGCACGTAATATCTGTTGGTTTGGCGATAACGCGTAATAAACTGTAGCAGGAAGGAACAGCATGACAGATGTAACCGTAAAATCACTGGCCGCTGAGATTCAGACACCAGTTGATCGCCTGGTACAGCAATTTGCTGATGCAGGGATCAACAAATCTGAAGTAGACTCAGTTACCCAGCAAGAAAAAGAAACATTACTGGCGCACTTAAACCGTGAACACGGTAGCGCGCCTAATAAACTCACGTTGCAACGCAAAACGCGTAGCACCTTGAATATTCCGAGCACCGGCGGAAAAAGTAAATCGGTGCAAATCGAGGTCCGCAAGAAACGCACTTATGTAAATACGCCGGAAGCTGAACAAGCGAAAGCGGAAGAGCAGGCACAGCGTGAAGCGGAAGAGCAGGCACAACGTGAAGCGGAAGCAGCAGCGCAGAAAATCGCTGAAGAAAAAGCTAAACGTGCGGCCGAAGAACAAGCCAAACGTGAGGCCGCTGAAAAAGCTAAACGCCAAGCAGCGGAAAAAGAAAAAGTGACGAATCAACAAACCGACGAAAAAACCAAGCCAGCTCAGACTGATAAAGCACGCCGTGAAGCTGAAGCTGCCGAGCTGAAACGCTCAGTAGAAGAAGAGACACGCCGTAAGGTCGAGGAAGACGCTAAACGCGTTGCTGAGGAAGCCCGTAAGATGGCAGCCGAAAACGAAGGTAAATGGCCAGAACCTGTGGCAGAACAAACCGAATCTGCTGACTACCATGTCACCACTTCACAACATGCGCGCGCCGCGGAAGATGAAAACGACGCCAAAGTTGAAGGTGATCGCCGTAGCCGCACTCGTGGTGGAAAGGCAACCAAGCAGAAGAAAGGCAATAAACTCTCTGAGTCTAAAGCTGATCGCGAAGAAGCACGTGCTGTTGGCCGTAAAGGCAA
This sequence comes from Yersinia bercovieri ATCC 43970, assembly GCF_013282745.1. Lineage (NCBI taxonomy): Bacteria > Pseudomonadati > Pseudomonadota > Gammaproteobacteria > Enterobacterales > Yersiniaceae > Yersinia > Yersinia bercovieri. Next base: position 1,902,436 of record NZ_CP054044.1, read on the forward strand.
ACGTAAACCAAGCACATTGCAGCAGAGCTTCAACAAGCCTGTTGTTGCGGTTAACCGCGATGTAGTCATTGGCGAGACTGTAACTGTCGCTGAATTGGCGAACAAAATGGCGGTTAAAGGCTCTCAGGTCATCAAAGCAATGATGAAACTGGGCGCAATGGCAACCATTAACCAGGTTATCGACCAAGAAACAGCACAGATGGTTGCTGAAGAGATGGGCCACAAAGTCATCCTGCGTCGTGAAAACGAACTGGAAGAAGCGCTGATGAGTGACCGTGATACTGGCGCTGAAGCTGCTGCTGAGCACCGTGCACCCGTTGTGACCATTATGGGTCACGTTGACCACGGTAAAACCTCTCTGCTGGACTACATCCGCTCCACGAAAGTGGCGTCAGGTGAAGCTGGCGGCATTACTCAGCACATCGGTGCTTATCACGTTGAAACTGAAAACGGCATGATCACCTTCCTGGATACCCCAGGACACGCCGCGTTTACTTCAATGCGTGCCCGTGGTGCTCAGGCAACAGACATCGTGGTACTGGTTGTTGCTGCTGATGATGGCGTGATGCCACAGACTATCGAAGCTATTCAGCATGCCAAAGCGGCGAACGTGCCGGTTGTGGTTGCAGTGAACAAAATCGATAAGCCAGAAGCTGATCCAGATCGCGTTAAAACCGAGCTGTCTCAGTACGGTATCCAGCCTGAAGAGTGGGGCGGTGATTCCCAGTTCATCAACGTATCTGCGAAAGCCGGTATCGGTATTGATGAGTTGCTGAACGCCATCCTGCTGCAAGCTGAAGTACTGGAACTGAAAGCAGTTCGTACTGGCATGGCAAGTGGTGTTGTTATCGAATCCTTCTTGGATAAAGGCCGTGGCCCTGTCGCTACCGTGCTGGTTCAGCAAGGAACCTTGAACAAAGGTGATATCGTACTGTGTGGCTTTGAGTATGGCCGTGTGCGTGCGATGCGTGACGAGTTAGGCCGTGATATCACGTCTGCTGGTCCATCTATTCCGGTTGAAATTCTGGGTCTGTCCAGTGTTCCTGCTGCCGGTGATGAAGTTACCGTTGTTCGTGACGAGAAAAAAGCCCGTGAAGTTGCACTGTATCGTCAGGGCAAATTCCGTGAAGTTAAGCTGGCTCGTCAGCAGAAATCCAAGCTGGAAAACATGTTTGCTAACATGACCGAAGGCGAAGTTTCTGAACTGAACATTGTCATCAAGTCTGACGTTCAGGGTTCTTGTGAAGCTATCTGCGATTCACTGGAAAAACTGTCTACCGACGAAGTGAAAGTCCGCATTGTGGGTTCAGGCGTTGGTGGTATCACCGAAACTGATGCAACACTGGCTGCTGCTTCTGGCGCGATCATCCTTGGCTTTAACGTTCGTGCTGATGCTTCAGCGCGTCGTGTGGTAGAAACCGAAGGTCTGGATCTGCGTTACTACTCAGTAATCTATAGCTTGATCGACGAAGTTAAGCAGGCGATGAGTGGTATGTTGGCGCCTGAGTACAAACAGCAAATCATTGGCTTGGCTGAAGTACGTGATGTGTTTAAATCACCGAAATTTGGCGCCATTGCAGGTTGTATGGTTACTGAAGGTGTGATTAAGCGTAATAATCCAATTCGTGTTCTGCGTGACAACGTGGTTATCTATGAAGGTGAGCTGGAATCTCTGCGCCGCTTCAAAGATGACGTTAACGAAGTCCGTAACGGCATGGAGTGTGGTATCGGCGTTAAGAACTACAACGACGTCCGTACTGGTGATGTAATCGAAGTCTTCGAAATTATCGAAATCAAACGTACTATCGATTAATCGCCTCAGATCTGCTTATATCCATTTGGGGGGCCTTGGCCCCCCGACTTGTCTGGAGAGTCCAAATGGCAAAAGAATTCAGCCGTTCTCAGCGTGTTTCGCAGGAAATGCAGAAAGAGATCGCACTCATCTTACAGCGTGAAATCAAAGACCCGCGTGTTGGCATGGCTACCGTATCAGGTATCGAGCTGTCCCGTGATTTGGCTTACGCTAAAGTTTTTGTGACCTTTTTGAACGTATTAACCGATAACGCAGATCCGGATACGGTAAAAAATGGCATTAAAGCACTACAAGATGCCTCCGGTTATATCCGCACTTTGCTGGGTAAAGCGATGCGTCTGCGTATCGTGCCAGAACTGACTTTCGCTTATGATAACTCTTTGATTGAAGGGATGCGGATGTCTAACCTGGTGACTAACGTCATCAAAAATGATGTAGAACGTCAGGTTAATCCAGGTAGCGACGAGGAGAAGTAATGGGTCGTCCACGTCGTCGCGGCCGTGACATTAACGGCATTCTGTTATTGGATAAGCCGCTGGGCCTCTCCTCTAATGACGTTTTACAAAAAGTAAAACGCCTCTTTAGCGCTAACCGCGCAGGGCATACAGGGGCGCTTGATCCACTGGCGAGCGGTATGCTGCCTATATGCCTGGGAGAAGCGACTAAGTTTTCCCAATTTTTGCTGGATTCAGATAAACGCTACCGCGTCGTTGCTCGCTTAGGGCAACGTACTGATACTTCGGATGCTGAAGGCGCATTAATCAGCGAGCGGGAGGTCAAGGTGACTCAGGCTCAGATGGATGCTGCTCTGGAGAGTTTTCGTGGTGATAGCCAGCAAATTCCGTCGATGTATTCTGCGCTAAAGCACCAAGGTAAACCGCTGTATGAATATGCCCGCCAGGGGATTGAAGTCGAGCGTGAAGCCCGCAGTATCACAGTGTACGAGTTGCTCTTTATCCGCTGGGAAGGCAACTTTCTTGAGCTGGAAATCCACTGTTCCAAAGGCACTTATATTCGCACCATCATTGATGACTTGGGTGAATTGTTAGGTTGCGGTGCGCATGTGAGTTATCTGCGTCGGTTGCAAGTGGCTACCTATCCAAGTGACCGCATGGTGACTTTAGAACAGCTGAAAGCGATGGTTGAAGCGGCGCAGGTAGATGAGCGCTCGCCAAATCCAGAACTGGATCTACTACTGCTCCCGATGGACAGTGCGGTATTAAACTTTCCTGAAGTCAATCTGTTACCCGCAGTAGCTGCCTATGTTAAGCAGGGGCAGCCGGTGCATGTATCTGGCGCACCGGATGAAGGAATGGTTCGTATTACTGAAGGCGAAGAGCATAGCTTTATTGGCATCGGCACCATCGCAGAGGATGGTCGGGTTGCACCGAAACGTTTGGTTGTGGAGTACGCCGAGTAGGGCCTAGCGGCCTTTCTTGCGATCCCGCGGTTCAAAGAGTAGAATAGTGCGGCTTACATATTGGGTTGCTGAATTAGAGATCGGCGCCTGTCTTAATTTATCTATATATTTGGAGTTGTATCATGTCTCTAAGTGTTGAAGCGAAAGCTAAAATTGTTGCTGACTTCGGTCGCGGTGAAAATGACACCGGTTCAAGCGAAGTTCAGGTTGCTCTGTTGACTGCTCAAATTAACCATTTGCAAGGTCACTTCTCCGAGCACAAAAAAGATCACCATAGCCGTCGTGGTCTGCTGCGTATGGTATCCACGCGTCGTAAGCTGCTGGACTACCTGAAGCGTGAAGATGTAGCGCGTTATGCTTCCCTGATCGAACGTCTGGGTCTGCGTCGCTAAGTCTGCGAGTTTCGGGAAAAAGGGGCCAATAGGCCCCTTTTTTCTAAGAAGCAATGATAAAATACGTTAGTATATTGTTGTTGTTTATTACTCAAAGTGGCAGCTAACACCGCTTCCGCTTCAAGTAAGAAGAGTAAATTTTAAAAATAGGATCTTCCGGTGCAGAGGTTCGCGCGGCTAATGAGAGACTTTAACTCAATGCGGGTTAAGGATTGTCATTAGTCGCGAGGATGCAGTGTGAAGGTAATAGTGATAGGTGGATGAGATCGTCAATACGATCCGGCACCGCATAGTATAAGGATACTATTTTGCTGACTCCGATTATTCGTAAATTCCAGTACGGCCAACATACCGTAACCATCGAAACGGGCATGATGGCTCGCCAGGCAACAGCTGCTGTCATGGTAAGCATGGACGACACCGCAGTATTTGTGACTGTTGTTGGCCAAAAGAAAGCTAAACCAGGTCAGAGCTTCTTCCCGCTGACTGTTAACTATCAGGAGCGTACTTACGCTGCTGGCCGTATCCCAGGCAGCTTCTTCCGTCGTGAAGGCCGCCCAAGTGAAGGCGAAACACTGACTTCACGTCTGATTGACCGTCCGATTCGCCCACTGTTCCCAGACAGCTTCCTGAACGAAGTTCAGGTGATTGCGACCGTGGTTTCTGTTAACCCACAGATTAACCCAGACATCGTGGCACTGATTGGTGCATCAGCTGCGCTGAGCCTGTCAGGCATTCCATTCAACGGCCCAATCGGTGCTGCTCGCGTTGGTTTCATCAACGACCAGTATGTGCTGAACCCAACGACTGACGAACTGAAAGAGAGCCGTCTGGACTTGGTTGTTGCCGGTACTGCGGGCGCAGTATTGATGGTTGAATCTGAAGCAGACATTCTGTCTGAAGATCAAATGTTGGGCGCGGTGGTCTTCGGCCACGAACAACAACAAGTTGTGATTGAAAATATCAACGCTCTGGTTGCCGAAGCCGGTAAACCTAAGTGGGATTGGCATGCTGAGCCAGTTAACGAAGCGCTGCACGCGCGCGTTGCTGAGCTGGCTGAAGCTCGTCTGGGTGACGCATATCGCATCACTGAGAAACAAGAGCGTTACACTCAAGTTGATGCTATCAAAGCTGATGTGACTGAAGCGTTGCTGGCACAAGACGAATCTTTGAATGCGTCTGAAATTCAGGACATTCTGGGCGATGTTGAGAAAAACGTTGTTCGTAGCCGCGTATTACGTGGCGAGCCGCGTATCGATGGCCGCGAAAAAGACATGATCCGTGGTCTGGATGTGCGTACTGGCGTATTGCCACGTACCCATGGTTCTGCGTTGTTCACCCGTGGTGAAACTCAGGCACTGGTTACTGCAACACTGGGTACTGCACGTGACGCGCAAAATATTGATGAGCTGATGGGTGAGCGTACTGACTCATTCCTGCTACACTATAATTTCCCTCCATATTGCGTTGGTGAAACCGGTATGGTTGGCTCACCGAAACGTCGTGAGATTGGCCATGGCCGTCTGGCGAAACGTGGTGTGTTGGCAGTTATGCCAAGCCCGAGCGAGTTCCCTTATACTGTTCGTGTGGTTTCTGAAATCACCGAATCTAACGGTTCTTCCTCAATGGCTTCTGTTTGTGGTGCTTCTTTGGCCCTGATGGATGCAGGCGTGCCAATTAAAGCCGCTGTTGCGGGTATCGCGATGGGTCTGGTTAAAGAAAACGAAAACTTTGTCGTTCTGTCTGACATTCTGGGTGACGAAGATCACCTGGGTGACATGGACTTTAAAGTGGCCGGTAGCCGTGACGGTATCACCGCATTGCAAATGGACATTAAAATTGAAGGCATCACCCGCGAAATCATGCAGGTGGCTCTGAACCAGGCCAAGGGTGCGCGTCTGCACATTCTGGGTGTTATGGAACAGGCTATCAGCACACCTCGTGGTGATATCTCTGAGTTCGCTCCACGTATCTACACCATGAAAATCAATCCTGAGAAAATCAAGGATGTGATCGGTAAAGGTGGTTCTGTGATTCGTGCGTTGACTGATGAAACGGGCACCACGATCGAAATCGAAGATGATGGTACCATTAAGATTGCAGCAACCGACGGCGACAAAGCAAAACACGCTATTCGTCGCATCGAAGAGATTACTGCTGAAATCGAAGTGAACCGTATCTATGCGGGTAAAGTGACCCGTATCGTTGATTTCGGTGCGTTTGTGGCAATCGGCGGCGGTAAAGAAGGTCTGGTTCATATTTCTCAAATCGCTGATAAGCGCGTAGAGAAAGTGACAGACTACCTGCAGATGGGCCAAGAAGTGCCAGTTAAAGTAATGGAAGTTGATCGTCAGGGCCGTATCCGCCTGAGCATCAAAGAAGCCACTACTCCTGACGCAGAAGCTCCGGCACCAGAAGCAGCAGAGTAATAAAGCATTCCATAGCCCCTGACTGATGAGTGAGGGGCTATGTTATCTCGAGGGCAGGATGCTCTTGTGTTAAACAAATGGATGAAAGGATATTTATCCAATGTTTGTCTTCGGGAGTAGGAAATGAAGCCTTTCTTGCGCTGGTGTTACGTTGCGACAGCACTCATGCTGGCAGGATGCAGCAACCATGATTGGCGTAAAGACGAGGTGTTGGCTATCCCGTTGCAACCGACGTTGCAGCAGGAAGTGATTCTGGCGCGCATGGAACAAATCCTTGCAAGTCGGGCACTTACGGATGATGAGCGCGCACAGCTTTTATATGAGCGCGGAGTGCTGTATGATAGCCTCGGGCTACGGGCACTAGCGCGAAATGATTTTTCGCAAGCGTTAGCTATTCGTCCTGATATGCCAGAAGTTTTTAACTATCTGGGCATTTATTTAACGCAGGCAGGCAATTTTGATGCTGCCTATGAAGCGTTTGATTCTGTACTAGAGCTTGATCCAACTTACAATTACGCGCGTTTAAACCGGGGTATCGCTCTCTATTATGGCGGTCGACTCCCGTTGGCGCAGGATGATCTGCAGGCGTTTTATCAAGACGATCCAAATGATCCCTTCCGTTCGTTGTGGCTGTATCTGGTGGAAAGAGAAATCGATCCCAAGGCAGCGGCAGTAGCGTTACAACAGCGCTATGAGAAATCGGACAGAGGGCAATGGGGATGGAATATTGTCGAATTCTACCTGGGCACGATCAGCGAAAAAGCGCTGATGGAAAGGCTCAAGGCAGATGCAACGGATAACACTTCGCTCGCTGAGCATCTCAGTGAAACTGACTTCTATTTAGGTAAACATTACCTAAGTCTGGGGGACAAGAACACCGCTTCGGCGCTGTTCAAACTGACGGTAGCTAACAACGTTCATAACTTTGTTGAGCACCGCTATGCATTGTTGGAATTGGCGCTTTTGGGCCAAGAACAAGACGACCTATCGGAATCGGACCAGCAATAGCTGACGAACAACTATCAGCCTGAGATACCTTGGTTTTTACCAATGTTAATCACCCTAACAGGTGATGGCCTTTTTGTTCGTTTTATAATCTAATTTGAGCCGGTTCACACTTTTCAATGAAAATGACTGAAAATTTTCTCGACGAGTTATGTAGACTGGCTGCCATTATTAATGAGGCACGTGTACATGACTACTGAGCTTGAAACCTCTTTTGCTGATCTGGGGCTGTCCGCTCCTATTCTTTCCGCTCTAACTAGCCTTGGTTATGAAAAACCATCGCCAATCCAGTTAGAATGTATCCCACACCTGTTAAACGGCCGTGATGTTCTCGGCATGGCGCAAACAGGCAGTGGCAAAACAGCCGCGTTTGGTCTGCCGCTGTTACACAATATTAAAGCTGAGCTGAAAGCACCACAGGTTCTGGTATTAGCACCAACCCGTGAGTTGGCTATTCAGGTCGCTGAAGCACTGTCCAGCTTCTCTAAAGATATTAATGGCGTCAACGTAGTGGCCCTGTACGGCGGCCAGCGTTATGACGTTCAATTACGCGCTTTGCGCCAAGGGCCACAAATTGTTGTTGGTACCCCAGGTCGTCTGTTAGATCACCTGAAACGCGGCACCCTTAACTTGTCCAACCTGAGCGGTTTAGTGTTGGATGAAGCAGATGAAATGCTGCGCATGGGCTTTATCGAAGACGTTGAAACTATCATGGCGCAGATCCCGGCTGAACATCAGACCGCGCTGTTCTCTGCTACCATGCCAGAAGCCATTCGTCGCATTACCCGCCGCTTCATGAAAGATCCACAGGAAGTGCGCATTCAGTCTAGCGTGACTACCCGTCCTGACATCAGCCAGAGTTTCTGGAGAGTGGGTGGCGGTTACAACAAAAAAGAAGCTTTGGTTCGTTTCTTGGAATCTGAAGATTTCGACGCCGCTATCATCTTCGTGCGTACCAAAAACGCGACGTTGGAAGTTGCAGAAGCCCTGGAGCGCAGTGGTTATAGCAGTGCTGCACTGAACGGCGATATGAACCAGTCTTTACGTGAGCAGACACTGGATCGCCTGAAAGATGGCCGTCTGGATATTCTGATCGCAACTGACGTTGCTGCTCGTGGCTTGGACGTTGAGCGTATCAGCTTGGTTGTAAACTATGATATCCCTATGGATTCAGAGTCTTACGTTCACCGTATCGGCCGTACTGGTCGTGCTGGTCGTGCTGGTCGTGCGTTGCTGTTCGTTGAGAACCGTGAACGTCGCCTGTTGCAGAACATTGAACGCACCATGAAGCTGACCATTCCAGAAGTTCAGTTGCCAAACGCAGAATTGCTGGGCGAACGTCGTTTAGCACAGTTTGCTGCTAAAGTCGGCCAACAGCTGGAAAGCAGTGATTTGGATCTCTACCGCGCATTGCTGGCTAAGCTGCAACCAGAAGAAGAGTTTGATCTCGAAACGCTGGCTGCTGCACTGCTGAAGATGGCACAGGGCGAACGTCCTCTGATTCTGCCACCAGAAGCACCGCGTCGTCCGCAACGTGAATTCAATTCCCGTGATGACCGTGGCAATGACCGTGGTAATGATCGCGGCCGTGACCGTGGTGATAGCCGCCGTGAGCCTCGCGCTGACAGCCGTGATGGTGGCGAGCGTCCAGCACGTCGCGAACGTCGTGATGTTGGTGAGATGGAGCTGTACCGCATTGAAGTGGGCCGTGATGATGGTGTTGAAGTTCGTCATATCGTTGGCGCTATCGCTAACGAAGGTGATATCAGCAGCCGTTATATCGGTAACATCAAGCTGTTTGCTTCTCACTCAACTATCGAGCTGCCAAAAGGTATGCCGGGCGAAATGTTATCTCACTTCACCCGCACTCGTATCCTGAACAAGCCGCTGAACATGCAGCTGTTGGGTGATGCGCAGCCACACGAACGTCGTGAGCGTCCAGCTGGCGGTAATGGTGGTGAGCGCCGTGGCGGTCCTCGTTCAGCCGGTGGCGAACGTCGTGATGGCGCAGGTGCTCCTCCTCGTCGTTCATTCGGCAGCGACCGTGCTCCAGCCGGTAATGGTGGTGGCGAACGTCGTGGTAGCCGTGATGGTCAGCGTTCAGCTGCACCACGTCGTGATGATGCCGCTGCACCAGCAGCAGCGCCAGCGCGTCGTCGTTTCGGTGATGCATAAGTCTTAGTCATCTCAGATGATTAAACGTAAAAAACCAGCCTCCGGGCTGGTTTTTTTATGTCTGCAACTCTTCGTCAGGGTGCGTGTTACAAGCGGCCAATCGACTGTAAATCTTGCTGCAAACTCGCGACTATCTTAAAGGAGTGCAATCGTGCCTGATGATCAAAAATCTGACCATTGATCATCAACTCATCGGCCTGCGTTTCCCGCAACAGTGACTGTAGCCCATGGCGTACTTTGCTTTTATCGCCAATGATGGATAAGCGCAGCGCCTGATCGACGCCAAACTGTTCTGCTGGTGAGCAGATCTTCTCCATATCTTCCACTGGCGGTGGTAGCTGACCCGGTGTGCCACGGCGCAGGCTGACAAACTGCTGCTGCATCGAGGTAAACAGGAAACGCGCATCACGTTCCGTATCCGCGGCCACCACATTGACGCAGACAATGGCGTAAGGTTTTGGCCACTGTGCTGACGGCTTAAAGTTTTCCCGATACAACGAGAGCGCCTGGAACAGCATATCTGGTGCGAAGTGTGAGGCGAAGGCAAACGGCAGGCCCATGGCTGCGGCGAGTTGCGCACTGTACAGGCTTGAACCCAGCAGCCACAGCGGCACATGTAAGCCCTGACCCGGTACCGCTTGCACTGCCTGTCCTGGCTGCACTTTTGCAAAGTAACTTTGCAGTTCACGTACATCCGATGGGAAGTTATCAACCTCAGCTGACAGATGGCGGCGCAGCGCCATCATGGTGCGCTGATCACTGCCGGGCGCACGGCCAAGACCGAGATCAATACGATCAGGGTAGAGGGAGGCGAGGGTACCAAACTGCTCGGCAATCACCAGCGGCGAATGGTTAGGTAGCATGACACCACCAGAGCCTACGCGGATTGTGTTGGTGCCACCGGCAATATAGCCAATCAGGACCGAGGTCGCGGCACTGGCAATGCCGGTCATGTTGTGGTGTTCGGCGAGCCAGTAACGGTGATATCCCCAGTTTTCGGCATGTTGCGCTAAATCCAATGAAGCATGGAAAGCATCCCGTGGGGTTTTACCTTGAGCTATTGGTGATAAATCGAGCACCGATAGGGGGATTGTATTTTTATCTGTGATAGAAACATTATTATCAATCATAGAATCGTCCATCTTAACCTTATGTCGAGTCGCTTGAAGGGCGAGTGCGTTTATGTGTAAACGCGTGGTATGCAGATAAGAGCATAAACTAAAGGGCGATTCTCTGAAGGGGAATAAATGCGGCGAGGGAGGGGGATAAATCACTAGCCTGAATTGTTGGGAGAGTAGTTATGCTCCCCCAATAATATTCAGGAGACCAATTCTAGTCCGGCGAGTCGCCGCCAATAGCCGTTGCAATCCGCTTTATCTGTCAGTGCCAGCGGGGCCAAACCCTGCTCGTTGGCGCGGAATTGATCGATAACTTCCAGTGTCTCAATACCTTGCGGCGAAAGACGGACGATATCCACCAACCCCTGCATCGAGTTCAGATCATTACCGAGGTTATAGCAGTAACCGCTTTGCGTCTGAATGCCGTTGAGGATGAAGACCTGCTGCTGCTCCTGCGACAACACCTTGCGCCCTTGTGGATACTTAATGCAGCAGGTTTCGCACTCATCTTTGGCGCGATCTTCTGAACGGGCGGTAAAGCAGCGGGCAGAATACGCCAGCGGCAGATGGCCGTAACTCAGCACTTCCACCTCAAACTGATGGCGAAAACCCAACTCTTCGCACTGCTGTAAAACATTACTCAGCCAGTCGCGGGAAAGCTCCACTGGCATACACCAGCGCATCATGCCCTGACGATGTAAAATTCGCAGAGTATAGGCGTTATAGCAGTTCAGGGCGTGACCCGCGACAAAAGGCAGGCCGCGTTCCGCCGCCATATTCACCGCACCTAAATCATTCGCTTCTAGCAAAAACTCGCCGTTCTCCACATAGCGCTTCAACTCATTCAGTTCGGACGGGGCCTGCAACAGCGCCAGTGTGGAAATCACCACCTGCTTGCCGCTGGCGGCGACCTCTTTGGCTAAGGCCAGCCAGTCGCCGACTCTCATTTCACGGCGCTTGGTGCAGACATTCTCACCGAGGTAAATAATGTCGGCACTGCTATTGGTTGCTGCGTGATAGAAGGTTTCAATCTCTGTTTTTGGCCAGTAATAGAGCACTGCGCCTAAGGCATACTTCATATTTCCTCCGGCTACTGCCACTTGCGATGATAAGCGCCCAGTGTGGTCTGGGTTCCTTCGGACATTGCGCCCAGTTGTTCCATCCACTCTGCTTTGGCGGCAAATTGCGCCGGATTGGCCTGATAGCGGTCAATCGCCTGTCGCCAGACTTTGGCAACCTGACTGACATAAGCCGGGCTGCGTTGGCGGCCCTCAATTTTTACTGAGGCGATATTCGCGGCAAATAGTTCCGGCAGTAGCTCAAGGGTATTCAGGCTGGTCGGCTCCTCCAGGGCGTGGTAGCGCTGGCCATCTACCAGATAGCGCCCCTTGCACAATGTGGGATAGCCGGCGTTTTCATTGTCGTCATAGCGGTCGATCAGCACCTCATTGAGGCGTGACTCCATACCTTGCGGGGTCTGCTGCCAACGGACAAAGCGCGCGGGTGAACAAGCGCCCACGGTATTGGGGGATTCACCGGTCAGATAGGATGAGAGATAACAGCGGCCTTCAGCCATAATGCACAGACTACCAAAGGCGAAAACTTCCAACGGGACCGGGCTGGTACGTGACAGCTGTTTCACCTGATGCATTGAGAGTACGCGCGGTAGAACCACCCGTGCCACATCGAAATGGCGCTGATAAAAGCGGATGGCCTCATCGTTAGTCGCTGAGGCTTGCACCGAGACATGGCGCTCCACTTCGGGATAACGTTCGGCGGCATACTCCAGCATGGCGAGATCCGCCAGAATCAGGGCATCAGCTCCAAGTTGCGCCGCCATATCCACCGCCCGTTGCCAACGGGAGTAGCCGTCGGGGTGGGCGAAGGTGTTGATGGCGATATGCAATTTGCGTTTACGGCTATGAACGTAATTAACAGCTTCCTGTAGCTTTTTATCGGTGAAATTAAGGCCGGCAAAATGGCGGGCATTAGTATCATCTTTCAAGCCGATATACACCGCGTCGGCACCATTATCGATTGCGGCTTTCAATGCGGGTAAATTGCCGGCAGGACAAAGCAGCTCCATAGAATTTTCCCCATCCGAAGATGATATTGGTATTTTATCGAGTGGCGATTTTAGTTAACCTACTTTGAACTGACCTTGATATAAGGCAGCTTCTTTCGCATTGGTGGCATTCTTCTGATATTTAGCCCAGTTCTGATGCAAATTTTATTGATTTAACGCGCTTTCCGGTTTTGCCAATGTGGCAATATAGACGTAATTATCGAGATCTAAACCCAAAGTCATTGGCGTTGCAGGTAGGCAGCAAGCTAATCCCCTGCGGCTTCAGGCGGAGGGGATATCACCAAATAAGGAGTCCAGCCTGTGTTGGGAGAACTACGAGCACGTCTTGTGCGTCAAGGGCCTGCGCTGTTGCGGGGGCCGCTAAAGTTAACACCATTTGCCTTACAGCGGCAGGTCATAGAGCAAGTGCTGGGGTGGCAATTCCGCCAGGCATTGTTGGACGGCGATCTGGAGTTTTTGGCATCCCGCTGGTTAAAAATTGAAGTACGTGATCTCGCGTTGCAATGGTTTATGACGGTAGAAAACGGTAGGCTGGTGGTGAGCCAACAGGCTGAAGCGGATGTTAGCTTTAGTGGTGATGCCAACGATCTGATTTTGATTGCTGCCCGTAAAGAAGATCCGGATACGTTATTTTTTCAGCGCCGGTTACGAATTGAAGGGGATACCGAATTGGGCTTGTATGTGAAGAATCTGATGGATGCCATTGAATTGGAGTCCATGCCAACCTTGCTGCGAGTGGGTCTGCAACAGCTGGCAGAGTTTATTGAAGCGGGTCAGCAAGAGGGTGTGGCAAGTGCTTCCCGCACATTAGCATCATGTTGATCAGAGTAGAAATTCCGGTGGATGCACCGGGAATAGACGCGCTATTACGCCACTCATTTGAGAGTAATGACGAAGCTGAATTGGTGCAGCAACTGCGCGAAGATGGCTTACTAACGCTGGGGATTGTCGCGACTGATGACGAAGGCGGTGTAGTCGGCTATGCCGCATTCAGCCCGGTCGAAGTTGGTGGTGAAGACCGTCAATGGGTCGCGCTGGCACCACTGGCGGTGGATGAGAGTCTGCGTCGGCAAGGTTTGGCTGAAAAACTGGTGTATGAGGGGCTAGATTCGCTCAATGAGTTTGGTTATGCCGCGGTCGTGGTATTGGGTGATCCGGCCTACTATCAGCGCTTCGGTTTTGTTCCGGCGGCCCGTCACCAATTGAGTTGTCGCTGGCCTGGTACCGAAGAGGCTTTTCAGGTTTATGCTTTGGCGGAAGATGCCCTGACTGATGCTGATGGCGAAGTGGTGTTTTCTGCTCCGTTCAGTCGGTTCTAACCGCTAACGGTTTTATCGCTAAGCATGGCGAGCAGTGAAAGAGGCTGGTTAATCACCAGCTTCTCTTTTTGCGGTTTACTGAGCTGTTTCACCCGATATTCCAGCTTCAATGCTGTCGAACGATCCCCTGCTTCACAATGAAATACCAATGTTAACTCACCTTTCCCTCGCAGCGCTTTTGCCCCTTTTCCACTCTGATGCTGTGCCAACCGGCGTACTACATCGGTGGTAATACCGGTATAGAGCATACCGGAGGCGGTGCGCAGCAGATAGAGATACCAAAGGCTATCCGTCATCATCTTATTCCAGTCCGGGGGTAGCGGTTTGGAACATTATTACCGGAATTGCGGGCCGTATCCTGATTTTTTTATCTGCTGGCACCTGATCCTGCTAAATCAGTGTACTGATGACTCTCTTTTTACTGACTACCGGTTCTTTACCGATTATTTAGTCTTTGCTGCAAATTCAAAACGTGGTGAAACCAAACCGTATAGTGTCCAGCCGAGGAAGGTCACAATCGCCCCCCAAGTCATGGCTTCCTGACCTGAGCTATAGAGCGCATAGAAGCTGTACATCGCGCCGATAAAGGCAATGATATTTGCTTTACGGGCCTTCGCCGGTGGGACATTAGCGGTTTTCTGAATAATCACCAGTGCTGCCATCGACAGAATATAAGGGATGATATTAGTCACTACCGCCAGATTCACCAGCACGTTGAACTGCTTGTTCAGCGACGGGCTAATGGTCATCAGCGACAGTACACTCTGGATGATAACAATGGTCAGCATCCCTTTGACCGGCGCATCTGCTTTACTGACTTTAGAGAAGATTTTCGGGAAGAAACCTTCATCAGCAGAGGATTTGAACACCTGAGCGATGGTGAACTGCCAGCCGAGCAGTGAGCCGACGCAGGACATAATCATCAATGCCATGATGATTTTACCGACTGCCGGGGTGAACATATAGGCGAACGCCAGACCAAAGGGCGCGGTAGAGTTAGCCAGATCCATATTCGGCACAATACCGGCAATGACGTTGGTTGAGATGATATAGATAACCGCTGCACCTAAAGTCCCACCCAATACGGCGATCGGAACGTTACGTTCAGGGTTTTCTACGGCATCGGTATTCGCACAGGCAGACTCCAAACCTAAGAAAGCCCACAGTGTCATTGAGATAGAGGAGCCTACAGCCTCGAAGGTTGGCACGCCATGTGGATTCCACGCCGCCATATAGGCAGAGCCGCTAAACCAGAACCAGCCAACAATTGAGATACCCACCACTGGGATAATCACCCCCCAGATAGTCACACTACTGATTTGGCCGGTAATACGTGCGCCACCAAAGTTGGCCACGGTTGCCAGCCACAGAACACCGATGGTCGCGATACAGATACCCAGCGGGGTCAGCGTCGCGCCCAGTAATTCAGTACCATAACCCACGGCTGAAATGGCAATGGCGATATTGGCAATCAGCAGCGAAGCACCATAGGTATAGTTAGCCATAAAGTTGCCGGACTTACCGAAGGCATACTCTGCGTAACCCCCCATCCCACCTGATTTACGACTAAACATCCCGCATTGGGCGAAGGCATAGGCCAGCGCCATAGAACCTACTGCTGTGACTAACCATGAGACGATAGAGATCGTCCCAACTTCGGCGAGTTTGGTTGGCAGCATAATTATGCCAGACCCCATCATATTGACGGCGGTCAGAATAGTCAGCTGTACGACTCCCATCTTATTATTTGTTTTACTCATTTTTATTATCTCTTTTTTAATTTCAGAGACTGCGGGAATAAGCTATTCCCGCAGATTGAGCGAAAGCTAGTATTGGTGTTGTAAAAATAAAAATTATTTTATTATTATTTCATCATGTAGCCGTATGCACGGTTCCATCCATCTTCATCGACTTGCAAATAAACGCCTTGTAATTCAGGTGCAAAACCAGGCAGTAAATTAATACTCTCTTCTAATGCCAGGAAATAACGTTGAGCTGCGCCACCCCAAACTTCACCAGGGACTACACACAATACTCCCGGTGGGTAAGGAAGTGCGCCTTCAGCGGCAATTCGACCTTCCGCTTTACACAATGGCACTAATTCAGCATGACCACGGACGAATTCAATATTCGCATCCTGCGGATTCATCATAACTTTAGGGAAATACTGTTTACGGAACATCTCTTTTTGTAACTGCTTAACATCGTAGCTAACATAAAGATCATGCATCTCCTGGCACAATTTACCAATGGTATAACCTTTGTAGCGAGTTTCATTATTACGATACACGGTTGGTAATACATCGCTTAACATGGCATCTTCTTCAATGAAACGTTCAAATCGGGCAATTTGCGCGACCAAATGTTGCATTTTTGCCAAATCTTCTGCTGGCGTTAATAAGAATAGAATTGAATTCAAATCACATTTTTCTGGCACGATACCATTTTCGCGTAAGAAATTAGCCAAAATAGTGGCTGGAATACCAGATGCCGTATATTCACCAGTATTGGTATCAATCCCTGGCGTGGTTAATAGCAGTTTGCATGGGTCGACAAAATATTGTGACTCTTCATAACCTTCAAATGCATGCCATTTTTCGCCAGGAATAAAGTTAAAGAAACGCAAATCTTGTGCCATGGCCTCGGTGTCATATTGCTGCCAAGGTTTGCCATCAACTTCGACCGGAACAAACGGCTTAATCATGTTACAGGTATTTAAGATCATTTTACGCGCTTCAATACCGGTCTTAACGCAATCCAGCCACATACGTTGACCACTTTTGCCTTCATGCATTTTTGCGTTGACATCTAATGCTGCAAACAGTGGATAGAATGGGCTGGTGGAGGCGTGCAGCATAAAGGCGTTATTAAAGCGTTTATGGTTGCAGTAGCGATCCTGACCTTTAATATGTTTGTCTTTCTTATGAATCTGCGAAGTTTGTGAGAAACCCGCTTGTTGTTTATGGACTGACTGGGTAACGATAATACCGGGGTCGTTCTCATTCAGTTCAAGTAATAATGGTGAACAATCCTTCATCATTGGAATAAATTGTTCGTAGCCCACCCAAGCAGAGTCAAACAGAATATAGTCGCAAAGGTGACCGATTTTATCCACCACCTGGCGGGCATTATAAATGGTGCCGTCATAGGTACCCAGTTGGATAATGGCCAGGCGGAATGGACGTGCTTCGTTAGCGCGCTCAGGTGCGACGCTACGTATCTGTTCGCGCAGGTATTTCTCTTCAAAACAGTGGGCATCAATCCCACCGATAAAGCCAAACGGGTTACGGGCAGTTTCCAGATATACCGGAGTTGCACCTGCTTGAATCAGTGCGCCATGGTGGTTGGATTTATGGTTATTACGGTCAAACAGCACCAGGTCGCCACGGGCCAGCAGCGCATTGGTCGCCACTTTATTTGAGGCGGATGTCCCGTTCAGGACGAAATAAGTTTTATCGGCATTAAAGACTTTCGCCGCATGTTTTTGTGCATCACATGGTGCACCTTCGTGAATAAGTAAATCACCTAATTTGACGTCAGCATTACACATGTCAGAGCGGAAAATAGTTTCGCCGTAGAAGTCAAAGAATTGGCGGCCCGCTGGATGTTTACGGAAGAATTGACCACCCTGATGCCCTGGGCAAGCAAAGGTAGAGTTCCCCATTTCAACATATTTTTTTAATGTACTGAAGAATGGCGGCAGCAGCTCTTTTTCATATTTTTCTGCCGCTGATTCCAGTTGTTTACCATAAAAATCAGTGTTGTCACCGCAGAGCTCAAATACCCCATTTAATGAGGGTAATACGTCGGTGTTAAGCTCTTCTTCACAGCAAACTGCCGCAAAAATCGGGATCTCAAGTCCTAATGCATGAATGCTATCAATGACACCATTATTAATGTCTTGGACTGACAGTACAACCGCCGCGATATCGGTAAAATCTGTATGTAAGACATCTACTACTTCGCGCTGAGATTCAAAGCAGGGTATAGCTGAAGTACTTGCCGCAATATTTAGTTTTTTCATTATGGATTCTCTTTTATTTTATTTAGGGTATATAAACCCGTCCAACATTTTTGCAAATTGGATTTAGTCGCTTAATAAATTCGATATATAGCAGGCCGTATCAATGAAATAATGTTCATTGATATTTTTTCTGCTTTATCTCTTTTCTGCGAAACACTGCATCTGAATTTCAGGCGCAGTGATCCTCATGTCATTTAGCATTAATGACAAAGGTGACATTTAATTTTTTACGGGATAGCTATGTTTCTGCTGAAAGATAATTAACACTGGGTTGATATCGGCCGGGTAATAGCGTTACCAGTGCTGATAGCAATAAGATTAAAACCGAGTATTAGCATCTTTGAAGAACGCAGACAATAGTTAACATAACGCAAAGTTCAAAAAAATCACTTTTCGTCTCTGTCAAATATTGTGCATAGACAATGACTATCCAATAAAAACGGATGCCATCGCAAGAGGGGGATTATCTAAAATGGAAATAGGAAAAACTAAAATAACTACGGTGTGCCGGCATCATTAAATGCGTTGTCCGCCTTATATGCGCCATTTTCTTGTTGTTATTTTCCATTTGCGTAAGATCTCTGTTTTTTTAAACAAATTTTGGTTTTAAACAAGGTTTTCGTTTTAAGTAAGATTTTCGAAAAACGAGCTGATGCCGGCTATTTTAGTCATAACACTTATTCATTCTGTGACTCACGTCATGTTTTTATTCTATTTTAAAACACACCTTGACTAAAAAATGAATAAATAATCGATTTTATTCGTTTTAAACGGTTTTTATTCAAAACTGTACTGTATGTTATGCAAAACAGTAGGATTATATTTAACACGAAGGATACATTGGCGGGCTTATTATTATTCAATATGGGCAATGAGAGCGGGTTCTTAATATATTTTGTATTTTATTTGTTAATCCATAATTATTTGTTACACCTTCATGTTATACGCAAATTTTGCATATAAATGCATAATCATCTTATGCAGTAAATGTTAGCTAAATCACGTTATTAGGCACTTTCTCGCCATAAACCCTGTTCTTAGGGAGGATATGCTGGGAATGCTACTCTCATTAGCGATAAGTACGGGGAAATGGGGCAGTGGCTGCCCCAGTCTGGATAAGGTTAACTGAATAGCGGTAGGTTATTGCCGGTAAAGGGAATTTTTACTTGTATGATCTGTTGTTGGCGGGTTAATTCGAGGGAGAATATCTCGCCATCATTCTCTACCCGGACCTGCAATAACGGGTCGTGGTTATTCAAATCAAATACACAGGCCACTTGCGCCTCCGGCTGACTGTTACGCAAAATCAGATAGCTGATATCGCGCACGGATGGATTTGCCGGTGCTAATCCTTGGAAAAGCAGGGCGTCGGCGGCCAACCAAAGTGAGAGTGGGCGAGCCACAGTCTGATAATGGCACTGGAGCACTCCATTCAGGGGGCGAGCGGTAACCTGATGTAAGTATTGCATTGGCCCGTGGTCACTAAAAGTTGTGGGTTCACCCAGTTGCTCTGTTGCCATGCCATCGAGATGCAGTACCCAGTCCCACTGTTGTTGATGTGGATTGATAATGCTGCTGAGATCGATGATGGCGTCATCCAGCCACAAAATACGGCGGCGGAATTTTACATCACGGTAAGCTGCGCTATCCCATTGTATACGGGTGTGACTGTCCAGCTCTGGTGCTTTTTGACCCCAATCCACCTCGGTATCCAGCCAACTGAAAGCCGCCGATTGATGCCAGTTATGAATAATGGGCACCGCTGGGGGCTGATTTTTCTGATTGATACTGAGCGTATTGTGGGTGGAACTGTTTTTGTAGTAACCATAATGCAATTGTGCACCATAGCCAGTTGTACCTAAATCGGGCAAGATCTCTCGCCCTTGCTCAAACAAAATTAAGTTCAGTCGATCATAGTGATCATGTTCACCACCGTAGGGAGTGTGTTTTACCAGCAATGCCCGACCTGCTTGTGGCTGGCGTAAGATGGTTAATCCGCAGTCCGGTGCATGGAGTGTATCCGTTGGGATCACATCCATGATCTGTTGTGGTAACTCGTCAACGCCATACAGCAGCGCATCCAGATTTAAACGGGGTTGTTGGCGATAAATATGGTGCAGGGCAGCGGCATACTCATCATTGCCATAAATATTGAAAGCAAATTCATATAAATGTGTATGGCTGAGTTGCTCCTGTCCGGCGGTACAATCATTTATTCGGGGGAATGTGCCATCTGGCATCAACAGTTTGAGCGGGAAACTCAGCATGTCGCGGTAATAGGGGAGGGCCAACAGGCTATAGCGACTGCCTGCGGCCAGTTTTTCGAATGACCAGAAACCTTGCAGCGCATAAAAGTGGTAATGTACCGAGCCTTCAAACCACATTCCTTCACTGAATAGCCCGTGCTCTAACTGATAGCGCAGACCATAATCCGCATTAACCGCAGACTCAATATAGTGCTCATCGTCGAGGATTAAACCGATAATGGCGATAGCACTGTTGATTTTAACTTCATGGTTATGTAACTGGCGCGTACGGTGTTGCATTAGAAAATCCGCACCCTCCCGCAATAACCGCCCGGCAATGCAGTCCCGTTGATCCTGACTGAGGGCATCGGCAATAAAATCATATCCCAGCGTAAAATCGAGCAGGCAATTAGCTTCACACAGTGTCTGTGCATTGGCTTTGCCCGGCCCGTTGTACGGAATACCGCCGTGCACTTCATAGTCAGGATAGTAGTGGGCATAATCGATCAAAATATCCCGCACTTTATTGAGGTAGCCTATCTCACCGGTCAGTTGCCACAACAATCCAAGCTGATTGCAGGCTTTGGCATTCAGGCCGTTAAGCGCCCGCCACCAGGCGCCATCATAGGGTTCGCCACTAAATAGATGAGTGTCTACCGGGCAACGGTGCTGGGTGGGTGAATAGCGCTCCCACTCCAACTGCACACCGTGATCGGGGCAATAATAGTAGTGGTTCCAGGTGGCGATACCGGTGGCAGGAACCAGGGTTTCTGAGTTCAAGACAACCTGATTACCCGCAATCAGCGTGGTGATAATCTCCGGTTGCTGCATGACCCGCTGGCGGATTTTAACCATCTGCCGATCCGTAAACTGCTTCATAGCTGGTGTGTCCTCGACAATGCTTATTTTTTTGCGATCAGGGGCTGTGTTATCGGGTAGAGCAGGATTTCGACAGCATCCGGATATTTGGCAATCAGATATTGCGCTTTCTGTTGGAAATCAGGGTCTGTTGGGTAGGCACGGGCGGCGGTGATCATGTTTACCAGTGCTTTTTTATCCTGAATACCATCCAGATCTTTATATGGCCAGGCTTGGTCGGTATTGATAAAGCCCGCGACGTATTGATAGCCTTTTTTGAGGCTATGTTCGTCGAGAGTGAAGTCCCAGATATCTTTGCCAGCGACCTCACCCAGCCGACCCAGTTTGTTGTAGGCTTCCAGATGAAAATTACTGTAGTGCCACGGACGAGTGCGCTCCAACTCAGCATTTTGGCGACCCTGCATATCAAAATGTGATGGGATCCGGCGCAGCTGGGTGATCTCCAGACGCTTTTGCGCTGCGGCTTTTTGCTCGCTAAACAGGGCAAAGGAGGCGGCCTGCATATCAAAATAGGTGCCGTGATTATTGTGCCAATTATCTTCTTCGAACCCGTTTTGGCTAGTAGTCATCCATTGATAAAAATCGTGATACCAGCTTTTGATTGTCTGATAATCGGCATCCTTAAGTACATTCGCAGGCCTTATCAATTCCACTGCGTCTATGACATCTACCAGCGCCCGACTATCGATTAAGCCAATGCCGCGACCTTCATTGATACCGGGAATGGCTTGGGCATATTGCAGATTTGGGTTCATTCGGGTATCTGGATTGACGAACCAATTGACCAATTGATCCCGCGCTTTTTCGGCATACTCGGGCTTGCCAGTAAAGCTATAAGCTAACGCCAGATAATAGACATCGTCACTGAAGCTGTTCATGCGTTTTTTATCAGTTGCATCACTATTGGCATCCGGATTTGTTTCCCCGTCTTTACGCAAATAAGGCATGCCATCTTTCTTACTTGGGTCTGGCCACCAATAAGGCGGGAAGCTGTAATAGTCGTGCTTATCACCACTGGCGGCTAATAAGTTTTTATCCATCACCGAGTACAGTGGTTTTCCCAGCGCTTTGTCAGCCTTAGCTATCAGATTTTTATAAGATTTTTCATACAAAGGGTTGTTTTGCTTAACTTGGGTAACGCTATAATTTATATCATCCATTCTCAATAATAGTGGATGACTCTCAGCGGCATAAATAAAGGGTGAAGATCCCATGAGAATAGCCAGTAATAGGTTTTTTTTCCCCAGCATGTTCATCACTACTTTCCTTATTTTTGATGGTTTATTTTATTAAAAACAAAAGTTACAAAGTTATTTCTATCTATTTCTCTGTTTTTATGTAAATAAAATTACACCCATTAATAAAAAGGTTATGAAATGTATAGCCAGCATTTTTATAAAAATAATGCGGTTCTATTTCGGATGGATTTGAATTCTAGGGTAAAGTTTCTGGTTTTTTGTGATCCAAGTCTACATTGTAAATTCTCTATAAATAAATAACTTAAACTGTGAGCACCATCAAATTAAATCTCTGTTTTAGATATTTTTGAGTTAATTTCAACCATTGCATTATTTTTTTATTTTTAAAGTGAAGATTTTAACTTATTGTTTTTAATTAAAAAAATTTATTTCTCTATTTTTTAATCATTTTTCAAGTGTGATCTCAAGCAGAAATTTTAAAATGGAATTAAGTTTTGTTTTTTATGGTGTAGTTTTTTGCTTTGCTCTGGGTTCTAATGTTGTCGAGTGTTTCATGATTTTATTCTGCTATTTAACTTTCTGGGTAAATCTATAAAAAATAGATTTCAACGAGGACGCTGAGATGAAGAAAAAAATGATAACGTCAAACGTAAAAATAAAATCTTTGCTGTTGTTAACTTATTTAGCCACGGGAGTTCCATCTCTCCACGCCGCAGAAACATTACAGGTATGGATACGCGCCAGTAATGATTCCAAGAATATTTATAAAACAGAAGCTGAAACTTTTGAGAAGAAAACCGGCATCAAAATTGAATATTTCAATGCGACAACTGATTTTGAGCAGCGTTTGGCACGAGCTGCAGCGGGTAATGCGCTGCCGGACCTGATTTTCAATGATGCGGTGGCCATTGGGCAGTTTGTCCAACTGGGTATTGTTGAACCCATTGAACCCAAAAATATTATTGGTGGGGAAGATATCTTCGATACCGCTTGGAAGAGTGCCCAATATATTGATGGTAAATATTATGGTGTGCCGACCTCAGCTCAAACCTTTGCTCTATTCATGCGCAAAGACTGGCGGGAAAAGTTGGGCTTAGCACAGCCGAAAAATTGGCAAGAGATCGCTACGCTGGCAAAAGCCTTTACCTTTAATGACCCGGATGGCAACGGCAAAAATGACACTTACGGCTTTATTCTGCCGGGTTCAACCACACGCGGCTATGCCAGTTGGTTTATCAGCTCATATCTGTGGCAAGCTGGTGGTGACTTCATTCGCCCAGCAGGTGAGGGCAAATTTAAAGCCGCATTGGATGAACCTGCTGCCACTGAAACCCTGAGTTTCATGCGTGGCATGGTGTGCGACAAAACAGTACAGCCGGGGGCTATCAATGCCACCACTGCTGATGCCATACCTTCATTCCGTTCCGGTCAAAGTGGCATGTTCTTCTCCGGCCCTTATCACATTGCTCTATTTGATAAAGATCCCGGTAAAGAGGCTTTTGAGGTGATCCCACCACCAACAGGGCCGAAGGGGCAAGCGACGCTGGCTGAAGGCACCACGGTGTTTATGATGAAAAGTAGCCAGAAAAAAGAGGCTGCACAGAAATTTATTGAGTTCATGATCTCACCAGAAGGGCAGCAAATCGGCATGGGTATGGGCAGTAATAATATGCCGGTAGTGCGCTTATCGATTAACAAACAGGTGGATACCAAAGCGGTTTATAACGATCCGCGCTGGGCAATGTTTGCTGATCTGTACGCCGAACATGGCCGCTATATTCCACAAGTGCCTAACTGGACGCCAATTCGTCAGGTGACTGCTGAAGGTTTCAACCGCATCTTAGCCAATTGTGATGGTGATATCGCCGCTGAATTAAAAGCCGTGAATCAGAAGGTCAATGATGAGCTGGCTAAACAGAATGTCTTAGGGCAGTGAGTTAATCATGATAACGCTGAATCCCCGACTAAAACGTAATCTGGTTCCGTGGCTGTTTCTGGCTCCGGCACTGGTCATCTTCACCTGGTTTAAATTCATCCCAATGCTGCAAGGGTTGGTGATGAGCTTCTACAAGGTTAACTTTAACCAGCCAAATGAGTGGGTCGGGTTTGCCAACTTTTCCCGTGCCTTTGGTGATGAAGCGCTGCACTCTGCGGTCTTCAATACCCTGTTATATGTGGTGGTCACCATGGTGGTGGCCGCTTTTATCGCCTTCTTTTTGGCAATGTTGCTAGAGGGGCCGGCACGGCATCTGCGCTTTATTCGTACCGCGATTTTCCTGCCGGCGGTGACCAGTGCGGCGATCGTCGCCGAAATGTGGCGAATTCTATTTAACCCGACTAGTAATGGCGTGGTGAACCACATTCTGTCGTGGTTTAGCATTGAAGCTCAGGGGTTTCTGGCGGATACCGATCAAGCGCTATGGACGGTGATGCTGCTGCATATCTGGAAAGCAGTACCTTACAACATGGTGATCTTTATCGCCGGACTGGTAGGGATTAGCCGTGATTTATATGACGCGTCGAATGTAGACGGCGCCAACTGGTGGAACCGCCTGCGCTATGTGACCTTACCGGGCATGATCCCCGCACTTTCTGTGGTGTTGATGCTGTCATTTATTCGTGGTTTCCGCGTGTTTGCCGAAGTGTATGCCACCACTGGCGGCGGCCCGTCTAATGCGACGGAAATGATCATGACCCATATCTACAAACTGGGCTTTGAGCAGTTTGACTATGGTTATGCGTCAGCGGTCTCTTTCCTGTTATTCGCCTTCACTGTGGTCTTGACGATTTGTCATCTCACCTTGAAAAAGCGCATCGCCCGTTACTAACCCGAGCCGGAGAGTGGTAATGAAAAGTAAAAGTTGGAACAGTATCGGCCGCTGGATAATTTATGGTCTGTTGCTGATGGTTTTTGTTGGTCCGTACTGGGGCATTATGGCGACCGCATTCAGTGGTGCACCGGTGAAACCCGGTGAGCTGCTGGCATGGCCCAATCAGTTCTCATGGGATAACTTTATCTTCGCCTGGATGGATATCGGCGTCTGGCAATATCTGCTGAACTCGATCATCGTGGTGTTCTTTGGCACGGTGTTGCAGGTATCCGTCAGTGCGCTGGCGGCCTATGCGCTGGCACGTAAAAAGTTTGTCGGAGTCTCTCTGACCAGCCTGGTCATTCTGTCGACCATGATGCTGCCGGAAGAGGTGATCGCCATCCCACTGTATATGATCATCAACTGGCAGCTGCCGGTGATCGACACTTCGCTCTACAACAGCTATCTGGGCATGATTTTGCCGGTGGTGGGCTGGGCCTTTTCTATTTTTGTTCTGACCGAGTTTATGGCGGCTATTCCGAAAGAGCTAGAGGAGGCGGCGCGTATTGATGGTGCTAGTGAATGGCAAATCTTCTTCCATGTGATCCTGCCGCTGGTTAAGCCTGCACTGGGTACTGTCGTGACGTTCGGCTTCATCATGATTTGGGACCAATACCTGTTGCCACTGATTGTGGTGAATCAGGACAGTCTGAATACCATTCCGGTGATCCTCGGCACACTACGTACTGACGAGAGCATCACACCAAACATCTTTATTGCCATCACCCTGTTGGCGATGTTGCCGAGCATCATCGTGTATCTGGGTCTGCAAAAACATTTCAATCGCGGGATCATGTCTGGCGCGGTTAAAGGCTAGGGAGAAACAAAATGGGATCGGTTGTACTTAAAAATGTCTGTAAATCTTACGGTGACACCCATGTGATCCGCGATGTATCGCTGGAGATCCCTGACGGTGAGTTCTGTGTGCTGGTCGGCCCGAGCGGCTGCGGAAAATCCACCCTACTGCGCATGATTGCCGGGCTGGAGGAGATCTCAGGCGGCACGGTCGGCATCAATGATATTGATGTCACTGACGTTGAACCCAAGATGCGCGACATCGCCATGGTGTTCCAAAGCTATGCCCTCTATCCGCAGATGACGGTGCGCGAAAACATGGGCTTTGCGCTGAAAATGGCCAAAATGTCCAAAGCGGAGATCAGCAAAAAAGTTGAGTCTACCGCGGAGCTATTGGGCTTACAGGCTTTGCTGGAGCGCCTGCCAAAAGATCTGTCTGGCGGGCAGCGCCAACGGGTTGCCATGGGGCGCGCCATCGTGCGAAATCCGCAAGTATTCTTATTCGATGAACCTTTGTCTAACCTGGATGCTAAATTACGTACTCAGGTGCGCGGTGAGATCCGCGAGTTACATCAACGGCTGAAAACCACCTCCGTGTATGTCACCCATGATCAGATAGAAGCCATGACCATGGGGCAGATGATTGTGGTGCTGCGTGAAGGTCGGATTGAGCAAGTTGGTTCACCGCTCGATCTCTATGATCGACCCGCGAATCTATTTGTCGCCGGGTTTATCGGATCGCCGGAGATCAATCAGTTGAAAGGCACGGTGGTGCAGCAGGGCGGTGAGTTCCTACTGCGATTGGAGGATAGTTCCATGCTGACACTGCCTGTCGGGTTGCAAGTGACCGACGGGCAGAGTGTGGTGTACGCCATTCGTCCGGAGCAGGTCAATGTGGTAGATGCCACTCACAGCGCCAGCGCGCTGAAAGCCACCATTACCGCCATTGAAAATACTGGCTCGGATATGCAGCTATTTTGCCGCACTGGCGGTGGCCGCTTTACCTCGGTATTTAAACAGCGTCTGGCGGTCAATGAAGGGGAAACGGTCTACCTGCAACCTAAACTTGCCGGTATCCACATTTTTGATGCCGCCACTGGCGTGCGGGTTGCCTGTCAGGCCGCATAAAGGAAGTAATGCCCATGACGCCAATAAAAACGTCTGTGACACCAATGAAATTGTACACGCTGGATATAAACTGCCTGATTAAGGCAAAAGCGGTATTACAGCAACCTTTTTCGCCTCTGCAACCGGCATTACGTCGGTTATTAAGTGAAGCTGATGCCTTGCGTGACCAGCAGCCGGAGAGTGTCACGCACAAAACCTTGCTACCGGTCAGTGGTGATATCCACGATTACTACAGTTTTGGCACTTACTGGTGGCCGAATCCACGCAAACCCAACGGGTTGCCCTATGTACGCCGAGACGGCCATACCAATCCGCAAAGCCAGAATGATGACACTGATACACAGCGTATTGTGCGGATGTGCGATCACTGCCTAACCCTCGGATTAGCTTACTATTTTACGGGTAACAGCCGCTATGCACAGGTGGCGGCAGAACAGATCCGTTGCTGGTTTTTAGATGCCAAAACCCGAATGAATCCGCACCTTAATTATGGTCAGGCGATCCCCGGTATTGTCTCTGGTCGTGGGACCGGGTTGATTGATACTCGGCTGATGTGGATGGTCATTGATACTATTGGTTTGATCTTGCCCGCCAAACTATTGGATACCGAAGATACGGCGGTATTGCAGCAGTGGTTCCGCGACTTTAACCACTGGATGTTCCACAGTGAAGTGGGCCATTCCGAATATGTCTGGCATAACAACCACGGCACTTGGTATGACGTGCAGCGTGCAGTCAATGCGATGTTTTACGGCGATCGTGGGTTGGTTTCCACCATTATCCAGCAAGGTATAACTCAGCGCCTGGCGGCGCAGATAGCCCAAGATGGTAAGCAGTGGATGGAACTGGAGCGCACTGTGCCGTTCCACTACTCCCTATTCAATTTAGAGGCGCATCTGCTGCTGTGCCGCTATGGTGAACATGTCGAGATTGAACGTTGGGAGCGGGTGCAAGATGGCCGTAATGTGCAGCAGGGGATAGATTATCTACTGCCGTTTATTGCAGAACCTGAACTGTGGCCTTACCGTGATTTGCGCGGCATCGATTATGACAGCGCATTGCGGCTGCTGTTGCAGGCGGCACGGGGTTACCCGAAAGATGCCAAGCGCTATCAGGCGGTGCTCGCGACTTTCCCAACAGAAACCCTGACATCCCGTGATCGTCTGCTGTGGCAAAGTTGATGTACACTCAAGGCTATTATTAAGCCGGAAGGTGTTGTGACTAATGAGTGCCGTGAACTCGCCTGATGATTTGTCGATAATTATCCGCTTCTTACGCCAGCAGCATGTGCTGACACTGTGCGCTGGCAGCGGTATGGATATGTGGTGCGCCAACTGTTTTTACCTCTTTGATGATGTGCAGATGGCGCTTTATCTCATGACCGAAAAACAGACCCGTCATGGCGAACTGATGCAAGTTAACCCGCAGGTTGTTGGGACTATCGCCACCCAGCCACGCACTGTTGCCCTCATCAAAGGCATTCAATATCGCGGTGAAATTGCTGAGTTAAGTGGCGCTGCCGAACAGAGTGCCCGCCAGCGTTATTGCCGCCGTTTCCCTGTGGCGAAGGTCGCCTCTGCCCCTATTTGGCAGTTGAATCTGCTGGAAATCAAAATGACCAATAACACCCTAGGTTTTGGCAAAAAACTCTATTGGCACGCCCTTCGCCCTTGAAGTTGCCGGGGGTTAGCTTGCTGCCTGGCGGTAACACCAATGATTTTGGGCATAGTTTCATCCATTTTGATGATAACTGGCTGTTTTTCGGTGTGGTGTCATAGTATTTCTGGTATGTATTATCCCTAAGAATTGATTTCGGTGATTGCCTCCAGTGGTTGGGAGGCGCTAGCGCTTTTATTGGGAGGTCAGATGGCGAAGGTATTATTACTGGGGGCAAGTGGCTTGGTGGGGGGCGAATTGCTGCGCCTGCTACGTTTGGATGCCAGAGTGACATCTATCATTGCACCCAGCCGCAAGCCATTGCCTGCCATGAATAAGCTGATCAATCCGCAGGGCGAGAATATCGGCGAACTGCTAAAAACACTGGCTGAACCGGTGGATCTGGTGTTTTGCTGTCTGGGCACCACCCGCAAGCAAGCGGGCAGTCAGGCGGCGTTTCGTCAGGTGGATTATCGACTGGTGCTGACGGCGGGTGAAACCGGTCTGCGCTTGGGGGCACGGCATCTCCTGCTGGTCAGTGCAATGGGGGCCAATGCCAGCTCATGGCTGTTTTATAATCGTACCAAAGGTGAAGCCGAGCGGGATTTGCAGCTTCAGGGCTGGCCACAACTCACCTTTGCCCGACCCTCCATGCTGGCGGGTCAGCGCGCCACACCACGGTTGATGGAGAGTCTCAGCGCGCCGTTGTTTGCGTTATTGCCAGATAAGTGGCGGCTGATTAAGGGTAAAGATGTGGCGCAGGCCATGCTGGATCAGGCTTTCGCGCCACCACACGCAGGTGTGACCATATTATCATCCGCCCAAATGCAAGGTTAATCATGACAGGAGAATCATCTGATTATCATGGGCGACGGCGACTCCGGTGGGGAGTGGGTTATCGAGTAACCACCGATCAAGCTGGTGACTGATGTGGGTCAATAGCATTGCGGTTGGCCGCAATAGGTCAGCGACCGCCAGTGCCATGGTCACGTCATTGTGATTGCGTGGCGGCGGGATCTGTGGCGGATGGCTGCAATCCATCACCAGTAAATCAATGTTTTTACTGGCAAGAAATAGTGCGCTGTCGGCGGGTAGCCCGATGGTGTCGGTCAGATAAGCAATGGTGCGATTGTGACTTTGCAGCAAGTAGCCGAAGGTGATTTTGGAGTGATTTAGCGGCACCGGAGTCACCCGCAGTTGACCGAATCGAACCCCATGAAATGGCTGTAATGGCGGCTGAAAGGCCAGTATTCCGGGGTGTTTATACAGGTCATCACAGCCGTCTGGATCTGGCGGCCCATAGACTGGGATCGAATTTCCGCACCCCCAACGTAATGGAAATAGCCCCTGAACGTGATCCATGTGGTAATGTGTAAGCAAAAAACGCTGAATTTCCCCCGCAGCAAACTGCTGATTTAGAGTCGGCAATCCCGCATCAATTAAGCTGGTTTCCCCCTGATAGCGCACCATGGCACTGCAAGCTTTACGGCCCAATGCGGGTTGCGCTCTGGCGTTGACGCAAATCACGCAGTCGCAACCAAAGACGGGCACCTGCTGGGCGCATCCCGTGCCTAACAATGTCAGCTCCATTTTTGACCTCCAATGTCGTTATCTGTGGTGGGATGAGTGGCCAGCAATTGTTGCAACTGCCCTAGGGTATGGTGCAGTTCGCCATCATTGCAAAGCCGCAAGCAGTTAACCGGCAACTGCTGCTGATAGTGCTGCGCCCGTTGTAAGCGCTCACTAATTTGCTCACTGTTTTCTCGCCCGCGCTGCTGCAATCGTTGCGCCAGAGTGGCGGGTGAGACGGTCAGACACAGTGGTAGCAGTTGACCGGGATAGCGCCGCTCAACCTCAGGTAAATAAGCTCGGGAGCCATTGACCATCACATCCAGCCCGTGCTGCAACCAGAGATCGATCTCAATACCCACCCCATAGCGGTATTGATGCGCCTGCCAATGCAGGGCGAACAATCCCTGCTCTACCCGCTGGAGAAACTCTTGTTCACTCAGCGCGATATGATTTTCCGCGCCAGCATGGGCCTCGCGGGTGATATAGCGGTGAGCGACGATAATATTTGCCGGTTTTGCCGCCCGCAGCGCCGACAACAGGCAATCCTTTCCTGCGCCAGATGCGCCCATTAGATAGATTAAGCGCGCCATCAGAACACCTGTATCCCCTGACGCCAGACGTTTTGCACATAAATATGCCTCCCCTGCGAGCCATGGTGCTCACGTGCCAGAAGCAAATCAGCCCGTTTCCCCTCGGCAATCACGCCACGATCTTCCAGCCCCAGTGCGCGGGCGGGGTTGCGGGTCACCAAATTAACTGCTTGCGGCAAGTTAAAGTCATTACTCGTATCCTGCGCGATGCGAAATGCCGCATCCAGCAAGCTGGCCGGGTAATAATCAGAGGATAAGATATCCAATACGCCCAGTGCGGCCAGTTGGTGCGCGGCGACATTACCGGAGTGGGAACCGCCACGGACAATATTCGGCGCGCCCATCAAGACTTGCAGGCCCTGCTGATGGGAGGCGCTGGCGGCCGCCTCGGTGGTCGGGAACTCGGCAATTACCGTGCCCAGCGCCTGAGATTCCGCCACATGCTCGGCGGTTGCATCATCATGGCTGGCGAGCGGGATGCCCAACTGACGACACCGCGCCGCAATGGCGGTTCGGTTTGGCGTGGACCAACGTGCCGACAGTGTGACTTGCTCCTCTTCGAATTCAGCCATTTGCTGATCGCTAAGGTGATATTTTCCCTGATAATATTCACGATATTTTGCCCGAGAGGCGAACTGGCGCTGGCCCGGCGAGTGATCCATCAGCGACACCAATGATAGCTCCGGCTGCAACATCAACTCTTCAAACAGCGGCAGGGTGCTCTCATGGGGTAATTCACAGCGCAAATGAATTCGGTGTTCAGCGCGGTTTAGCCCTGCCCGCTGACTCTCCACCACCGCATTAATCATTTTTTGCAGGTTATCCAGCCGATGACCGCCGTCGCGTACATCACCGACGGCGACGGCATCCAGTACCGTGGTGATCCCGCAGGAGATCATCAGCGCGTCATGACTGCTCATCGCCGAATGGGCGGGCCAATCGACATTGGGCCGTGGGGTGAAAAATTTGTCCAAATTATCGGTATGCAGCTCGATCAACCCCGGCAGCAGCCAGCCATTTTGTCCATCTATCGCCGCTGAAAGTTGAGTCGGGCGATCACTGTAACTGCTGATCTCACCATTTTTAATTTCCAGTGATCCGCTGACCACCTGATCTTCCAGAATGAGATTGACGTTATTGAGGATCATGCTGGGATCTCCGTGCTGATATGAGAGGGGGGCGGCGTCATGATCAGTAAGCGGTCACTGACATGATTGCGCACGTTTTCATCATGAAAAATCCCAACAATGGCGGCACCTCGCCGCTTGGCCTCATCAATCAGGCTCACCACGGCGGCGCTGTTGCTGCTGTCCAGTGATGCTGTTGGCTCATCTAACAGCAAAATGGGGTAATCCACGATAAAGCCACGGGCGATATTGACCCGCTGCTGCTCCCCACCGGAAAAGGTCGAGGGCGCCAGATCCCACAGCCGTGGTGGGACATTCAGGCGCGTGAGCAGATCTTGCGCCCGCTGTTGGCAGGTCGGGCGATCGACGCCCAACTCCAGCAGCGGTTGCATCACCAGATTCAAAGCGCTGATCCGGGGGATCACCCGCAAGAACTGGCTGACCCAACCCAGGGTATGACGGCGCACTGCCATGATCTGCCGTGCCTCGGCTGCCACCATATCCAGCCACTCCCCCTGATGTTTGACCCAAATATGGCCGCTGTCAGGGAGATAGTTGGCATATAAAGAGCGTAGCAGAGTAGATTTGCCGCTGCCTGAGTGGCCGTGCAACACCACACATTCGCCACTGTTGACCTCAAGGGCGGTGTGATGCAGTACCGGCAGACGAATCCCGTGCTGCTGGTGCAGCACGAAGGTTTTACTGAGATTTTCGACTTTGAGTTGTAGCTGATTCATGGTGAGTTCTCGTGGTTGTTTTTTTGTGTGCTGTTGTTTAGATCCGGTGATTGTTTCGCTTGCCGACTGTTCGAATCGGGGCTGACTCGCTCCCAGCTCGACAGCCCCTTTCGCCGCGTCCATGCGGCTCATTCGGTCTGCAATCTTGGTCGGTAATATTTCCGATTGCGCTTTAAGGTCAAAATCAAGGTCAAAATCAAAAATCAAAAGCCAAGAAAATCAGTTGGATCAGTTTTGCAGCACTGATGAGACGAGTAGCTGGGTATAGGGGTGGTGGGGGTCGTCCAGTACCCGGTCGGTGAGGCCGCTTTCGATAACCAGGCCCTCTTTCATCACCAACAGGCGGTGCGCCAGTAGGCGGGCGACGCCGAGGTCATGGGTGACAATCACCACGGCGAGCTGCATCTCTACCACCAGATTGCGCAGTAAATCCAGCAGCCGCGCCTGTACCGAGACGTCCAGCCCGCCAGTGGGTTCGTCCATAAACACCAGTTTCGGATGGGTCACCAAATTACGGGCAATTTGTAGCCGCTGTTGCATACCGCCGGAGAAGGTGGTGGGGAGATCATCCAGACGGGATAAGGGGATCTCGACATCCTCCAGCCAGCGGCCTGCCTGTTGGCGAATCTCGCCGTAATGGCGCTGGCCGATAGCCATTAAGCGCTCGCCGATATTGCCGCCTGCCGAGACTTGTGGCCGCAAACCCTCTAGCGGGTGCTGATGCACCACGCCCCATTCGGTGCGCAGTAAACGGCGGCGCTGACTCTCGGCCATCTGATATAAATCAACCGGTTGCTGGGCGTCAGGGCGGTAAATAATCTGCCCCTGCTGCGGGGCTAGCCGCGCTGAAATGGATTTTAGCAGTGTGGTTTTCCCCGAGCCAGACTCACCGACGATCCCCAACACTTCGCCGGGATAGAGCTGGAAAGAGACGTCGCTGAATCCCTTACCCGGCGCATACAGATGGGTGAGATTCTCCACCGATAACAGCGGATGGGGGGCGGAAACTGAGGGTGCAGAGATCATCGGGTGTTTACCTCGTGGGTCAGGCTATCTTGTGCGGCTATCTGCGCCAGTTGCTGCTGGCAGAAATCAGTATCCGAGCAAACAAACATCCGGCTGCCCTGATCGTCTATCACCACCTCATCGAGATAACTGTGACGCGATCCACACAGGGCGCAGGGGTGATCCCACTGCTGCACGGTGAAGGGGTGATCGTCGAAATCCAGACTCTCCACCTTGGTAAATGGCGGCAGGGCATACAGGCGCTTCTCGCGACCAGCGCCGAACAGTTGCAGGGCGGGCATCATATGCATTTTGGGATTATCAAATTTCGGGATCGGCGAGGGGTCCATGACGTAGCGATCATTCACTTTCACCGGATAGGCGTAGGTGGTGGCGATATGACCGTAGCGGGCGATATCTTCATACAGCTTCACCTGCATCACGCCGTACTCCTCCAGCGCATGCATTTTGCGGGTTTCGCTCTCCCGTGGTTCGATAAAGCGCAGCGGCTCAGGGATCGGCACTTGGTAGATCAGGATCTGATCTGCGGTGAGCGGCGTTTCTGGAATGCGGTGGCGAGTCTGGATCAGTGTGGCGTCGGTGGTTTTTTCCGTGGTTGCCACACCGCTGACCCGCTGGAAGAAGCGGCGGATCGACACCGCATTGGTGGTGTCATCCGCCCCCTGATCAATCACTTTCAGCACGTCCGAGCGGCCAATTAAGCAGGCGGTCAGTTGAATGCCGCCAGTGCCCCAGCCATAAGGCATCGGCATCTCCCGCCCGGCAAACGGCACCTGATAACCGGGGATCGCCACCGCTTTTAGCAGCGCGCGGCGCAATGTCCGCTTGGTCTGCTCATCCAGATAACCCAGATTGTAACCGGTGAGAACCTCAGTCATGGTGCGGCTCCTGTGTTTGGGCGGGTTCAGCAGAGGAGAAGTGCTCACGGCGCAGGCGCTTTAGCAGCTCCAGCTCAGCTTGAAAATCGACGTAATGGGGCAGCTTGAGGTGCGAGACAAAACCAGCGGCCTCGACGTTATCGGCGTGGGCGAGCACGAACTCCTCATCCTGCGCCGGACTGGTGACTTTTTCGTCATATTCGCGGCTTTGCAGGGCGCGATCCATCAGCGCCATCGACATCGCTTTGCGTTCGCCGCGACCAAAGACCAACCCGTAACCGCGGGTAAAGTGTGGCGGTTCTGCCGCCGGATCGACAAAGCCATTGACCATTTCACACTCGGTCAGCAGGATCTCGCCGATATCGATAGCAAATCCCAGCTCTTCCGGCTGGATGGAGATGGTCAGGTCACCGGTACGTATTTCGGCGGCAAACGGGTGGGTGCGACCATAACCGCGCTGAGTGGAGTAGCCCAGCGCCAGCAGAAAACCTTCGTCGCCCCGCACCAACTGTTGCAGCCGCGCCGAACGACCGCAGGGGTAAACTGGCGGGTGACGAGTGATATCCTCCGGCGGTGTGCCGTCATCTTGCTCCGGATGTGCTAACTGCTCTTGCGCCAGTAAATCAAATACATGGGCGCAGTTATCCGGCAGTAAATCATCCGGCACTGCTTCGCGGCCACGGGGGGAGTAGGGGCATCACCGGAGGCCAGCAGAGTAAAATCCAGCAGCCGATGGGTGTAATCGTAGGTCGGGCCGAGCACCTGCCCGCCGGGTAGGTCTTTGTAAATGGCGGAAATGCGTCGCTCCAGCCGCATGTTCTCAGTCGCCAGTGGCAGGCTTATCGCGAGACGTGGCAAGGTGGTGCGATAGGCGCGTAGCAAGAAGATGGCTTCAACCAGATCGCCGCTGGCCTGCTTAATCGCCAGGGCGGCCAGGTCGCGATCATAGATGCCCCCTTCGGTCATCACCCGATCGACTGCCAGCCCCAGCTGTTGCTCGATCTGCTCGCAATCGATCGCCGGGATCTGGGTGTCGCCGCGCCGCTGGTGTTCCAGCAATTGATGGGCTGCCGCAATGGCTTTTTCGCCCCCTTTGACTGCAACGTACATCAGCACACCTCCACATGGGTGGTTCGTGGGATCGCCATCAGGCTCTCACCACAGGTAAACAGAAAATCGATACCCGCAGGGAAGGCGGCGGGGCGATTAAGCAGATAATTCAGCACGGCAGCGGGCAGTTGCGGTGCGACCATGCGGCTGTGTTCAATGCCCGGCCCGCGCAGACGTAATGCTATGCCGTGGTGCAAGCTGCCGGTTTGAATCACCACTGTGGTGGCGTCTTCTGGCGAGAGTTCATCACCCGCTGGACAGGCGGCCAATTGCTCCGCCGTGACCGCCTCGCCAAATAGAGCAAAACTGGACGTAGCACTGCTTGCCGTCAGCGGCGCACCGGTATGGAAGCGCAGATTGTGTTGCACCTCAGCACTGCTTAGCGCGGCGTCCAGATAGAGCGGGGTCTCCTGATCCGCCAGTGTCAGTAGCAGACTGGTGGTGGCGGGATTCAGCGGCTGCCAACCGGAGAGCGGGGGCAGCGCGACTAACACTCCAGGTTCGCTCAACGCCTTGAGAAGGCGGCGAAAAGTGTGCTGAGCATCGTCAACCGGATGGTCAAAATGGCTGAATATGCGCATCAATCTTCACCTCGCACTAAGGTGAAAAAATCCACTTTGCTGGCGGCAATAGCGCGGGCGCGAAGCTGTCGGCGCTCTTGTTGCGCCGCTGCCAGTGGGTAAATCACCGTGCTCAGCAGCAACTCATTCAGCCCGGCCGGCTTGCCGTGGGCGGTGGATGGATCTCTGTTGAGGGTAGAGAGTTGCAGCAAGGCATCCAGCAGCGCACAAAGTTCGGCATGGGATTTGTTGCGCCCGGCAATGTAGCTGTAGCCATAAATATCGGGAGTGCCATTCAACATGATGACCGCGCGGGTAATGGTCATATCGCCGAGAATAAAGCGGCGGCCAGTGGCCCCCATTCTGGCCTGCAATTGGTTTAAGCCAATCTCTGGCGCACGGATCACTTGATACACGGGAGAGAGATTCAGCGGCTGCCAGTGGGCGAGAAGCTCAGCCGGTTGGCTGTGTGCCAGCACTGACATCCAGCGCTGCCGGGTGGTTGAGGTGCTTTCCATTCAGTGCTCCATGGTCAGTTCAATCATGTCTGCGCGGGTCAGACTGACGGAGTATTCCGCCACCTGTTGGCTAGCGACACAGATATTTAAGGTGCGCACACACAGCAAGGGTGCATGGGTGGCAATCTCCAGCAAGCGGCTCTCTTTGGCCTGTGCGCGACGGGCGCTGATACGTGTCTGGCTGCGGCTTAGTGGTTGTTGCAGGTGCTGGCTGATGAATTGATGTAGCGAGCCGGAGTTGAACTGTTGCAGCGCGGGCCACCAAGTGAGGTCTGGCAGATAGTGATCGATCACACAGACGGGCACGCCATTGACCCGCCGCAAGGTGCGTAAGTGGATCACTTGCGCGCCCTCTTCCAGCGAGAGTGCTTTGGCGACATGCTCGACACAAGGGCGTAAGACCGCTAGTAAGCGCTCACTGGTGGGGTCACTACCCTGATCCAGCAGGTTTTGGCTAAAGCGCGCATTGGCATGCAGCGGATAGTCATATGGGCGCATCAATACCAGAATACCGATACCCTGACGGCGTTGCAGCCAGCCGCGCTCAACCAATTGATCGACGGCACGGCGCAGAGTATGGCGATTAACCTGATAATGATCAGCCAGTTGCTGCTCGGGAGGCAGGTAATCGCCACAGCGATAGTTGCCGCGAAGCTCTTGTTCTAACTGGGCCGCAATCTGTTGATAGCGGGTAGGGAAACTGGTCGGTGGTCTAGATAAGTGCATGGCAGATATATCCTCTCTCAGCACAATCACCACTGACGGCCAGACAAACTGAAGCAGCAGAAAGAGTCAAACAGACAGGCAGTGGGGTGATTGTCATGGCGATAACCGGTAAGTGAACTCACCGCTATGCTGGCTTTTTTTCATGAC
Organism: Yersinia bercovieri ATCC 43970; assembly: GCF_013282745.1. Lineage (NCBI taxonomy): Bacteria > Pseudomonadati > Pseudomonadota > Gammaproteobacteria > Enterobacterales > Yersiniaceae > Yersinia > Yersinia bercovieri. Next base: position 1,939,981 of record NZ_CP054044.1, read on the forward strand.
AGTAGGGTTAAGCTGAGATGGCGGAACGGTGAACTTTTGGTGTGATAAAAATGCGCTGTTTATATGAAAAAGATTTATCGCATTATCAATGCTTATTTTCCCTCTGATAATTTCGCCAATGGCACATTAAAAATAGAGATCAATTCCTGGGCGTAAACTATCAGCAATATTTAGGCGGTAATGGATTATTGCTGCAAACGCGTGGCAGTTATTATAAGCAGGACCCGAAAGATTATACGGATTTACTGACATTCTATCCGCAGCTATTACATTAGCCGACCCGCACTGAGCGGAGGCAATATACCGGCAGTGTGGTATTGAGCTATCTGACCGGTGATGGTGCTTATCTGATAGATGAAAAATGGCGCTTAAGTGCAGCAGCAGAAGGTGATTGGTCTGACAATGATTTGCCGCAAGCCGAGCATGTCACCTTTGGCGGGTTGCGGTTTGGTCGTGGTTATCCAGATAGCGAGGCTACGGGGGATTATGGCTACGGTGGGCGTGACTTTAGGTGACAACAAACACTATTCGCTATCACTGGAAGGGGCGAGGCCGATTGGCGACCTGCCCAGTGATAGTTCACGCCGTGACTGGCGCTTTAATGCGACTTTAACCTATAACTTTGCGAATTAATTTAATGGCTTATAGATAGGTCAGACTATCTAACGTAGGTGGTGAATCACCTGATTGCCGCTGCCGCGCCAGATAAGTGAGGGATCTTTCAGATCCTGCACGAATTTACCGTCGACCAGCACGTTAATTAAATCAACCACTTGCTGTTGATCGTCTGTCAGCTCGGCGAGTGTATAACCGGTCCAGACCCAGATATCTTTGCCGTCGCACTCGTCACGCACCCGCTTTACCAGTTGCAGGATAGCGGACAAATTTTGCGGATGCAGTGGATCGCCGCCAGAGAGGGATAGCCCCTGGCGCGAAATGCGGGAGTCATTCAGATCTGCGATGATCCTATCCTCCATTGCTGTGGTAAACGGCTTACCCGAATTAAGCCGCCAGGTACTTTTGTTATAGCAGCCGACACATTCGTGCACGCAGCCGGAGACGAACAGCGTGCAGCGAGTGCCGGGGCCATTAATGACATCGACCGGGTAGTATTGATGGTAATTGATGGTATTAACTCCATGCATGGGCGGTGGCAAACCGCCCCTTTATCTCAGTCAGCCCAACTGCCCATTAGCCAAATGTTTCACCCGGCGTTTCACCTCTTCTTGCTTACCGGCGTTGAATGGCCGTGCATCGGGGCTACCCAGATAGCCGCACACCCGGCGGGTGACCGACACTTTCGATGGCTCGTGATTGCCGCATTTCGGGCAGGTAAAACCTTTGCTGGTGCAGGAGAACTCGCCAGTAAAGCCACATTCGTAGCACTCATCAATCGGCGTGTTGGTGCCGTAGTAGGGGACTCGGCTGTAGCTGTAGTCCCACACATCTTCCAGCGCCCGCAGGTTATGCTGCAAGTTAGGGTATTCGCCATAACAGATGAAACCGCCGTTAGCCAATGGCGGGTAAGGCGCTTCGAAGTCGAGCTTGTCGTAGGGGTTCACTCTCTTCTCGACATCCAGATGGAAGCTATTGGTGTAGTAACCTTTGTCTGTCACACCATCGACCACGCCAAACTCAGCGGTATCAAGGCGACAGAAGCGGTCACACAGATTTTCACTTGGCGTGCTGTACAGACTGAAGGCGTAACCGGTCTCCTCTTTCCAGTTATCCGTGGCTTGTCTCATGCGCTCGACGATCGCCACGGCTTTTTCACGTAACTTTTCATCATCAAAGAGATGAGTTTGATGGCCAAACAGCGCATTAACGGTTTCATGAATCCCGATAAAGCCCAGTGAGATGGATGCGCGGCCATTTTTAAAGATTTCAGAGATATTGTCGTCCGCTTGTAAGCGCACGCCGCACGCCCCCTCCATATACAAAATAGGCGCGACTCGTGCTTTGATCCCTTCCAGACGGGCAATGCGGGTCATTAGCGCTTTCTTGGCTAACAGCAGGCGCTCATCCAGCAAATGCCAGAATTTCTCTTCATCGCCTTTAGCTTCCAGCGCGATGCGCGGCAGATTAAGGCTGATGACCCCCAGATTGTTACGACCATCGTGGATCTGTTTGCCCTCTTCTTCATAAACACCGAGGAAGCTGCGGCAGCCCATTGGCGTTTTAAAGGAGCCAGTGACTTTCACCACCTGGTCATAATTCAGAATGTCGGGATACATGCGTTTGGTGGCGCACTCCAGCGCTAACTGTTTGATATCGTAGTTAGGATCGCCAAATTTGTGATTCAGGCCGTCACGGATAGCGAATACCAGTTTCGGGAAGACGGCAGTTTTACGATTTTTGCCCAAGCCAGCAATGCGGTTACGCAAAATAGCCTGCTGGATCATGCGCGACTGCCAACTGGTGCCCAGCCCGAAACCGAAGGTGACAAATGGCGTCTGACCATTGGCGGTGTGCAGGGTGTTCACTTCATATTCCAGCGACTGGAAGGCGTCGTAACACTCTTTCTCAGTGCGCGACATGGCATAACCGGCGGCATCAGGGATCTGCCACTCTTGCGCCACAGATTTATGCTTATTAAAGCTTTCAGTGACGAACGGGGCCAGAATTTCATCGATGCGGTTTATGGTTGTGCCGCCATAGATATGGCTGGCGACCTGCGCGATAATTTGTGCCGTGACGGCGGTGGCGGTTGAGATGGATTTCGGCGGCTCAATCTCCGCGTTACCCATTTTAAAGCCCTGTGTCAGCATGCCATCGAGATCAATCAACATGCAGTTGAACATTGGGAAGAATGGCGCGTAATCCAGATCGTGATAGTGGATCTCACCGCGCTCATGGGCCAGTACCACATCACGCGGCAAGATATGCTGTTTGGCGTAGTGCTTGGCGACAATACCGGCCAGCAAATCGCGCTGCGTCGGGATAACTTTGCTGTCTTTATTCGCATTTTCGTTCAGCAGTGCTTTGTTGCTCTGCTCTACCAAACCCCGGATTTCCTGATTCAGGCGACCACGCAGTTCCCGCGAGATATCCCTGTCATGGCGATACTCGATATAAGCTCGGGCTAACTGCTTGTATTGACCGGCCATCAGTTGGTTTTCGACCGCATTTTGGATATCGCGGATATCAACCTTCGGCTGGTTTTCCATCGTCTGAGCGACCACCCGGGCAACAGTTGCGCAATAATCTGCGTCTACAACGCCAACAGCTAAAGCTGCGCGCTCGACGGCTTCCTTGATACGCACCTCATCAAAAGGCACCTGACAACCGTCCCGTTTAATCACTACTGTTTTCACAATGTCGCTCCTGTATCCTGCCGCGTAGGGTTATCCACAAGGCGACCCGCAGCACATAAGGGCTGCGAGGGGGTGTGGATGCTTTTGTGGATAACTACTACATATAGGTGTCTATGTTGCCACAACCACTATATATAGGTGGCGATAAACTAAATTGACGTAGAGCAAGGAAATTGACGTTAGGGTTATTTGCTGTTCAGCGGGGGGAGGCAGGCGTTTTTTATGGGGCCGATGTTTAGCTTAAAAACCTAATCAGCCCCATCCAAAATTACCCCATAAAATGTTCCGCCAGTTCTAGATCGCGGCGTGAGAAGGTTCTCACTATCCGGCCACTCTCCATCATGGCTGCGCGCTCGGACATATGTGCCACCACGTCGCTGTCGTGGCTCACCAGCAAATAGGTCATGCCGTGCTCGCGTTTTAACTGATTGAGCAGGTTAAGTATCTCGGCCTGAACCGACATATCTAATGCCGAGGTGGGTTCGTCTAGCAGCAGCAGTTTTGGTCGCAGCAGCAGGGCGCGGGCGATAGCAATACGCTGGCGCTGGCCACCAGAGAATTGATGGGGATAACGTAGCGCCGCAGAAGCGGGCAGGCCCACTTGCGCTAAGGCTTGATCAATCCGCTGCTGAATACTCTTCTCGCCGTGAATTTTTAACGGCTCACCCAGCGTGCGCTGAATATTATGTTGCGGGTGCAGTGAAGCATAAGGGTCTTGAAACACCATCTGCACATCTTTACGCAGTTGGCCGGTGAAACGCTGCCCCGGCCGTAATGGCTTACCCAGTAGGGTTATCTCGCCTTGCCACTCCCGTTGTAAGCCGGCCAGTGTGCGCAACACGGTGGATTTACCACAGCCGGATGCGCCGATCAGGCTAAAAGTTTCCCCCTCTTCAACCGCAAAGCTGACCGACTCAACTGCGGTTTTCACCTGACTCTTCTGGGCGAAACTGACCCGTAAGTTATTGACTTCAATCAGTGCCACGGGAGCCTCCAGAGAAATCGGCGCTGCGATCCAATACCGGCAGTTCACTGCCATAGGTGCTGGCGCTCGGGCGGCAAGCCCATAAGGTGTGGGTATAGGGGTGAGTTGAGTGCGGCAACTCGGCTGCCAGCCCCTGATCCACCAGTTTCCCCTGATACATCACCAACACGCGGTGGCAATGCTCTGATACCAACGGCAGATCATGGCTAATCAGCAGCAAGCTCATATTGCGCTGCTCGGTCTGCTCGACGATCAACTCAAGGATCTGGTTACGCAGTTTGGCATCCAACGCTGATGTTGGTTCGTCAGCAATTAATACTCGCGGATTATTCACCAACGCGATGGCTAACATCGCCCGCTGCCCCATACCGCCGGAAAGCTGGCCGGGGTATTGGTGGTAGGCGCTCTCATTTAAGCCAACTGACGCCAGCGCATTTAACACTCGCTCATGGGTGTCAGCACCGGACAGTGCATTGTGTAGCAGCAGAGACTCTGCAATCTGTTTGCCCACAGTGCGCACTGGATTTAGCGCATAGCGGGGATCTTGCAGCACCATAGCGACCTCTTTGCCACGTAGCGCCCCCCACTGCTTAGGCTTCAGCTGCAATAAATCGTGCTCAATAACCTGGCCTGGCTCCCCTTGGTCATCGGTATTATCCGCGTAATAGCTCAGCTTTTGGGCGCTGACTTTTCCCGGTGAGCGGACTAATCCCATCAACGCTCTGGCGGTAATGGATTTGCCGGAGCCAGATTCGCCCACTAATGCGACGCGCTCGTGACCAAGCTGGAAGGAGATGTTATCCACCACCCGCTGCTGCTGAAAATCGACACACAAATTCTCTACGGCGAAAATTTTATCAGTCATGGTGAGGGTCCAAAATATCGCGCAGGCCATCGCCTAACAGATTAAACGCCATGCTGCTGAGCAAGATAGCGCAGCCCGGAATGGCGGCAATCCACCATTGATCGAAGATAACCTGCATACCGTCAGCGACCATCGATCCCCATTCCGACATCGGCGGGCGAGCGCCCAAACCGAGGAAACCTAGCCCTGCGGCTGCCAGGATAATTCCGGCCAGATCCAGCGCCAGTCGCACCACCGCTGAGGGGAGGCACATAGGTAAAATGTGGCCCCAAAGCAGACGCAGCCCCTTGATGCCCATCATTTCAGCCGCCGCCAGATAGTCGCTTTGGCGTAATAATTGGATCTCGGCGCGCGCCTGACGGGCATAGGCAGGCCAGGTGGTTAGCGCCAACGCCAATGCGCCGTTAATCAATCCGGGGCCGAGCATTGCGACAAAAGCAAAGGCTAAAATCAGCCGTGGCATCGACATCACCACATCAGTGACACGCATCAGAACACGTTCGAGCCAGCCGCCGTAATAGCCGGAAAGCACCCCAACCAGTAATCCTAGCGGCAGCGTGATCACCGTGACCAACAGCACCAAGCCGAGAGTGGGGCGAGTGCCATAAATCAGGCGCGACAGCATATCGCGACCATAGCTGTCAGTTCCCAGCCAATGACCTGCGGCACCGGGCGGAAGCAGTCGATCGGCAGCGTTTTGCCAGTTAGGATCTTGTGGGGCGATCCACGGGGCGAAAATCGCAATTATCACCAGCAAGGAGAGAATCAACAGCCCAATGCTGGTGGAGGGGGAACGCTTTAGCGTGTAGCAGACGGTGGTTATAGACATATAAGTGTTATCGACATATCAGCGCGTTCTCGGGTCCAGCAAGCGGACCAGCAGATCCGTTACATTGTTAATCACAATAAAGCACATACCGAGTAGCAGTGTTCCGCCCATTATGGCGGTGGTATCGCCGGCAAACAGGGCGCTGGTGAGGTAGCGACCAATCCCCGGCCAGGCAAAGACAGTTTCGGTTAACACCGCCCCCTCCAGCATACTGGTATAGGCCAGCGCAATCACCGTGAGCAGGGTGCCCCGGATATTTGGCAGCACGTGCATCAGCAGAATGCGCATTTCACCGGCACCTTTGGCCCTCGCCAGCGTAATGTACTCTTTATTCAGTTCGCTTAGGCAGGCCGAACGGGTCAGACGGGTGATGCTGGCTAGCGCATAGTAAGAGAGCAGGGCAACCGGCAGAATCAAGTGGGCGATGGCATTGCCAAAAGCTCCGGCATCACCAGAGCGCCAGCTGTCGATCAGGGCAAAACCGGTTTTTGCTTCCACGGTATATTGATAAATGTCATCGAGGCGACCGGGGCCGGGGCTCCATTGCAGGCGCGCATAAAACAGCAATAGCATCAGCAAGCCAAGCCAGAAGATAGGCACCGAGTTACCTAGCAAGGTGACAAAGCGAATTGCGGCATCCAGCTTGCTACCCGCCCAACGAGCACACAATAAACCGAGAATAACGCCGAGTGTGGCACCAATGATCAGCGATAAGGTCGCCAGCTCCAGTGTCGCGGGGAAGACGGTGAGCAAGTCCTGCAATACCGGCTGACCACTGGCACTGGCAAGTCCCAAATCACCATGGGCCAGCCGCACCAGATAGTGCCAGAACTGCACCGCTAATGGTTGATCCAGCCCGAGCTGGTGCTTGACCTGCTGATAAGTGGCCTCACTGGCGTGGTCGCCGACAATTTGTAACACCCGATCCACTGGCGACATAGCCGACAGGAAAAAGGTGATCACCAGTAGACCGAATAGGGTTAGGGCCAGGGTCAATAATCCCTGTAGAAACCCCCAAAGACGACGCCGGGATTGGGTTCCCGGCGTTTGATTTAGTGCGACAGACATCGACTATCAACCTACTTATATTTCATAAAAACTTTATTGATAAGTCAGCGAGGCTCTACCCAAAGTAAGGTAATACCCTATTTACTGACACGGTCATAATAGACCATATCTGCATTCAGGCCCTGTTGATAGCCCTTAACATTGTCTCGCAGCACAACTTGCGCTTTGGCTTGATCAATAAAGATGTAAGGCGAGTTCTGTTGTAGCTCTTGTTGCAACTGGGTATAGAGCGCAGTGCGCTTCGCCGGATCGGCTTCTGCCACGGCTGCCAGTGTCTGCTTATTCAGCTCAGGAATAACCCAGCCGTTTAAACCGGCAACAGTGCTGCTCTTACCATCATTATAGGCAAAGGCGCTGGCATTGGAGTGCGCATCGAAGTAATCCGGGATCCACAAGCGGATAGCGGACTGATGCTGCTTGGCGCGCACTCGACCATAGACTTGACTGCCTGCGGCTGGCAGTAGCACCAACTTCACGCCACCTTGGGCGAAACTTGCCTGTAACGATTGGGCGATGGTGATAAACGGTGGTTTGTTCTCAACGTCCAGGGTTAGGGTTGCATCCTTAATGCCCGCTTTGGTCAGAATTTCTTTGGCCTTAGCCGGATCAAAGGTAAACGGATTGCTTTCCAGCGCACCCGGTAAACCGACAGGCAGGAAGCTTTGATGCACAAAATATTGGCCTTTCAGCAGGTCTTTGGTAATGCCCTGATAATCAACCAGATAGCGTGCGGCCTGCCAGAATTCTGGTTTTTTCAGCAGCGGGTTGGCTGGGTTAGCGGTGTTAAACACCAAATAGTTTTGCTCCGCCGAGGGGATCTCAACCACTTGGACGCCCGCTTGTGTTTTCAACGCGGCAGTCTGGTCTGGCCCTAATTCGCGGGCGATATCGGCATCACCTTGCTGAATCAGCAGGCGGCGAGCGCTTGGGTCTGGCACGTTTTTGATAATAATATTTTTAATCAGCGGCTTGTTACCCGGCGATGTTGGGTTGGCATCCAACACGATAGCCTGATGCGGCTGATAAACCCGCATTTTGAACGGGCCACTGCCAGCTGAATGCATTTTCAACCAAGCATTGCCGTAGTCATTCTCTTTTACATTGGCGGTGACCGCTTTTTTATCAACAATCGAGGCGATCGGCGTTGATAAGATATTCAGGGCAACCGCCGGGCTGACATCTGCACTCCAGCTCAGTTGCACGGTATTTTTGTCGATCTTTTTCAGATGTTGATCGATGTTGCTCGCGTCCCAGCCCAGAACGTTAAGAATAAAGGCCGGTGAGCGGTTCATCTTGATTGCGCGGGTGAAAGAGTAAATCACATCATCGGCTTGCACTGGGTTACCGGATGCAAACAGGGCGTCTGGGCGCAACTTCACGGTTAGTGTTTTGGCGGCGGCATCGCCTTGCCAACTCTCAGCCAAGACTGGCACAATTTGCGCCGGATTATCACGATCGGCTTGTATCAGGCGCTGATAGAGACTTGGTACAGTCTGAATGCTAGAGAGTTCATTACTTTCTGCTGGATCCAGGCTGACGATATCATCCAGGGATTGTACAACCACCAGCGTATCTGCTGGCGTTGCTGCCAGTACGCTACCAGATAGTGCTGTCAAAACCATTAATGACAGAATTTTAGCTTTCATTGAGACTCCCTGACATGGATTCGACCATCAATGCTGCTTGCATTGATAGTAAGTAGCGCCGGTTAACATCACGAGGAAATTATTGTTTTTTCGACTATTTCATCGCAGTTTCTCACGATAGTGGCTTTGCTGTCTGTGGTCAAAGTCTCAACAGTTATTTGTTATAACAATAAGTGATAAGAAAGTATTGCGGAAAAGTAATGATTATGAGGCGATTTCGGGCTAACAATAAAAACCCTTATTTATCGCGAAATCTTCCCACGCCATGAACGGTGAATTGGTTATAATGGAACGTTATTTCATTTTATCTTCACGAAAGGGAAAGCCATGATTACCGGAAATATTCATCATTTGGAGTTGTTGCCCTATCTGCCTACGCAATTGAAAGAGGCCATCGAATATGTGAAAAGCCATATCACCGCAGAAACCCCTTTGGGTAAGCATGATATTGATGGCAATAATCTGTTCGTGCTGATTTCCAATGACAGCACTGACTATCTGGAAAATCGCCGGGCGGAATATCATGCCAGGTATCTGGATATTCAGATTGTTTTGGCAGGCGTTGAGGGGATGACCTTCAGTAATCAACCAGCCGGTAAGCCAGATACTGACTGGTTGGCGGACAAAGATATTGCTTTTTTACCGGCGGGTGTCGATGAAAAGCAGTTTATTATGCAAACCGGTGATTTTGTGGTGTTCTATCCCGGAGAAGTGCATAAGCCATTGTGTGCCGTCGGTGAGCCAGCGAATGTGCGCAAAGCCGTCGTGAAGATGGCGGTGAAATAGGCTATTTTGCTTGCCAGCTTGAGCTTCGGGCAGTGCTCGCCGCCGTCACATACTCCGTGTATGCTCCGTTGGTTGCGCGCTGTCCTCACTCAATCTGCCTGCGCCAATAACGCTTATTGATTAGGTGTAAAAATAATCAAAAGCCGATACTTCAGATAGCCGACCCTGTTATGTTTAGTGTTGACCCAATGTGGCGACCATCACTGCTTTGATGGTATGCAGGCGGTTTTCTGCCTGATCAAACACGATGCTGTGCGCGGATTCAAACACCTCATCGGTAACTTCCATTCCGCCTGGCAAGTTGTACTGCTCTGCCATCTGCTTACCCAGAGTGGTTTGATCATCATGGAATGCAGGTAGGCAGTGCAGGAACTTGACCTGTGGGTTACCGGTCAGCTTCACCACACTCATATTGACCTGATAGGGTTTCAGCAGTGCAACCCGCTCGTGCCAGACCTCTTTGGGTTCCCCCATTGAGACCCAAACATCGGTATACAGGAAATCAGCGCCCTTCACGCCTTCGGCAATATCTTCTGTCAGTGTGATTTTACCGCCAGTTTTTTGCGCCTGCGCCTGACAATCCGCCACCAGTTGGGCCTCCGGCCAGCACGCTTTTGGCGCGACCAGACGTAAATCCATCCCCACCAGTGCGGCGGCTTCTAACATGGTGTTACCCATGTTGTTGCGCGCATCACCGAGATAGGCAAATTTCATTTCACTCAATGGCTTACCCGGCAGGTGCTCCTGCATAGTCAATAAATCCGCCAGTAATTGAGTCGGGTGGAATTCATTGGTCAGGCCATTCCACACCGGAACTCCCGCATATTCAGCCAATGTTTCAACCACTTGCTGGCCATGACCACGATACTGGATACCGTCATACATGCGGCCTAATACACGGGCGGTATCCTTAATTGACTCTTTATGCCCAATCTGACTTCCCCCTGGGCCGAGGTAAGTCACGCGCGCACCTTGATCATATGCGGCAACTTCGAAAGAGCATCGAGTACGGGTCGACTCTTTTTCGAAGATGAGCGCGATATTCTTACCTACCAGTTTTTGCTGCTCACAGCCGGATTTCTTGGCTTGCTTTAACTCAGCCGCCAAATCCAGCAGGGCTGTAATTTCAGTGGGGGTAAAATCCAGTAACCTTAGAAAGTGACGATTGTAGAACTGACTCATAGTGCTCATAGCTTGCATCCTGAATAGTCTAATTGAATTTAAATTCAATTTATACGTATAAATATTCAATTACAACCCCCATCAATAAATCTTTCTCGTTTATAGTGGAGGCAACCGCGTGGGTGTGGGAAAATAGCGCCATATTAAGCCCATTGACTGAGGATAAAGGCATGGCAAACCGCGAAATGCTGGACGAACAACGTGACGAGACCCGCCTGATCATTGAAGAACTGCTGGACGATGGTAGTGATCCCGATGCGCTGTACACGATTGAACACCACCTCTCTTCTGAAAAGTTCGAAGTGCTGGAAAAAGCCGCTGTTGAAGCATTCAAACTGGGTTATGAAGTGACAGATGCTGAAGAGCTGGAAGTGGAAGATGGCTCTATGGTGATGTGCTGTGACGTGATCAGCGAAGTTGCTCTGAATGCTGAAATTATTGATGCGCAGGTTGAACAGTTAATCGCATTAGCTGAAAAGTGCGGCGTAAATTACGACGGCTGGGGCACCTACTACGAAGATCCCGACGCAGAAGATGATGAAGAGGGTGAGTTCGATGATGAAGAGTTGGTGGATGAGGATGACGACGGTAAGCGTCACTAATTTCCCTTCGCCCTAGAAGCCGCAGGGGTGTTAGCTGCACGCACTTACCCGAATCACTTACTTGAGTAAGCTCATCGGGATGCGTTTGCTTGCTGCCTACCTGCGACTCCAATGGCTTTGGGAAATTTTTTTCCTGGAAGCCGCAGGGGTGTTAGCTGCGCGCACTTACCCGAATCACTTACTTGAGTAAGCTCATCGGGATGCGTTTGCTTGCTGCCTACCTGCGACTCCAATGGCTTTGGGAAATTTTTTTCCTGGAAGCCGCAGGGGTGTTAGCTGCGCGCACTTACCCGAATCACTTACTTGAGTAAGCTCATCGGGATGCGTTTGCTTGCTGCCTACCTGCGACTCCAATGGCTTTGGGAAATTTTTTTTCCTGGCAGCCGCAGGGGTGTTAGCCAATAGTTTCAGGGCGCTTAATGCGCCCTGAATAATCACAATGTTTTCAGCATCGTCACTTCGCAATCCACATGACCGGTGTTGCCCATCGGCCCATCAATATGCTCAAAACCTAATTTTTCATATAAACCTACTGCGCTGGTCAGGCTGGCGGTGGTTTCCAGATAGCAGCGACCAAAGCCCTGCTGGCGGGCAAACTCTAGCGCCTGCAATGCCAATTGCTTTGCCAAACCTTTACCGCGCAATAGTGGCAGAAAGTACATTTTCTGCAATTCACACAGATCGGTGTCACCACCCGACAAGGGGGCGATACCACCACCACCGGCAATATTGCCGTCCACTTCAACCACCCAGTAAGCACTGCGCGGCTGGCTATACAGCTCATATAAGTGATCCAGATTCGGATCAGACACGGTATAGCCTTTATCTGCGCTCAGGCCAAATTCAGCCGAGACGTCGCGGATAACATTGGCGATAGCAAGATTGTCTGCGGCGAGGATGGGGCGCACCAGCAGGTGGATAGATGTAGCTGTGGTCATGCTCTATAAACCCAAAGGTAATATCTTAGTTATAATCTGTAATACCATTTAACACTGAATTAATGCAATGGTAAAAAAACTGGGAGCCAGATTATCATGGCCCCCAGTGAGTACTTACTTCATGTCAGATTAATTTACAGTGCGGCGATAGTCGCTTGCTGCTCAATTAACTTCTGTTTGGCTTCAGCACAGGCGGCCATTCTCTCGCGCTCTTTGGCAACCACGGCTTCTGGCGCACGTGCGACAAAACCTTCGTTACTCAATTTGCCTTCGATACGCTCAATTTCTGCTTCCAGCTTCGCCACTTCTTTCGCCAGACGATCCAACTCAGTGGCTTTATCGATCAAACCCGCCATTGGGATCAGCACTTCTGCACCTTCAACCAATTTGGTCACTGAGACTGGGCCTTTATCTCCGTCAGCTAACAGAGTGAGGGAGGATAAGCGAGCCAGCGACTGGATGAAGCTCTGGTTTTCCAGCACCCGGCGCTGAGCTTCAGCACTAGCGCCACGCAGCATGACGTCCAGTGGTTTACCTGGGGCGATATTCATTTCTGCGCGGATATTACGTACAGCAATGATGGTCTGCTTGATCCATTCCAAATCACTCAGCGCTTTTTCATCAACCTGGCTGGCGTCATATTCAGGGAAAGGCTGCAACATAATGGTGTCTGCGGTAATGCCTTTCAGGCTCTTAACCCGCTGCCAGATGGTTTCAGTGATGTAAGGAATGATGGGGTGTGCCAGACGTAGCAGCGCTTCCAATACCTCAATCAGCGTATGGCGAGTCCCACGCAGCTCAGCTTCAGAACCGCTGTTCATCACCGGCTTAGTCAGCTCCAGATACCAGTCACAGAACTGGTTCCAGGTGAATTCGTACAGAATACCGGCCGCCAGATCGAAGCGGTAGGTGTCCATCGCTTCGCGATAGGCTTTGATGGTCTGATTGAATTCAGCCAGAATCCAGCGGTCAGCCAGTGACAGCACCATTTCGCCGCCATTCTGCCCGCAATCTTGCCCTTCGGTGTTCATCAGCACGAAACGGCTGGCGTTCCACAGCTTGTTACAGAAGTTGCGATACCCTTCCAGGCGCTTCATGTCCCAGTTGATATCACGGCCAGTGGAGGCCAGTGCTGCCAGAGTGAAGCGCAGGGCATCAGTGCCGTGTGGCTCAATGCCATTCGGGAACTGCTTCTCGGTGCGTTTGCGGATTTTCTCTGCCAGCTGCGGCTGCATCATATTGCCGGTACGTTTCTCCAGCAACTCTTCCAGCGAAATGCCGTCAACCATATCCAGTGGGTCGATGACGTTACCTTTCGATTTGGACATTTTCTGCCCTTCGTCATCGCGGATCAGGCCGGTCATGTACACGGTTTTAAACGGCACCTGCGGCTTACCATTTTCATCTTTCATAAAGTGCATGGTCATCATGATCATGCGGGCAATCCAGAAGAAAATAATGTCAAAGCCACTGACCACCACACTGGTGGGGTGGAAGGTTTTCAGTGCTTCGGTCTGCTCAGGCCAGCCCAGTGTGGAGAAGGTCCACAGACCAGATGAGAACCAGGTATCCAGCACGTCTTCGTCCTGGCGTAAGGCAATTTCAGGGCCGAGGTTGTTTTCGCGGCGCACTTCAGCTTCATCGCGACCGACATACACTTTACCCTGCTCGTCATACCAGGCTGGGATTCGGTGACCCCACCACAACTGACGGGAGATACACCAGTCCTGAATGTCGCGCATCCATGAGTAATACATGTTTTCGTACTGCTTAGGTACGAACTGAATCTCGCCGTTTTCCACCGCTTCAATGGCGACTTTCGCCAGCGGGGCTGTGCGGACATACCACTGGTCGGTCAGCATTGGCTCAATGACCACGCCACCACGGTCACCATAAGGCACTGTCAGGTCGTGCGGCTTAACCTCTTCCAGCAGACCGAGCTTATCGAATTCAGCGACCACCGCTTTACGGGCCGCAAAGCGCTCAAGACCTTGGAACTGCTCTGGAATTGCGCCGCTGCATGTATCGGTCGCTTCGCCATTGGTATCAAACACTTCCGCTTCTGCGCGGATATCACCGTCGAAAGTCAGAATGTTGATCATCGGCAGGGCGTGGCGCTTGCCCACTTCATAGTCATTAAAGTCGTGGGCTGGCGTGATTTTCACGCAGCCGGTGCCTTTTTCCATATCCGCGTGTTCGTCACCGAGGATCGGAATGCGGCGGCCAACCAGTGGCAGGATCACTTCTTTCCCGATCAGATCTTTATAGCGCGGATCTTCTGGATTGACGGCAACACCGGTATCGCCCAGCACAGTTTCCGGACGCGTGGTTGCCACGACCAGATAATCTTTGCCTTCAGCGGTTTTGGCCCCATCGGCCAGCGGATAACGCAGATGCCACATCGAGCCTTTGGATTCGCGGTTTTCCACTTCCAGATCAGAGATGGCAGTGCGCAATTTCGGGTCCCAGTTTACCAGGCGTTTGCCACGGTAAATCAGATCCTCTTTGTGCAGACGGACAAACACTTCTTTAACCGCGTTGGAGAGGCCATCGTCCATGGTGAAACGTTCACGTTCCCAATCCACGGAGTTACCCAAACGGCGCATCTGGCGGGTGATAGTGCCGCCTGATTCATCTTTCCACTGCCAGATTTTATCGATAAAGGCTTCACGGCCGTAATCGTGGCGGGTTTTGCCCTCTTCGGCGGCAATTTTGCGCTCAACCACCATTTGGGTAGCGATACCGGCGTGGTCAGTACCCGCTTGCCACAGGGTGTTTTTCCCCTGCATACGCTGGTAGCGAATTAAGGTGTCCATGATGGTCTGCTGGAAAGCATGGCCCATGTGCAGGCTGCCGGTTACATTCGGCGGCGGGATCATGATGCAGTAGCTCTCTTTGCTGGTATCGCCGTTCGGCTTGAAATAACCCTGTTTTTCCCAGTGTTCATACAGCGGCTGCTCAATTTCTTGCGGGCTGTAGGTTTTATCGAGGGACGGCTCAGTTTTGTCGATGCTAGAAGGTGTGTTTTCCATTTTCTTTTTATTTCAATTAGTTGGCGGCGTTGCCGTGGTCAAGTGGAAGCCGACGCTGCGATAAGACTTATATCGGTCGCGCGCCAACTGTTTCAAATTTTCTTCGTAAGGAACGAAGTCTACCACTTCATGGAAAGCGGTGGCAAAACCTGCGAACTCGGGTAGCAGGCTAATAAGCAGGTCACGAGGGGAGTTCCCACGCCGTTCAGGCCAGGCTAATTCAACCGGTGCGCCATATTTTGGCCCTTCACCGGCCAGATTGTGCGGTACAAACTGGTCAGGTGCGCGTTGCCACAGGGCTTCATCTAGCCGCTGGGCCTGCTCTTCACTCTCACAGGCGATCAGCACCCGTTTGCCCGTCCGCCAACGAGCAGCGGCAATCTCGCAGGCCAATGCTTCATGAGCGCGCAGCTCACCGGCGGGCGTGTCGTGTTCGAGCAGATAAAAAGTGGCGTTTTTCATAAGTTCTCTACGACGTAAAAGGGCACGAAAGTGTGCCCTTGAAGTAACGTAATGTATATCAAACGATTAATCGTCGCCGTTTAACCCTGCACGGTTAAGCAGGAACTGAGACAACAACGCGACCGGGCGGCCTGTTGCGCCTTTGTTCTTGCCTGAACGCCATGCAGTGCCCGCGATATCCAAGTGCGCCCAGCTATATTTACGGGTAAAGCGTGATAAGAAGCAGCCCGCAGTAATCGCCCCACCGGCACGGCCACCAATATTTGCCATATCAGCAAAGTTGGAGTCTAACTGTTCGGCATACTCATCACCTAACGGCAAGCGCCATGCACGGTCACCGGCTTGCTCTGATGCCCCAATCAGCTCATGCGCCAATGGGTTGTGGTTCGACATCAAACCGGTGATGTGGTGGCCTAACGCCACAACGCACGCGCCGGTCAGAGTCGCGATATCAATCACCAGCTCTGGCTCGAAACGCTCCACATAGGTCAGCGCATCACACAGCACCAGGCGGCCTTCCGCATCGGTATTCAGCACTTCAACAGTTTGGCCGGACATGGTAGTCAGGATATCACCCGGACGATAAGCGCGACCACCCGGCATGTTTTCACAGCCCGCTAGCACGCCGATCACGTTCAATGGCAGTTGCAGTTCAGCCACCACGCGCATCACGCCATAAACCGTTGCCGCACCGCACATATCATATTTCATCTCGTCCATGCCTTCGGCAGGCTTGATGGAGATACCACCGGAATCGAAGGTCAGCCCTTTGCCCACTAGCACAATTGGCTTAGCGTCAGGGTTCGGATTACCCTTATATTCTATCACCGACATCAATGATTCGTTCTGCGAACCATGACCAACCGCCAGATAAGAGTGCATACCCAGCTCTTTCATCTGCTGCTCGCCAATCACGCGAGTGACGATATTGGTGCTGAATGCATCGGCCAGTTGACGCGCCTGCGACGCCAAATAGGCGGCATTACAGATATTTGGCGGCATATTGCCCAAGTCTTTGGCGGCTTTGATACCGGATGCCACCGCCAGACCGTGCTGGATTGCGCGCTCACCGCTAGTTAATTCGCGGCGAGTTGGCACGTTGAACACCATTTTACGCAGCGGGCGGCGAGGCTCGGTTTTATTGCTTTTAAGCTGATCGAAGGTGTAAAGCGTCTCTTTGGCGGTTTCTACCGCCTGACGCACCTTCCAGTAAGTATTGCGGCCTTTTACATGCAGCTCAGTCAAGAAGCAGACCGCTTCCATTGAGCCGGTGTCATTAAGGGTATTGATGGTCTTCTGGATCACTTGCTTGTACTGGCGCTCATCAAGCTCGCGCTCTTTGCCACAGCCAATTAACAAGATGCGCTCGGAGAGAATATTCGGCACATGGTGCAGTAACAGCGTCTGCCCGACTTTGCCTTCAAGTTCACCACGGCGCAATAAAGCGCTGATGTAGCCATCACTAATTTTGTCGAGTTGTTCGGCAATGGGAGATAGACGACGAGGTTCGAAAACGCCGACTACAATACAGGCACTGCGCTGTTTTTCCGGGCTGCCGCTCTTTACACTGAACTCCATGCACTCTCCTGAATCTTAAAGACAAAGGCGGACGCTATCGCTAGAATATAGCGCTCCGCAACGATCTCTGCTCCGTTGTGTTAACGACGTGTGTTAACCTTAACGGTATAAGTTGTTTTGTTTTGGCGACTATAAGCATGTTCCTATAGGACACCTAAACGCTAGATGCTGTAATACTATTTTAGTTGTGAAGGTTGCCATATGATGAGAATAAATGGCGGATTAACGATGAAACTATCGATTTTCCTGCAAAAAGACAAGTTTTCACAGGCGTATTAGCGTGATCATCATTAGATATCTGGTACGGGAAACACTTAAGAGCCAAATTGCGATTCTGTTCATCCTGCTATTAATCTTCTTTAGCCAGAAGTTAGTACGGATATTAGGCGCTGCGGTTGACGGTGAAATCCCAACAAATCTGGTTTTATCCCTTTTGGGGCTCGGTGTGCCGGAAATGGCACAACTTATCTTGCCATTAAGCCTATTCCTTGGCTTGTTGATGACGTTAGGCAAATTGTATACGGAGAGTGAAATCACCGTGATGCATGCCTGCGGCATGGGCAAAAAATCCCTGATTCTGGCGGCACTGATTCTGGCGCTGGGCACTTCTGCGCTGGCGGCGGTCAATACAATCTGGCTTGGCCCCTGGTCGTCCAAACATCAAGACGAAGTGCTGAATGACGCCAGGGCTAACCCCAGTCTCGCCGCATTAGCGGGCGGGCAGTTTAAATCCTCAACCGATGGTAATTCAGCCTTATTTATCGGCAATGTCACGGGCAAAGAGTTCAACCGGGTGTTTTTGGCACAATTGCGGCCAAACGGTAATCAGCGCCCCTCCGTGGTGGTGGCCGATAGCGGCCATATGACCGAGCGGCCTGACGGCTCGCAAGTGGTTATCCTGAATAAAGGCACTCGCTATGAGGGCACCGCACTGCTGCGCGATTTCCGCATCACCGATTTTGTCGACTATCAGGCCATTATTGGGCATCAGGAAGTGCAGCAAAACAGCAATGTGGCTGAGCAGATGACCATGAAACAGCTGTGGCGCTCGAATGAAGCGGACGCCCGCGCGGAGTTTCACTGGCGGCTGACACTGATTGTGTCGGTGGTTATCATGGCGCTGTTAGTGGTGCCGCTGAGTGTGGTCAACCCGCGTCAGGGCCGCGTCCTCAGTATGCTGCCGGCGATGTTGCTGTATTTGATTTTCTTCCTGTTGCAAAGCTCCCTGCGCTCAAATGCAGGTAACGGCAAGCTGGACCCGCTTCTCTGGATGTGGACCGTGAATGGTGTTTATCTGGCTATTGCGGTGATATTGAACCTGTGGGATGGCCTGCCGGCTCGTAAGTTACGTGCTCGATTGAGAGGTGCTGCCTGATGTTTGGTGTATTAGACCGTTATATCGGACGGACTATCCTCAATACCATCCTGATGACATTATTCATGCTGGTATCGTTGTCTGGCATCATCAAATTTGTCGATCAGTTGCGAAAAGTCGGGCAGGGCGACTACTCGGCGGCATCCGCCGGCATGTACACCTTGCTCAGTGTCCCCAAGGATATTGAGATATTTTTCCCGATGGCAGCGCTGTTAGGTGCCTTGCTGGGCCTTGGTACATTGGCGACCCGCAGTGAGTTGGTGGTTATGCAGGCGTCGGGGTTCACCCGCATGCAAATCGCTGCTTCGGTGATGAAAACCGCCATTCCGCTGGTGTTGCTGACCATGGCAATCGGCGAATGGGTGGCGCCGCAAGGCGAGCAGATGGCGCGCAACTTCCGCGCACAGCAGATGTACGGTGGTTCATTGCTATCGACGCAGTCTGGTTTGTGGGCAAAAGATGGCTCTGATTTTATCTATATTCAGCGGGTATCGGGCGACAAAGAGCTGACTGGCGTCAATATTTATCACTTTGATAAACAAGACCGCCTGTTGTCGGTTCGTTACGCGGCGACAGCCACTTATGAAGACAATCTGTGGCGGTTATCGCAGGTTGATGAATCTGATTTAACCAACCCGACTCAGGTGACTGGCTCGCAGACGTTAACCGGTGAGTGGAAAACTAACCTGACACCCGAGAAGCTGGGCGTGGTTGCCATGAATCCAGATTCACTCTCCATCCGCGGGTTGCATGACTACAGCAAATACTTGAGGCAAAGTGGCCAGGAATCAAGTCGCTACGAACTGAACATGTGGGGCAAGATATTTGCGCCATTCTCGGTGGCGGTGATGATGTTGATGGCGCTGTCATTTATTTTTGGTCCATTACGCAGTGTGCCGATGGGTGTTCGGGTTGTCACCGGCATCTTCTTTGGCTTTGTTTTCTACGTACTGGATCAGATATTTGGTCCACTGAGTTTGGTTTACAACATCCCTCCAGTGATTGGCGCGCTGTTACCGAGTATACTTTTCCTCCTAATCAGTGCTTATTTGCTGCTAAAACGGCGTTGATGGCGGTTTTTTCAACACTTAGACTAAACTTGATTGGATAACAGTTGCATGCGGATCATTGGTAGGTATAATTCACCTCGTTCTCCGCATACTACTTCAGTGCCGAAGTGGCGAAATCGGTAGACGCAGTTGACTCAAAATCAACCGCCGCGAGGCATGCCGGTTCGATTCCGGCCTTCGGCACCATTAGTATGTAAAGAGACGTCTACGGACGTCTTTTTTTATGTCTAAAATCCAGTCCCCGCAAGGCTCCTCTCGCTTTTTCACTCAACATAAGTCAACCTGATTCAATCTACATCAACTTACTGATGTGGGTACAATTGCGGGTATATCCCGGTTCGATAATGTTTGTACCCACGCAGAACCCTTGAAAGGATACTCAACATGGCTCTGAGTGATGTGAAGGTTCGTACGGCCAAGCCTGAAGCAAAAGCCTATAAACTTACCGACGGCGAAGGCATGGTGTTACTGGTTCACCCTAACGGCTCGAAATACTGGCGGCTACGCTATCGCTTTGGTGGTAAAGAGAAGATGCTGGCGCTGGGCAAGTACCCTGAAATATCGTTGGCTGATGCCAGGGCACGGCGTGACGAAGCTCGTAAGCTGTTAGCTAACGGTGTGGACCCAAGTGAGAGCAAGAAAGCCGTTAAGGTAGAGCAGGAGCAAGAAGCGATAACTTTTGAAGTGGTAGCCAGAGAGTGGCATGCCAGTAATCGTCAATGGTCAGAAGCTCACAGTGCTCGAGTGCTCAAAAGCTTAGAGGACAATCTCTTTCAAGCCATAGGCAAACGGAATATTGCAGACCTCGGAACCCGTGATCTTTTACCTCCCATTAAAGCCGTAGAGATGTCAGGGCGTCTTGAGGTAGCTTCCCGCTTGCAACAACGAACTACAGCGATAATGCGCTATGCAGTACAAAGCGGTTTAATTGATTACAACCCCGCGCAGGAGATGGCGGGCGCTGTCGCTACCGGTAAAAGAAAGCACCGTGCTGCACTTGAGTTAAACCGTGTTTCAGAGTTGCTTCATCGCATCGACTACTACAGTGGCAGGCCACTCACTCGGTTAGCGGTAGAATTGACTTTATTGGTTTTTATCCGTTCCAGTGAATTACGTTTCGCCCGTTGGTCAGAAGTGGATTTTGAAACCGCCATGTGGACTCTCCCTGGAGAGCGTGAACCACTGGAAGGTGTTAAACACTCGCACCGGGGATCAAAAATGCGTACTCCTCATCTTGTCCCCTTATCCCGCCAGGCTCTCGCTATTCTGCAAAAGATCAAAAGCATGAGTGGAAATCGTGAGCTGATTTTTATCGGTGATCACGACCCACGTAAGCCCATGAGTGAGAACACGGTGAACAAGGCTCTACGCGTTATGGGATATGACACGAAGGTTGAAGTCTGTGGCCACGGTTTCAGAACCATGGCTTGTAGTTCATTGATTGAGTCGGGATTGTGGTCTAGGGATGCAGTAGAAAGGCAGATGAGTCACCAGGAGCGCAACTCTGTACGTGCGGCTTATATTCATAAAGCCGAGCACTTAGATGAACGCAGATTGATGATTCAGTGGTGGGCAGATTATCTGGATGCGAATCGGGAGAAGGGGGTTAGTCCGTTTGATTTTGCGAAGCTGACTCAAAAATGATATGTAGTTCATTATATGGATTTTGATTTAACCATTTTTTTTAAGAATAAATAGCGTTGTTATCTTGTATTTAGAGATTGTAACTTGGGTTTATTTGGCGCTAGCCGTGCTCATTCAGTGTTAACTAAAAGCTCATTTTAATAATGAGCTTTGGCTAGCAGCATTTCACGAAATTTATTGGCAAACTTAGAGTGTTGCTGCACTATCTGTATGGGTAAATACATTTACATAGCTGATATTTATATAGTTATTGAAGGACTAGAGGCTTTTTACAAAGGCTCAAATAATTATGAATTGCAGGGAGAATGATGAACAGCCTATCAAATTCAGCAACTGAGCAAGGTACAAAGTTATCTTCTCAGCCCAATAGTTCTTGGGTGCGTTTTCTTCGAAGTTATGGACCAACATCTAACAACCTCACTATGTTTGATGAATATGTCGTCGGAGCGTTGGGGCGAGCCAAGGTTCATCCGATTAAATTGTCGACACCATTGCTTGATAAAATGGTTGAGCACATTGAGTCTAAGATTCCTGGTTCAATTTTGATTGCAGGAACTGCTGGTGATGGAAAAACATACCACTGCCGTGCTTTGTGGGAAAAATTTGGAGGATCAATTAAGCATTGGTCTACAAAGGGCAATATCAAGGAGCTTCGGCTTGCTGATGGTCGTTTAGCTGTGTTCATCAAAGATCTATCTGAATTCAACGGGGAGGAAAGCGACCTTCCTTTGCTTCGTCTTGAACGGTCTGTGCTAGAAGGCGATGATTCTGAGGTCATTATTCTTGCGGCTAATCACGGTCAATTACTTGACCGATTAAGAGACATTGGCCGAAGACAAGGCCGAATTCATCCTTTACGTAAACCATTACAAGAACAATTTCTGCAGGCAGGCCCCGCACCAAACAGGCTGGCTGTATTTGATCTAAGCAGGGTAACAAACCGTAAGACATTAGATGAAGCAATCAGAACTATTGCCGCGCATCCTGAGTGGGAAAAATGCAAGCATTGCTCATTAAAGTCTGATGCGAGGATTTGTCCGATAGACGAAAATCGTAGAAGACTACTCGGAGAATTTGACAGTGGTCAGCTTGCTTTGCGTCTTGCTGATTTAATAGAGATTGCCCGATTTAATGGATTACATCTCCCTACACGGGATATTCTCGCCTTATGTTCAAATATGATTTTGGGGTATTCAGATGCTAAAGTCGTTAGGGAAAATTTAATGACTTGTGCTGATGTCGTGAGCATTCAAGAACGAGGAGAAATAGGGAAGGCTAGTATCTATACAAATGCTTTTGGCGCTAATCTTCCCAAACGTAGAGCCGCTGGACGTCCTATATTCAAAGCAATGGCTAGTTTTGGAGCAGGTGAAGAAACTAGTAATGCGGTTGATGGGCTGTTGGTCTATGGGAAAGATGACTCTCGATTGCAAGCAGATTTCGAGCGTTTGTTAGCATCAGATCCGATATACGGGGCTACTGTTGCTTTTTACTCTGGCCAGAATGCATATTTAGAAGGTCATGAAAGTGCACGGTTAGATGGCGGGGCTTCTGAATTTTTAGAATTACTTGAGATACAACGTCGCAGATTATTTTTCACGTTGCCTGACGGTGAAATTAATTATCCATATTGGTCAATGACGGCATTCCAATTTGCTGGGGACTATTTGTTAATTATTGAATCTCTTAAAGCCAAAAAAATAATTAGTGATCTAATTAAAGGGCGAATTGTTAAAGGGCTTAATAGAGTTATTACTGGATTATTGTTGGAGAATTCCGACAAGATTTTTGTTGCAAGCTCTGGTGGTTTTACCCAATCAAGAGTTAGTGTACTTTGCGATTACGAGATCCCATCTCGTAAGCAAGCTGGTATAGGCATGAGTATTAAGCTTGATGAAGAGAGTGGTCGGCCATTTTTGGAAGTTTCTTTTGCTCCTGGGCAGTCAAATTGTGTGAGTTTTGATTTAACCCCTATTCGTCACGAATTTCTTTCACGTATCTCGGAAGGGGCGTTACCAGCTAGTTTTTCTAACGAGTGTCTTGAAGACCTCCTGGCTTTTAAGGCTAAGTTGTTACGAAAAGCACAGATGGTTCGTAAAGCAACGATTGGCTACGATGATGAAGAGTTTGGAGTAGAGGATTCTGTTATGACTTTGAATTTTATTGATATTGAACCTGGTGGGTGCGGGTTCATTCGTCCTATGATAGTAAGGTGGGCAGAATGAATTCAATTATAAAACGCCCAGAAATAAAGCACGTTGATTTTTGTGTGGATGAGAATATTTGGGGGCATCGTCTCTATGATGAACAACTTCCGCATTTAACTATTTTGGAGTTTTTGGGACTACTTGGGGCCAACCTAGATCGACCTCTACTTCCTCACGATGATTTGGGGGGAACTATCCGTTTCCGCCCCCAGCGGCAAATTCGTTTACGTAGTTTGTTATTTAATAATCCTTATATTGAGTCTATTGCGGATAGTACTTTATCTGATGAAGAAAAATGGGATTCATGGTTCAAAAAATTTGCAGAAGGGGCGATGGGGAAGGGAGATGATGAGGTAACTTATTTAAGACGAGTCTTCTCAAATTTCAATGATTTTGCCAAAGCGATCGAGCTATTACGTTCTTCATCTTTCGAATCCCGTAGCAATAAACGCTGGAGTTCTAAATTTGCCTTTCCGTTTGGACCTGATGCACTCTTCGAAGATTTGAATTTTGATGCTCATGGTAATGCAAGTAATGACCGACGTTTTTTTGCGCGTACAGGAGAGCTACTCTATTTAATGCTTACTCGTACGAAAAGGGGGGAGGAGCTAGGCCAGGTCTTGGCTGATCAACTTTTTGACAGTACATCCGAAATGAATCGTCTTGTTAAAGCTTTGCAGGGAGAGACTCAGCTCGCCGAAGGTTCTCGCTTAGCAGGTTATCTTCCTGAATCTCAAAATCCTCGTTTTGATCAGATTTGTGACGACTGGCTCGCAGTTTTGAATAAGGATATTCCGGTCTATGATGCACTCGAACATCTAATACCTATAACTGGCTTGAATATGTTGCTCTATTTTCTTGAACGCTCTAAATGGTATGCCGGAGATGGCAAACCTGTGGAAATTGTCTGTGAAATTGTGTCTAAAGAACGCACTAAAGTTAGAGGACTATCTGGTGATAGCTATCAATATAACCAAGGGTTACCAGCCAAAGCGGTACGTGCTTATGTGGAGTCTATTAGTTTAGATCCTCGGTGGGACAAATCAAGTGAGATGGATTTCCCTGATTCAGAACGTCTGAAGTTAATGCGAGAATGGTTCCAATGGCCCCCATCTGAAGGAGAGGGCGATGGTGATTTTTCAGGCAAGAATCCAGATGACTTAATTTCTGAGCTAGTCACATTATCACTTACTCGGCATGAACGTCACTCTGGAAAGATACATTCAACATGGGCCAGGGCAATTGGGTTGAGTTCACGCCGACTTTCTCGGCGCACACGCTATGCCCCAAATGATCGGTTGCTCAAATCTCTTGTGGTTACAATCGTTAAAGATAGGATGCAATTTGATGAGTTCTTAGCCGAAGCTAAGCGTCGATATGGGCTAGTTTTTGGTGACGTTGAAGGGGATTATCTAGTGGCCGAAAAATTTGTTGACCAAGAGGAACTCAGTGAAAACCGAGACAATCTTGAGGCTCGACTTATTGGTTTAGGACTAGTACGCAGGCTCTCTGACTCCTGTTCATTTGTAGAAAATCCATTCGCAGTAAGGGAAAATACTGAATGCTAACCGAACGCATTATAGGACGTGTCGGCGCGGATATCCTTGCCAAGCGTATTACAAATCCAGGTCAAATCGATGATGCAGTTGCATTATTCAGGTTAGATAAACTTTCTTCTAGTCAAATTGCAGCAATTGCAAGAGCAATCTTGGCTGACAATGATTTAATAGCTCAAGTTGATTTGCGTATACCTGAAACTTTAGCTCAGGGACAGGGACTTCCTGCGGAGATTCTTATTCAGCACAATGCGGGTTTTGTTCGCAATAATGCTGAAACTGATAAAGTGGCCATACTTACGGCTAATGGTAACGAGCATAATTTATCAGATACCTTAGGTCATGTAATGGCAATCGGAGCTAAGGAAATGCGAGCCGATGCCAAGCCTTGGGTTGAGGCTGCATTGCATTCGGGGGGATCTCTCTAGTACAAGAGGATCGAGCTATTTTTCAGGCCGCTCTTGCTGGTTTACTTGCTTCATCTGAGCTCTCTTTGGTACAGCTAGGTGAATTTTCTTCTGAAATTGCAAGTGCCATCTTATCCAAGGGATTGGCTATTAGACATGCGCTTGGTTTCTCTCTACCAAAAGTTGGATTGCCTAGGGATACTGCGTTTTTTTCCAATAGCAAAACTTATTCAACATTACGAGGGCCTTGGCAAAAGGCCTTTACTAAGTTATTCCTCCAAAGAGCTCCGCTACTAAAAAAACTAAAACAAAATGGCCAGCCAATTGATTTAGACGATCTACGAGAGCGGCTTTGTGAGCATAAAGAAGAATTATCCGATGGGGTTTTTCAGGCGTTGGAAGCTTTCATTGAATCACCGGCTGGAGATATTTCTGCAGCGGTTGAACTCTCTAATTTCGAATGGGAAGGTGATGGCGTATATTTGATTTTCGATAAGCCTAAAGAAAAGCTTCTTGGATTATCAGATGCAACAATTCAATTTTTTGATCACAATTGTGAACCTGAAAATTCCTTAAGTGAGAATAGTCGTAAGCTTTTAGAAGACTTAAAAACTCGTGAACGTAGAGCAGATTTTACGGAAGAAGATGAAGAGTTTTTCATTAAACATCGACGACTTTTGGAGCAAGACACTAAATTATGTTCTCGTTGGGAAAAAACACTCTATGGGAAGCCCATTGAGTGTCATGATTTTTTTGATGGCTTTGCTCGTGTCGTCCACAACCTTTATGCGGGAGTGAGGGAATCTGGCAGTACATGTTTCTTGCGCTTTACTGTTAATAAGGGACGTAAGGAGTGGCGAGAACGTTTCAATTATGATGCAGGTAGCTTTTTTTCCTCTATGTATAGAGGGCTCAAGGAACTCATGGGTCCTAAAGTAGATTGGAAAGTTGAGCGGATGGGCAACGCTAATCTACCTGATCCACTATTTGATTATGAGTCTTTTTTTGCCAAAGAAAAGGAATACCACAATAACAAGAAGACTAAAGTCAAACCTAGCTCGTCACTATCTAAAACTGCGCTGCAAATTAAATTTGATGTTGCCCTAATTAGAAAAGATCAGGAAAAAGAAAGTATTCTGGCTAAGACGCAACTTCTTTGGAGTTATAGACCGGCTTCGATTGGTCTGTCAATGGTAGGGGATATGCGTCGATTACTGGAGAAAGGTGCTGTTGGCCGTACTGAAGTTCCTAGGAAGCTTGTGAGTAAAAAAGGGGGGTACAGCGAGTATCACTTTTGGATACAGGTAGTCTAGAGGCAACTTTTGCTCGTGACGCCGGTTCACTTGTTCCACCATCCAATAGGCTTCGTAGTCAGCGAGCAGAAATCAAGAGACGTATTCAGGAATTGTCTGATGCAGGGCGCCTAAAACCGGAGCAACGCGATGAGATTCGTATTGCCTGGGACAAATTTGAAGAAGATTACAATCAAGCAATGCTCGAATTTATTGAAAAAGGGCTCCATGGCGAAGCTGTAATGCAGCAAGCTGAGTCATTTGGTGTCTTATTATCAACCCTGTTGGTACATGCGCGTGGCGATGTTTGTAGAGCGAAGTTAGTTTCAGAAGTATTGGCAATAGGAACCGTGAAGGTGGTTGGTGATAATCCTGCATTGATCATTCCTCCTTGGCATCCTGAAAGAATGAAAGCATTGGCTGTTAAATCAAAAAGAATTACTGGCTTTGCTAAGCATCTGCTTTTTAGTGAGAGTATTTTATTTAGTGATCGCGAAATTTTTATGCGTGAGTTCTCCGACGAGATTGCACACCCGTTCTATCCAGAGATCGGTGTGCTTGATTGGGCAGGAACCTCAATTTTGGTTTCGGAGAGTAGTACAGTCAATGGTTACAGTCTTTTAGAATCACCTACTCGGGGGGTAGAAGATTCAATGACGAATGTTGATCCATCTTTAGCGGCGAAGCAAGCTCGTGAACTTCTGGAACGCTATGTTGGATTACAACCTCATGAAGCTTCAAACCTTAATATTGTGCTATATAACTCTGATGCAGCCGAATTGCCGCTTGCCACAGTACGCGAAATATCTTCTATGCAGTCGCATGGAAAACTTCAATGCAGTGTATCTATGCGTCACTCTGACCAGAGTAAGCTTCGCAGCGTCTATGGCGAGTTGGTAAATAAAGTTGATGATGCTCCTGATTTACCTGTAGTCAGTGAAACCAGTGATAACTTTATATCGAAATTACGTATATCAGTTACGCCAATTTCAGCAACACCTTTAAAAAGCCAGCAAGGTTTTAAGCCTTTCGACATAGCTTTTTTGCACGATGTAGTTGCCCGAGCTGCTAAGGTAGATTGGCTTCGAGTAGACTGGACTAATGAGAGAGCAAATTTAGAACATGCTCCTTCACGTTGTTCTTATCGAAGTGTTTCTGGGGAGAATGAACTTAGGTCATCCACATTTTTGACCTGTCCACAGCAGACTAGCACTGGATGGACTTATATATCTGCAGTTGGGGCCGTTTGTCGTCAATCTGATCTATCAACTAACGAAAGACATCTGCCTGTTCGTCGTATCTCTTTGCAAGATCCTGATCTAGCTACAATGATAAAGGATGCTCATGATTTAGCCGAATGGGTCGCTATATATGATGAACTTTTGGATAAACGTCAGCTGCAGTACAACGGCATCACTATTGTCCGCTACCGACGAAGTTCAACCAATGGCCGTAATATTATAGTTAGCTCAACATCTGAACTGCGCCTCTTGAGTGTGTTGGTTCGTAGACGTTTGGGGGAGCTTAACTTAAAGATTGAAGAGGAAGAACTTAACAAAACAGCTGAAAGAGCAAAAATAGATGCCCTCTCTATTTCTGGCGATATTGTTTTAAGAGCAGCTAAACGGGGTACATCTGCTGGAGAAATGCTTGGTTTAGTATTTAGCCGTTATTTACTTGCAGAGGAATTTAAACAATCGACCAGAAATAGCCAAACCCTGACAGCCTATTTTTTACTCGACGATTATGCACGCTGGTTGTCTCAACCTGAAAGTCGTATCGCAGATATACTGGCATTAAATGTTGTAGAAACAGATGACAAAATCAGCATATCTATTGTAATTGTTGAATCGAAATATATTGGTGCAGATGGGCTCGCTAAGGCTCGTCGAGACTCGAAAGAACAACTTCTTGCAACCCTCAGTACATTCCGGGAGGCCCTCTTTGGTGATCCTGGTCGCTTAGATCGCGATATCTGGCTTTCTCGACTGGCAAATATGCTTCTAGATGCTGAAATTCCACCAGGAATGACAGGGTTAATGGAGCGAGCACGTACGAAATTACGTGATGGTGACATTGAAATATCGCTTCGAGGCTACTCGCATGTTTATATACATACCTCTGATGCGGATACAGGCTCTAAATCTGAACAAGAGCTTCTTGAAGAGCTAGCAGGCGTTCAGGCTTGGCAAATAATATTTGATCGCCCTGAATTACGTAAAATTGCTGAGTGCTATAGCAAAAAGAGTAGTGTTGTTGATGTGTGTTCAACCATGGGGACACCTCTGCCGTGGGGCAGTAATACATTCCAAAAACCTGCTCGTAGAGTGACTTGGCTCAGTTCGGTTGAAGAGCTGGTGCCAACATCAATTACTTCTGAGAGTGATTGCCTATCCATAACTAGTGAAAATGATACCTCACAACAGGGTAAGGCTGTTTTGGATTCAACATGCTTAACAGAGTTCATATTACCTTCGATAGTTCACGAAATAGAACCACAATCTTTCGATAACCATACTATCTATGGAACAGAATTATCGAAGCTAATTGCCTCTAAATATGCAGGCAAAGCCCAAGGTGATACAGAGCGAGAAGCTTGGGCTCAAGAGGTTACCCAAAAGCTTAAAGTAGCTCTTAACAGTTATGGGTTACAGGCTTCGGTCATAAATACTCGTCTAACACCAAATGGTTGTTTAGTTCGCTTAGCTGGTTCTGATCGTCTGCGTGTTGAAGACATCGAAAATAAACGCACTCAGCTTATGACTACCCATGCTCTCAACTTAGTAACAGTTCAGCCTAAACCGGGTGAAATAGTAGTTACAATTGCGGGAACAAAGAGACAATCAGTTGCTCTTTGGGAACTGTGGGCACAGCGCGAAATAAATCGAAATATGGCGGGCATCAACACGTCATTTTTGTTAGGTGTTCAAGAAGTTAATGGAGCTTTACTTTACTTGAACTTGGGTTCCGAATTTGGAGGACTATCCTCACATGAACCACATTCATTAGTCGCTGGTGCTACTGGTAGCGGCAAGTCAGTCTTGATACAGGCTCTGTTGTTAGACATCGCTGCGACAAACCCTACAAATCTTGCAAATATTATCTTGATCGATCCGAAAATGGGGGTTGATTATGCTCCATTGGCTGACCTTCCACATATGCGTGAAGATATAATTATTACTAAAGAACGTGCAAAGGAAGTTTTAGCCGCTTTGGTCGAGGAAATGGAAGATCGATATCGCGCTTTTGCTGGCGCTCGTGCACGAGACCTCTCCACTTATAACAGTAAGGTTCCACATGAAGAACGGTTACCTATGGTGTTCTTGGTACATGACGAGTTTGCCGATTGGATGTTTGATGATGAATATAAATCTGCGGTAAGTGCTGCAGTACAGAGGCTTGGGGTTAAAGCTCGTGCCGCAGGTATCCACTTAATTTTTGCGGCGCAACGTCCTGATAAGGATGTGATGCCGATGCAACTTAGAGAAAACTTGGGTAATAGATTGATTCTTAAGGTAGCAAGTGAGGCAACTTCGAAAATAGCCCTGGATCGTTCTGGTGCTGAATTGCTTTTAGGGAAAGGACACCTCGCTGCTAAATTAAATGGGGAGCATGGCTTAGTATTCGCACAAGCTCCTTTCTTATCGGATGAAGATATTTCGTGCGTAGTAGAGGCTATCCGTACAGATTTTTCTGTTACAAAGCATGCTATGGAGCTGGTTAAATGACCAGAAAATGGAATAGGACCAATTTTTTTGATGTCTCCAGAGGCATTAAATAAACCATTAGGTTGTGACGATGAAATATGCAAAGCTTCTGACATATATCAATTGGCTAGTGTTTTTTGGTATTCTGCTTGCGGGCGACACCCGTCAGGTGTTATTGAAAATTCTGATTGGACTGGGCCAGAAGAGGTCTTTCCTATCCTTTTTCAGGCATTAGCACATAGTCGTTCTCGTCGTTATCAAACTAGTACCGAATTTTGTGAAGCTCTACTTTCGGCAATAGGAGTATCCTAGTTTATTCGGATACTCCTATTGGTTATTTACTACTTATGGCAGATTGCGCAAGATCCTCCCCCTTCATCTTCGCCATATATATCATCTATGTCGATGAGTGACTCACTAGGGCGTAAAGGGTTAATTGGTTTTCTAGCCCTTTCTCGTTCTTTACGCTTTTCAAAATCAGCAATAATTTGGGCAACCCTTTCCGGTTTTTCAAGGGCATCCAATGGTTCACCTTTTGTCCAAGTGAAAGGTGAGCCATGTTCAATAGCATTTTTTTCATAGCGTTTAGCTTCTTCAAATGCTTCAGGATGGCGTTCTCTTAACCTTACCCATTCAATTTTTTGCTGGAAAAAGCAAAATGTGCAGCCACTACGTGAACGCCAATCGTAATATCGAGGTAGACCAACTCCCGAGGAGTCAAGTATATCCATGACTCCCTTGCGGTCAATGCCTGAGTCTCTGAAAGGTAAACTAATTGTTAAATTGGCATTCTTCGAGCTATATCCTTCGCGATATTCCTCGTCAGCTCTGATTGCTACGTAGCTGGTGACTTTATCGCCTGCTGCGAGCATAGGGCGGACCCATTGTTCAAATGGGGCCAATTTTAATTGTCGTGTACACCAGCGAGTTTGTGGTGAAGGCAAGTAATGATTATATTCGCGTAACCAGAAATCGAAATCACGTCTAGGATTTAACCGGGCAATTGGCTTGCCCAAAAAACCTTCTAATTTACCAAGGAATTCGTAGACTTCAGGTAGTTCTTTACCCGTATCAGTAAAAAAATAATCAATATCTAGCTCAGGCCGGGTTTGGCGCATAAAAATAGCCAGCGCTGCACTGTCCTTACCTCCGGAAATACCAAGAACATGCTTTTCAGTCATCGAGAACCTCTTCACCATGTTGAGCGAGTTGTATACAGGCTTTACCTAGTGCAGCCATTATGATTTCCGAACTCAGCCCCTTTGCAGACAATGTATTAATCAGTTCATCGGTAAGGCTTTCAATTTGTTCAATACATTGTTCTGGTACACTAAATTCGTGTTTAAATGTTCGCATTTCAGCACCAGCGCCAATAACCACAGCAAATGCTTCGCTGGTTGGCTTCCGCCCTTGTATTGCCACTAAAGCTTCAGACTGCCGAAAGCGCAATGCAAAATTGGCTATTTCCATGAGGGCCGAATCAATATCCCGATCATTCCAATCTCTTGGGGGCTTGTTCGCGGCAAGGCTGAGTATACCTTCAATCGTAGTTTTGCTACCGTCATACGTGGCTAGTCGAGTAGAAAATGCGTCTTGCCTTAGTTCGCCTGTAATACCTGTTAGTGTTTCTGCACGCCCTCTCAATACAGACAAATTATGTTCATCAGCATTTAGCGCTTTTAACATACTTGACGCAATTTGCTGCAACAATTTGTCGTAGGCATTCCAGATTTCCTCTATTGGTCCTTTTAAAGCATCAATATAATCGTGCCCACTTTCCACATCCAAAGCTGCGGCTAAGTCGATAAACAAAACTTTGTGAGGATCGCTAGCTTTTAGTAAGGTATCTCTTACCTTCCTGGCCTCAGATGAAAGCCTTGCTGTTCTTTGTGTCCAATTTGGCAACCCTATGACCATTGCAACTAAACTTCTTGCTGCTTCTAAGGGGTCGGCTGATTTAGATGTTGCTCCTATAGACGCAAGGATTTGACCGATTCCATTTAGAATTTTTTGTTTTTCATTATCTATAACAATCCAGCGCAAAGCGAATCGTCTTTCATCTTGCAAGTATTCATCAATATCTGCATCAGTAATATTAGGAATAAATATTCCGTCTTTGTAGACTGCAATATTTCCCTTATATGTTAGTAAGAAAGCCATGAATATTATTGGTATGGCTCCTTTTTTTAGACCAAAAGGAGGTGCAGTCCAAAGTGTGTGTATATCAGATGCTGATATTTTAATATTTTTATCTTGGAGTAGCTCATGTGTTTTCTCCCAAAGGGCTGAGAATGAGGCATTTTTTCCGCCCGTTGGTGGGGTAAAACGATAGTGTCCTGCATCGTCTTTTCTATACAAGCTAGTACGATACAAAATAGTTTCGTAAAGTCCTCGTGCAGCAGGGTAACCCTCTATGCCAAGATTAGGCTCTCCTTCATTTTCGAGCATCCGATATAAAAGCTCTCGTCTGGCTTTAACACTATTACTTGATAGGTTGTCTCGATTAACTAATTCACTCCATAATCGTGGGGCTTTATAATAAACATTATCGGCAAGAGAAGAGGCGATCGAAGATAGCGTTCCTTTGGGCTCAGATTCAAGATTATCAGCATACCAATGTGCAGTTGCTAGTGCTTCAGCTAATTGCTCTTCTAATGTTGCCTGTGTTGCTATGATTCGCGCATGAACTTCTCGTCGGGCGACAGTATCACCATTTAGTTCGTGCCCACGTTTAGTTAGCACAACTTGTAGTGCCAAAAGTTCAGTGCCTAAATCTGCGATGCGCAAATAGTTATGCGGCAACCCGATAACGATGGGCCATGGTTTAGACCGGGCTGCTTCAGCACATATGAGCTTAGCTTGGTTTTCATTGATATTTTGGTCAGGAAGTGCAAGTAGCTGTAATCCGAATTCACCATTTCTTGGTTTAAATTCACTGGCAAGTTTCTGTACATCATTTAATCCACAAAGAGCAATGTTCATCCAACGAAATGAACCTGTCTGATGATAATGCCGCTTAGCTATAATTGGGTAAAGATTAGCTAGTTTATTCAGTAAGTTGAAATCCGTTCCTGACATGGTAGCACGAGCTTGTGACACAGCCTGGTCAATATTGAAATCGCTTCCTTCAAAAACAGACCATGCACCTGTGTGCTTTTTAAAGATTACTACATGCCATTTAGACAGCTCATCGAGTGCTGTTATGATTTTTTCTTTATCTATATTAATAAAAAGCGACTCAAGGATAGCTGTTTCAGCTATTAATCCTGAACCATCTTTAAAAAGGTCTAATATTGCAATGCTTTTGATTAAAGCGATATGCAATCTGTTATCAGATTTTGCTTCCGCTCGTTCCACTGCATCGACAGCTTGTGCCCAACGGTGCCCATCAGTTGAAGCAAGAATAAGCTGTTCAAGGTTCGCCTGGAGATAGTCAAAGTAGTTTGATGGTAAGTACCAAGTCGCTTCCTGGAACGACGTTATATTAAGGAAGGTTTGGAATCCGTAAGGCTCAGATGAAGAGAGGAAACCGAATGTTGAACGTTCGTTCTGCCCAAACTGACGTTTTGATATAGGGCCTAGCAACGCCGCCATTACTGGATGTAAAGGCCAGCAAAGTTCTAATGCATGTTCGTACTGAGCACCAACCATAGGGCGTCGCTCACGTATCGCATTAGCAACTATCTGCGCTGCAATTTTGGCATGCTTAGGTCTTGTATCAACATTGAGAGCTTTACCTATCAGTTCAACAATCTCATCACTGCCAGCAACGAGAGGTATATCTGTATATCGACCCTGAATTTTGGCCCACTCATCACGAGTATCAAGCCCGAGGCGTGCAGCATATTGACCAAAAGATTGGTGGAGTATACCGATAATAATGACTTGACCATTACTACGAGCAGCCGCTTCAGCTAACTCTTGGTAGAAGTAAATATCATCACCATTACCTAAAGCTGATGCTTCAAGAAATTTACCCAATTCGTCAAGAATGAGCAAAGTACCATCTAAATTTTCTTGTTCTGCTGCGGAACAAATATGTTTAATCAATAGTGATGCCGATTTAGCATAATCCTTTTCCTGACCACACATCTTATTCAATGTATGAGAAATTTGTTGAACTACACTACCTCGACGGCCAACTACAGGTAAAACAAGCCAACCTTTTCGAACCTGAAATACTTTGTCAAAATCGCTATGTGGTAATACATTTAACATAGCTCGAGCTTTATTGCGTAGAACCTCGTTAGGTAATAATGCACTTGCAAGAGCGATTGCTAGAGAGGATTTACCACTTCCATATGGTCCGGTCCATGTAAAAGCTCGTTGTTGACTATTCATCAACTGTCTTGACATGTTTTCGAGCAGCGTTTTTGCCGTGCCATTGCATACATAGCCGTCAAGAGCATCTTCACGCCCAAGATCGGTATCAATGCGGATAGAACGTTGGTACTGTCTTGCTATATGAACCTGTTCTGAAAGCAGGTTTTCATTATGTTCAGTCATAAGCCTTCCCGAGCATATTCAACATTACTTCTTCTGTTTCTGATGTTTTTCGATGAACTTGACGTAGCCCAGCTGTATCTGTCCATGCAAAGGAACCTTCAGTTAGTTCCTCCAGTGAAAATAAACGTTCTGCGATAGAATCCTCATCAAGCTTAAAAACTCTGCCGGGTGAGCCTTCACCATATGCAATAGACTCAAATGATAATGTACTCAGTTTTTTCGCTTTCCGTTCCCAATAATCGATTAAAGCGTATGCAAATACTCCATCCGACAGAGTGATCTTTGGTCCCCGACGGAACGAAAAATGTCCCTTTTTTTCTTCCGATACAAGGCTTAGTTCTCCGAGCATAGGCTCAGCGAAATCTTCTGGCGTACTTCCACTAGACCTAGGGGCATAACTTCGTAAGCATGTCTCAATATCTCGTGAGAGCGTCATTGCGGAAAGCTTTCGGCCAGGACTACATTTAGCTGCGTATTCAGCTAAAAGGTTTCTGAGGTCTTCTTGTGTGAAGGTGGGAGAGACTACATGGTTAAAAAACCAGTACCAGGTAGTGGAGCGATACCCCCTTCCTGACAGCTGCCAATGACTCAGCCAGGATGTCGAAGGATGCTCTGAATAAGGGTCTAACCCATTGTCATCAAATATTTTTGTAGAAAATTCAGTAAGTTTAAATCTGCCATCATCTTCTCGCATGACTTCACAAGCAAGTGCCCAATGCTTGATTGATGCGACCATATTTTTGCCAACACCAAATTTGGCGATAGCCTCGTCATCAGAGAAAACAGATTTATCAATGTATCCATCCGCTGTGGCGCAACTGTAAGCTTTTTTAAGCCACATTTGTCTTAACGGAAAGGTCTCGTGACCTGAAAAATGAGCCATGACTTATCCTAATGCAGTAACAACTAAATATGAGCAGATTGTACATGAACTGGAGACTTTCTCCAGTAGCAGGTTTGATCTAAAATCAAATGTTATCAACTAGTAATTTTTTTGTTTTTATTATTTTAATTCAATGTCTTAATGATGTTTTGCGGTTGTTGGACTGAAAAGTATTGTTGGAAGGGGGCTGGTCTTAAAAAGGCTACTTTGATAGGGTGCAATAAAGATCACTGTTATGGTGTGGAAATGAAGATCGATGATGCAGTAGAGACTTTAGCTCATTTTTTCAACGATTTTATTGGCGCTTGGATTCCTGGTTTGGTAATGGCTGCAGGTTTTATTGTCATGCACATGGGGGATGAGGTGTTCTTAAGCATCATAGGGGCAATGGATAAAAGCGCAATTGTATGGTTTCTTGCAGCTATATTTTTTGCACTAGGCCATTTAATTTCTGCATTTTACCAAATAATTTTAAAAGACATCCTTAAGTGGTTGAAAATTTCTAAAGGTTTTGATGAGAGTCAAGCTCAGAAGCAGCAGTCTTATAAGACTTTCTTAGAAATAGTCAACAAATGGCATGCATATAATGAGACTGATAGTTGGGGCTATCATGATTTAAGAAATGTCGCGTTATCTATTTCTCAAGAGGCCTCTGCTCTGGGACGGCGTTTTATGTTCATATCTTTATTGTGTAGTGGTGTTGGAACTGTATTAACAATATTCATTATCGATTTTTCAATATGCTTATTTTTCCTCCCTGAGTTATTACATCATTATCGAGTGGCTCCTCATTGGTTAGTTCAATTAGTCATTTTATGTGTAAGCGCATGCTGTTTGTTTAAACAATCTGATTTTTTTTATAAAAGAGCAATGACTATGCCATTCTCAGTCGCAATAACAGAAATGAAATTAAAAGAGTTTAAAAAAGATGAAATTAAATAATCAAAAAAAAGTTATATATTTAGCGGGGGGGTTCAAATCTCAGTGGCAACTGATTGCTTATGAAGTTCTAAATGATTTTGTATTAAAGGATCCAAGTCAACATCATATTGATGATCCTGTTCAATATACTCAATGGGACCTGAATGCTATAGAACATTCAGATATTTTATTAGCTAATATGGAGTCAAGTAATCCTGGAGGGTATGCACTTGCTTTGGAAGTCGGATACGCGAAAGCTCTTGGAAAACAGATCATTCTTGTCGATCAAATTGAAAATGACATGATAAAAAAATATTTTGAAATGGTTCGACAATGTAGTGACCATGTTTTTGACAGTCTTGATGATGCTCTTAATTATATATTGGAATGTAACTAATATATTTTTTTTGGTATTTAACCATTTCTCAATGGTAGGTGGATATGGTGATCATTTAAAAAAACATGCTTAATTGAAATGCTTGATATATTAGAAAGATGCTGTGCTTGATAAATATATTGTCAATAATCATCGGTATGATATCAAGTTAGGGGTAATATATTGTAAGGGTAATTTACCCACTCAGTGATTTATTGGTGTTATTACTAGTGATGTATCTGCCCTACGCGAAATCAGACTGTAGTGATATCCAGCACTATTTTTCTTGGGTCTCAGTAGCTCTGAGTTTCAAACATAGCTCTATTGATCATACAGG
Organism: Yersinia bercovieri ATCC 43970; assembly: GCF_013282745.1. Taxonomy (NCBI): domain Bacteria; kingdom Pseudomonadati; phylum Pseudomonadota; class Gammaproteobacteria; order Enterobacterales; family Yersiniaceae; genus Yersinia; species Yersinia bercovieri. The sequence continues at coordinate 1,977,549 of NZ_CP054044.1, forward strand.
GTTGTGTTGAGGTTTCTAGGATGCGGGTTCTAACTATCTGCTTATCCTGAACCTCTTTCCAATAAAGTCCCAAAAAATTACGAGCTTCCATCAGCGCATACCGGTACAAAAATACCTTTATTTTTTTGTTTTGCTCAAGTTTCCCCAGTAGGATGATTTCCGCGATCACGTCGATATAACTCATAGCCCTGACATCGAAATAATAGCTCCGGCGCGTGATATAGGCTGTATTGCTGATGTAGATATAATCCTTCGCACCCGACACATAGAAGCGGCCATTACTCACCGCGAGGTGCACCGTCCGGAGAATATCTTTGTGGCTTTTACCTTGCTGGAAGCACAGAGAATTCTGCCTAATATACGAAGACCGAATTATCTGCAGCCAGAGATAGTGCGGTCATTCGTGCCGGATAACGCAGTGCCGTATCCAGTCATGACCTGACAGGGTTTGCCCGAGGGTTGTTTTCGGTGTACGGCATTTCGATTATAACCTGCATCAGAATGCCACGCGTTGAAGATCATCACATCGGCTTGTGCAGCAGTGGCAGTCCGCCACCGCTTATCAATAAAGCCGTCAGCTATATCATCGTCAGCATTCAGAAATATCACCCACTCTCCACGATGAATAGCTAGTGCCGCATTCCGTGCTGCGTAGACCCCCAGATTATCCTGCTCAAGAAGAATAACCCTTTCGTCCTGGATTTATCGGCAAATACTGTCGGTGTCGTCGGTGGAGCCATCGTTAACAATGATAAGTTCAATAGCAACGTGTGTGTCCAGGAGGATTTTGCTGACCAGGCGACCAATAGTCGCTGCAGCGTTGTACGCAGGGATAATGGCGCTGACATCAATTTTAGTCTTCATGCTAAGTCACGACTTTCCTTCGTTGCCGTCTTTCTGAGGCCTGACCGGAAACACTCTTCTTTCCCTTATTTCCTGATTCATCTCATACAGGCATTCGTCGCAGTATTCTTTATCCAGTGCGAACCACCGCTCAAGCAGGTTTCTTTTCTTATTGCATCGTGCACAGTTATTCATGTTTCAGCACTTAGCGACCTCATGTCTCTGGTATTCCTGGAAAATGGGCGCAGCAAACCCCGGCTGTGTAAACAACCGTAATCCAAAGGCTTTTTCTGCCATCAATGAAGACCAAGGATAACCAGCGAGGCCACATGAAAGACAATCGTTTTGATAGATCAATTTCTGAAGATTGATCGTTATTGCCGATCAATATGAAGCAGGAAATCATTGCTAACTGGCTGGTTCAGCCCAGGTTTCAGAACAGCGAAGGGATAGTGACTGAGCTAGGGGGATGTCGAGGGAACCGGCCCCCTGTCAGCGCTACATGCACCCTTACCAGGGATAGAATCGATACAGCGCCACCAGCATCGCGATATTCACTATCACACTGATGATGAACCAGGTTTTAAACGGCTGCTTTTGCGTTTTATGCCGGAAGATTTGCTGACTGAGCATGGCTCCGGGCCACCCACCGATAAAACCAAATGTCAGTAAGGTGGGCTCCGGTACTCTGCGCCAGGCTTTGCGGGCCGCCATTTTATCCACGCCATAAATTACTAGCGTCAACACGTTAACGAACAGGAACCACATCACAAGAGGATGAAGCAAAAATGAGCAGCCGATAGCAACTAAGGCCAGAAGTAAATAACAGAAGCGATTGAGGTTCATACGATAGCAACAGCATTAATCAATCAGAATGGAAGGGAACTATATCCGATTCTGACGGGGGCTGTAATCTTAACGTTTTCCAAACGGCCATTTACAAGCAAAAGTACTGCTTTAGCGGTTGTTGTTACCGTAGAGTAACCTCGGGTTTGACGCTCAGGGCAACTTGATGGTCATCGCTCAAACTGCTTTCCGTCGTATACAGGAGTTGTTGGCATTGGGGGCATGTTTTTGTTCCAGAATAATTATGCTGGCATAGCACACAGAAGTAAGCTCTGTGTGGCAGAGAACTCAATGGCACATGTTGGGCCATGATAGTCCTGCGCAGGGTACTTAAGGTATCAGTAGTTTGTGACGATGTTGATGCCATTTTTGCTCGGTATTTACAGTTTATATCGGGGTTAAAATCGGGATGCTCCTGGTCATGAATGAATAGACGCCCTGCAAAATGGGAATGCCGCAATTGCAGCGGGTTATGGCAAGAGGGGCAGTAATAGTGCTCTGTTATGGAACCTGGAGAGAGGTGTGTGCTATTAACCTGATGGCCCTGTTTCGTCAGGGCCGCTCTGATGTGTTGATACATGATTGCATCAGCACCCCCATCTTTCTGATAAAAATCGTTTTGTCTGCCGTTATCCGGTTTCTGAACGGCACAGTTGCATCAACGCAGAGTATTTGCGTCGGTGAAAAATGTCGGATACCGACCTGAGTACTTATCCAGCTCAGGCTGGCACCCGGCGCTTCGGTATCATGAGGCAAAGTGAAGCATTTCTAGACGGGCAACTGGTTGTAATAGCTGAGCTTCTAGCTGTTGATCACCAGATCAGTTTGCATTACATCTTTAGCGGGTCCACGGCTTTCAGGAATGCTGGGTTAAATGTTAGCCCCTGAGCATTAATGCTATCCGGCACCCAATGGCTGCCTTCTTTGTGCAGCACGCCATTCAACCGGGTTTGCAGAAAACAGGCGTTACGGCCACTGTCGCTGTTGAGGTAACGTGCCAATAACAGGGGTGACACTTCACTGCTGGTATATTTTAAGGGATAGCGTCCGCCGAAAGTACTGTTCCAGTCATAGACGATAGATGCCTGTCACTGGGCATTCAGGCTCTGAGCGGCAGGGGTTAATACCTGTTGCCACGCCTGTTCCATCGGTTGGAAAAATACAATTTGCCCAAATCCACTCCACTCCTGACCGAGGCTGGCGGCAACCAGGCTGCCGTAATCACGGGTTTCGGTCAGATCGACCGCTTTGCCCTGAAATACCGGTTAGTTTTATACCCAATGGTCAATAGGCTATTAAAGTATCTGCCATCTCGTTCTGCAGCAGCGTAAGTGGAACTATTTTAAAAATGCTTAGAGTATTGTTAGTTCAAAAAGGTCATCTATTTCTGCCAGTCAAGTGACGAATGTGACTATCTTCTACTAGGGATTATGTTTTATGCTGTCCGAACATGCTGCTGTAATCCAGAATGACGAAGGTGGAAAGAAATATGAATTTATCTCCTGAAATTTATAACGCCAGCCAAGTAAGTCGTCCAGGGCTACAGTGCCCCCCCACTGAAAAACAATTACACAAAAAACAATTACCCCCCTATCCGGTACACCACTTTCCGCCCGTACTCCAAGATGTTATTCAGGCATTACATGGCAACACCAAAATTCCAATCGAAATGATTGGTAATGTTGTACTGGCAGCAACATCATTGACCTGCCAGTCATTGATTGAAGTAATACAACCCCATACGAATATGCCGGAACCCTGTTCACTTTATCTCATGACCATCGCAGAATCGGGGGAAGGGAAAACAACAATTAATAAACAGGTCATGAAACCCTGTTACGCATTCGCGTCAGAACTCATACTGCAATATGAACAGCAATTAGTAGATTATAAACACAAATTTAAACTCTGGAAAATTCGACAACAGGCACTCGAAAGTAATCTCAGGCAGGCTATTAAAAAAGGTTATCAAGGAAAGGAGGAAGAGAAGGACATCAGTCAGCATGCAGTGAATGAACCACAACGCCCGGCACGCCCTACTTTCATTTATGAAGACACCTCACTAAAGGCCCTCATTGAAGGACTCAATGAATACCCTGAAGCCGGATTTATCTCCGATGAAGCGATCACCTTTTTTAAAAGTTATCTGAAAAATAATCCCGGTCTACTGAATAAAACCTGGGATGGTGAGGTGTTTGACTTTCGTCGGGCTGATGGTGAAATTTATAGAATAACACCCCGCCTGACATTTTCATTAATGTCCCAGCCCAGTGTATTTATGGACTACTTGAATAAACATGAAGGTCAGGCGAGATCTAGCGGATTCATGTCCCGTTTTCTTTTTGCCTGGGGTGACAGCACAATTGGCTCCCGCGGAAACACGCAAGAATATATAGCGATAGAGCATGAATTGAATCTTTTCCATGATAGGATTAGTGAACTTCTGAAATTGAGTAAAATCGCGCTGAGCGATACCGCCGTCCAAAAGAAAAAATTAAAATTGATGGATGATGCTCTAGAAATTTGGAAAGACAACCGCTTAAAAATAGAAATAAAAATGGCTATCGGACACGAATGGGAACATATTCGTGATATTGCATCGAAAGCGAGTTCGAATACCCTAAGAATAGCAGCGTTGTTCCAGTTTTTTTATAATGGCAGTTCAGAGGACATTCCACCAAGCATGGTTAGCTGTGCAATTAAGATAATGGACTGGTACCTTAATCAGGCAAGTGTTTTATTTTACCCCGGGTCAGAACGCTGCCAGTTTGAACAGGATGTCTGCGAATTACACGCATGGATTATGAACAGAATCAAAAAAAATAATGGATTCGCCATTCCGATGAATGAGCTAGAAAAGTATGGTCCTCACCGACTGAGACGTCTGGAAAAACTCACTCCCGTGCTGAATCAGCTAATTAGCCAGGGGTACTTCGGCGTTATTAAAATGTTTTCACATAATGCCCTTTACGTTACTATCTTTAATCAAAATGGTCGCTATAACCTGCCTTTAAACTCCGAATCCCAGGCTCAATGTCATATTATTCGGTCACGAGATAATACGAAAGGAAGGCCGTACCAGGTTAATATATCCTGAGTCACGGAGTGTGTGCTAATCTACTCAGGTTATCATCAATGCCCGATAAATCGAAAGCAACCAACCTTCAAGTGAAGGTTGGTTTGTCGTGCTTTTCAGTTGCCCTAATAGGGCAAAAAACACTCATTTCATATAGCAACAGCCATGAATAATTGTCTTTCATTGCTACAGTAGCAATGATCTACGTTTTTTTCAGTAAGACATGATTAAAACTGTTCATTAAGCGAACAATAGTGGTGCTATAGAATGTCCACCTTATTGAGATTTAGAACTATTCCCAGTTATAAAATCTTCGTTTTCGGCGCAGGGAGTTACGTTTTTGAAATAAAAAATGACTGGATTGTAGATATTATACAACCATTAAGGACGGGAATCTGCAATACGGCGTTTAACCCATGCTTCTATTTCACTTTGTAGCCACCGTGAACTACGACCTAATTTAATGGGTTTTGGAAACTGACCATCCTGTATTAATTTGTAGAACCATTTGTCACTGCAACCCGTAAACTCAGTGATGAATGCCATATCCACCATTTTATCGTTAAGCAGACCTGGGGCAGTATTTTCGTTTGTCATGACGATTTCTCTCTGTCTTATAGTGAATGAAAGACAGGAGCACCAGGATGAATGTATTACCGTTATCCCTGTACTCCGTCATAACATTCCTTTCGCCAGTAGAAAAATACTTTTTATTTAATCAGTACTGACTGCAACCAAAATTACGCTGACCATCGGTATTGTTCTTGCTTTTCAATTTAGCCATATAGCTAGTACGATAGATAAGTGCTTTGTATGCTTCACTGTTATCGCCTTCTTTTGCCTTCAGGTAATAACACGGTCTTTCAGGGATATGGAGAAGTTGTCTGTAACCAGGGTAGGTGAGCCCTAGTGCACTCATCCATGCCTGATGTATAAGGCTCACCAATATTCCTTTATCCTCGTGAAATGAGCCTAATCGGTTAAAGGTTCCTTTATTTAGCAGAAGCAGCACATGGTAGTGTCGTTTACCTGTTGTTGGACAGAACTCTCTCACCCAAACGTAATGTAATGATGTATAGCGGACTCTTTTTCCTTGTTTAAGTTTATTACGGCGATAGTATTTTATTTTCCCTTTCAGGGATGCCATAAAACGTGAGATAACAGATGCATCCGTTTTGGCGAAATTAGTTTCATCAAGCATGTCATTGTTTGAGTTAATCACTGGGATATGAAGATCTAATCTTATCCCTATGATTTGTGAATGCTTCAGTAGTGATTGATTTATCGTTTGTTTAATTCTGGCGAGATGACGCTCGTTCAATTTCCCATAAGATGTGATATATTTTAACATGTTTACCCCTGAGGTTTTTCCTTGCTGGCATTTAACGCTTCAGCCAATTGTGAATGACTATAGAGTCATGCCTATAGTATTTATTTACTCGTGGTTATTAAACTCAGAAAACTCAATATATAACGCCTGCCGTTATTGATAACGCCACATGTATTACTCTACCTCTAAAGATAAATCGTTATTGCATAGTATCCTGCATAAGTTTCATCAGTGAGTATTTTTGAATGTAAATTTATCATGTACTTAATGTGTGTTATTTAAGGATAAGGTTAGTCTGTGTGAACCAATTTTATTTAACTATGCTTATTGTTTATCTATCTACTATTAGATATCACTGTAATATTAAATACCACTACTACCCAACATTACTATAGTATTACTTCGATACTACTAAAATATTAAATAACAGTATTAAATAACAGTATTAAATAACACATAGACAAACCGCCACAAAAAACCATTAAAACCCCTTTTTGCAATAGAAGAAGGAAGTATCACATTAAAGGGAAAATAAGCATAAAATCACTCTGGAGTTATGTTATCTAGTACTTGTATTTTATCTGTGCTATTTTGCTCATAATGAATATGTTTTCTTGCTTGAGATACACAGAGTTCATCCGCCATAATAATACTCTCACTCATATCGTTATTAAGCGTTCTGTGCGCCTATATGTGATGTGGCCTCTGCCTGACTGGTTAGATATTCGCCTCTATTCTGTTTAAAAATTCAATTCAAAAAAAATTAAGACCTATATTATCTCCATAAGAACGGCAGCAGGTTTTGCTACCGTTTTGTTATTTCAACTCACGGAGGTTAATGTGCCAGATAAAACCGAACAAGGCCTCTCTGCCTTGACACCACCACTCTCCCTTCTCCCTGACAACCTCTCCCGTGCCATTCTCAAACATATACATCAGTGCATTCATTACGAACCCACGATTGGCATTATGGGTAAAAGCGGTGTGGGTAAATCCAGCCTCTGCAATACCTTATTCAATCCGCCTCCCGCCAAGGTCAGCGCCATTAAAGGGTGTACCCGCCGTGTACAAACGTATCAATTAGCTCTTGCGCCGCATGCGTTGCTCATCGTGGACTTTCCGGGAATAGGTGAAACACCCGAACTTGACCGCCTTTATACGCGGTTATATCAACACTGGCTGGGTCAACTGGACTTGATTATCTGGGTGCTTAAAGCTGATGACCGGGCATGGAACGATGACATTCGTTGCTATCGGCAATTGATTTCGCAGGGAGCAGACCCCGTGCGCTTTCTTTTCGTCCTCAATCAGGCTGATAAAATTGAACCCTGCCGGGAATGGGACCTCGTCACTCACCAACCTTCTTTACGTCAGCAACAGCACTTGCAGGTAAAAATAGCGCAGGTCAATGCGCTGTTTTCACCCCGACATCCTGTTCTGGCCGTATCGGCGTCGGAGGGGTTCAATATGCTCCTCTGGGCCGAAACCTTCATTCGTGCTTTGCCGGATAACGCCAGCAGTGCAGTCACACGCCAACTGGAGTCGGGTTATCGTACGGAGAACGTGATCAACACGGCGCGCGACAACTTTGCCCGTGGCGTGGGCGATATTTTCGATGATGCGCTCTCTGCAATGCAAACCACCGGTGCGCTGGTGCGTCAGCTTAAACGGCTTCGCCACCGACTGCTTTCGGTTGTTCACGCTGTCTGGCATTTCCTGTTCTGATTTCTCACGGCCAACGGTTTATTCGTTCGATCTGTTTCGCCGATCGAACACCTATTTATGATAGCCATGGGCTATCAATAATTGATTTTATCATCAATAAACCAATAGGTTTCAACGATCGGTTTTAGCTTATTGATCTTAATTAACGATTATCTCTCTTTCCCACATCTCGCTACGATCCCCTTTCCAGAACGGTCGTCACCCCTTAATTTCTGTCTACTTATTGATGAATACAGGAGTATTCCCATGATGCAACGCGGTTTCCCTTATCTGGCCTTTATGCTGCACGATACGAGGTCCCCATGCTAAAACCTTATCCTCTGTCCAAACAGGACAGCTATGCCTGGGCCCTGGCCATTGTTCCTCCACTACTCTGGGCACCCTTCGCCATTTTCTTTCCTAAAGAGATTGCCCTTGGCTTTTATCTGGTTCTCTCCCTGGTCTGGACCCTTCTTGACCGGTTAAGCCTGATGAAACAAGAAAAAGTACCGCCTTCGTTTTGGTATTTTCTGCTACCCATGGTTTATCTGCGGCAACGTGACGAACGTCAGGGGAAACCCTGGCGTTTGTTGCAGGTATGGCTGATATGTACTGTTTTGTCGGTGATAGCCGGTGAGCAATTTAAAAAGCAGTCGGGTACAGAACAACTTGCGCAGAGCGCTTGTTCTATTGTTACCCAGCTCATGAAACAGGAAGGTATTGATGAACGCTGTATTCGCGTGACGGACTTAAAGGAAGAGGTCAGCGGGCGTTTTTATCGGGCACAGGCCCTGATGAGCACCGGTAATAAAGAGCCGATGACGATTGAAGTCAGGGGTAGGGATATTTATGTCGTGTTACCTGAGTGGGAGGAATGAAAATGCAAGGTCAATTTAAAAGTCTCGTCCGCGTTTTTTTCTTAAGCACTGGGCTGTTGTTGTCATGTGTACATGCAGTACAGGCTGACAATTCGCGCTGTGCAAAACCTGTTTTTTATGCCAAAACGCTCAACCATAACAAAGAAGTCGCTATCTGCGTGGATACCCCTTACGTGTCTTACTCTTTTGGTAAGACCGGCTCCCCACATAAAGAGATGGATATCACTGTTCCGGCGGCCAACACCACTTACGCATACCAGAAAAATCAGGTTATCAGTATCCAGGAATTCACTGTGCGAAACGGAGAAACCCGCTATCAGGTATCCGCTGGAACAAACGATAGCGGTGAGCCCGTCGCGTCACTCTACGTTTATAAAGGTGCGCCGGAAACCGGAAAACTGCTGGCAGAGATAAAACTCGATACCCATACGGTTGTGAATAACATTAGCCACGCACTGGCAGATGACGGTATTGCTGAATCAGACAGCCTTTAATCGCCCACAAAAGGAGTGAGCAAGTGAACGATAACTGAATAGCGATATCACGATGCTTATTCACCACTGACTTTACTCTTTATACATCGTCACCCTACTGGCCCTCAGTCTATTTAGACTGGGGGCCTTTTATTTGGAGAAAACACTGATGACCCGTTTAGCGTCCCGTTTTGGTCGAGTGAACTCTGTTCGCCGCGACCGTCCCCTGACCCATGATGAACTGGCCTACTATGTACCTAGCGTGTTTGGCGAAGACAAACATGCCTCCCGCAGTTCGCGGTATACCTATATTCCTACTATTACGTTACTGGATAAGTTGCGTGAAGAAGGGTTTGTGCCGTTCTTTGCCTGCCAGACCCGAGTACGAGATTTGGATAAACGTGAGCACACCAAGCATATGGTGCGACTGCGCCGAACGGGACAAATTACGCAGAGAGAAGTGCAGGAGATTATTTTGCTCAACAGTCACGATGGCTCCAGCAGCTATCAAATGCTGCCGGGGATGTTCCGTGAAATTTGCAGCAACGGCCTGGTTTGTGGTCAGAGTTTTGGCGAAATTCGTGTACCGCATAAAGGGGATGTAGTAGAAAAGGTGATTGAAGGAGCCTACGACGTGCTGGGGATATTTGACCAGATAGAGGAAAGTCGTGAAAGCATGCAGGCATTAACGCTATCAGCGGAGCACCAGTATGCATTGGCCCATGCTGCATTGACCTACCGTTACGGCGAGGAGCACCATCCGGTCACGGAGTCCCAAATCCTGATGCCCCGTCGCTGGGAAGATAAAAAAGATGACCTCTGGACAACATTTCAGCGTGTGCAGGAGAATCTGACCAAAGGCGGATTATCGGGCAAGAGCTCCAGTGGAAAACGTGCCCGAACCCGTGCTATCAGTGGTATTGATGGTGATATCAAACTCAATCGGGCGCTGTGGGTCATGGCTGAACAGCTTAAGCAGGCAGTGGCGTGACCCAGCCTCACAGCTTCGGTGACGATCGATTTCAACGATCGGTTTCGCGTTATTGATCTGCACAACCCATTATCTTTTCTCTTTACCCATCGATAAAATTGATAGGGTTACCTGTCAGCAAAAGGTTTTTAAAACAGCGGTCAGGCACAGGCGTTATGCCAATATTCAGGGAAAACCACCGCCCGTTATCCCCCACGATAACGGGTTTTTAATCTAAGAGATGATGCCTCTCCCGTGTTCTGCCTTCACTCACGACTTTAAATATTAAATCACATTCTTAATCCATTCCATAAACAGGCTCCCCGGTTTCCTCGGAGGAGCCTGTTTTGCTATTAACCGATGATGACACAAGGACTTTTCTCATGAACCAACACTGCAATACCGAAACAAACGAACTCACCGCCACCCGGGTTTCTGATGCGCAACGCATCCATTTCTGGCCAAAATGCTTTGGTCAGGTGCCCAAATGGGCGTTGATTGAACCACGGATTTTTCGTTGGCTGGACCGGTTGTGTGCTGACTATCAGGGAGATTTTTGGGACTTCTACACCTTGCCTAACGGTGGGGTATTTATGGTGCCGGGCACGGAGCAAGACTATGTGTTGTTTAACGCACTCAATGGCAACGGGGCCACCGTCAGTCGTGAAGCTGCGGGTATCACCGCCTGCCTGATGGCCTACAGCCATTATGCCTACAGCACCGAGAGCGAGACCATGACCGAACACTTCTACTGGCTACGGGAATACGCACTGCACCACCCCGAAAGCCGCGCCATTTTCGCCCTGATTGACTGAACACCAAGGACAACATCACCATGGAAACAATAACATTATCGCCTACCGCTGCCGAGATACCACCCACAACCCAACGGGCCATCAAACGCGCCTTAACCCTGCTGGAACAACAACTGCGTGAACCCGGCGCTGCGTTTACCTCAACCACGACCGTCCGTGACTGGCTACGCTTGCAAAAGAGCACGTTGGCGCGTGAAGAGTTCACGGTGCTCTTTCTAGATAACCAGAACCGCCTGATCGCGTACGAAACCCTCTTCAAAGGGACGGTCAATAGTACCGAGGTTCATCCCCGTGAAGTAGTTAAAGCGGCGTTGAGGCATAACTCGGCGGCAGTACTGCTGGCGCACAATCATCCCTCCGGTCACGCTGAACCCAGTCAGGCAGACCGGCAGATCACCGACAGGCTGGTCAACGTTCTGGATCTGGTTGATGTGAGAGTGCTAGATCATCTGGTTGTTGGCGGTCTGGATATCGTGTCATTTGCTGAACGCGGCTGGTTGCCACATTAATGAAACATCATGGGCTAACCTACCTGCATATTGATGCTTTGCCCGGTTTCGCCACATTCAACGGGTGATACCACCGCTCGTCTCCTGACGTAATTCAACGCCATCCACATTGAGAACATCCCCATGAAACCACCCCCCACAGCAGCGGGTGCATTGCCCGTATCTGCTATTTATCAACAACTGCTCGCTTTTCTGCTGGAGCACCACTATGGCCTGAGCCTCAACGATACGCCCTATCACGATGAACAGGCGATTGCACAACAGATAGAACAAGGGATTTCAGTCGGCGACACCGTCAATGCCCTGGTTGAGCAATATGCCCTGGTGCGTATTGGCCGTGCCGGGTTCAGTGCATTGGCGCAAGACACCACGCTGAGTAAGGGTGATATCGCCCGCGCACGCCAGGCTGCGGGTCTGTGGCGTGCGAATTTCCCGCCAACGTTGCTGTACCCAACCGAGTCCCTCAATCCTATTCCATAGAGACCGTTAACATGAATAACCACATTACTACTTCCCCAACATGGGGCCTGCAATGTGATATTACGCCGCGGTTGGGAGCCCGACTGGTTCAGGAGGGAACGCATCTGCATTTTCTGAGCGACAGAGCCCACATTGTCGGCACCTTTTCCCTTGAAGCCACTCAGGCTCTTGATGCAGCGTTTCCCGCGCTGATAACCAAACTGGAATCGCAACTGCTGTCCGGGGTGCTGGATCCACGCCGTCAGCAAGGCATTACGGTTCGGCATGGAGAATTTGTCTGTGAAGCAGATACGCTGGGCAGCCACGGTTACCTCTATATCGCTGTGTATCAGAAACTGGCTTGAACAGCAGACACTGGCACCTGAAATATCCCTCTTCCTCGACGCCAACAACAATCGTTGGCGTTTTGCTTTTATTGAGTTCCTACGATGTCTACTTCACTCAGCACAGTTATCGATGAGCCACAGGTTCTAACCGGCCACACCGATGTGATTTGCTCCACCAGCATTGAACGTATCATCACCGTGCGTAACACCGCGCTGGTGCAGATTGAAGCACTTATCCACCAGCTTGAGGATATTTCAGCAATAACCAACAGCATTGGTGGTGGAATTGCAAAGGACTGGGCCATGCGACAAGATTTCCGCTGCGGCTGCTGGCTAATGGAGAAAACAGAAACGGGCATGAAAGCGATTATCCGCAATCTCGATCGCGGTATATGGCAAGATCTGATGAAGAAATCGGGCATGCTGTCGCTGATGGACGCACAGGCGCGTGACCAGTGGGACAAGAACCTTGAGGGAGATAATATTCCTGCCATCAACGAAGACAACATACTCAGCACCTTTGAGCAACTCCACCAGCAAAAAGACGACGTATTTGAACGCGGGGTTATCAATTTATTCAAAGGGTTATCCTGGCACTATAAAACTAATAGCCCGTGTCGGTTTGGTAAAAAGCTTATCATCAGCAATCTGGTCAGTTGCAACCAATGGGGCTTTACCCTGAACCACGGTTACCGGCGAGACCAGTTGGCGGATTTGGAGCGCATGTTGCACTTGCTGGACGGTAAAGCGATCCCGGACAACCGGAGTGATGTGACAAGCCGGTTGTATGAGCATATTCGTGTTAATTCGCAGATGGCGAAGATTTATGAAGATGATTACTTTTTGATAAAATACTTTATGAAGGGCTCTGCGCATCTGACATTCAGAAAGCCAGCGTTGATTGACAAGATGAATAATATCGTGGCGAAGCGCTATCCGCAGATGTTGCCGGGACGGGTATAGGCCAGCGGTGCATGTTAGGTTGTATTAGCTGTGACATTATCTAACGGTGCCCTCTGGTAGGGCACTATTAAATCTGACCGCCGGATAAGAGCCAGAAGCTGAAGTTGATGACCAAGTTTAAGTGTCATTCTCGGCTTGTATGAGAATTGCACTGATCTGGCGGTCAGTAAAACACGATCGCTTCATCGAAATGCTCTGGAAATCTTAGATTAGGAGAAAATTCTACTTATGCCACCATCGATTTTTGGGGGGATTACCTTACCGCCAAACCGATACAGGAAAAACTCTAACTCGGCGGCCAATTTTTGTTGACCACTACAACGCTCCCTCCCGTACAACCTGCTTTATGGCCTGAAAGAAGCGCCTGATGTATCAGGAGGGCCGCCCTTCGACATGACAAAACCTTTGACACTTACCGTGGATTATACGATGAAGGAACGATAGTATAGTTATTTGTGGTGATACAAGCAGTGAATCTCAATGCTGTAATTGAAGTGAGAAAGAGCGCTTAAGATTAAGTTGAGAAAAAATGAAACTACTTGATAAAAAGTATTACAACCTCGAACCTAACTTTGAGTACCTTAAGGACTCATTTATTTTAGGACTAGCATGGAAAAAAACAGATAGTTTTGTAAGAACTCACAATTGGTATGCAGATCTTTTAGCGCTAGACAAGTGTGCGTTTGATATTAGTGATGAAGTCACTAATTGGTCAAATGAGGTCGCAAATGGCGCTCTGTCCAAAAGTGATATTGAATTGATACCGGCTCCCAAAGGAGCAAGCTGGTTCTTTAATAAAGGGAAGTGGACTACTAATAAAGATGATAGAAAACTAAGGCCTTTGGCTAATATATCTATTAAGGATCAGTCTTTTGCTACAGCAGTAACAATGTGTCTTGCTGATGCGATAGAAACGAGACAGAAAGACTGTTCATTGAGCAATCTTGGCTATGCCGAACATGTAAAGAACAAGGTTGTTAGTTACGGAAATAGGCTTATCTGTGATTGGGACAATGAAAGGGCAAGATTTCGTTGGGGAGGAAGCGAGTATTATAGGAAGTTCTCTGCCGATTATCGTAGCTTTCTACAAAGGCCTATCTATATGGGCAGAGAAACTATAAATAAAGTTAGTGAGATTGATGATGTTTATATTATCAGTTTGGATCTAAAAAATTTTTTCGGTTCTATAAAAATAAATCTCCTGTTAGAAAAGCTTAAAAAAATATCTTCTAACCACTATGGCTCTAAATTCATAAATGATAATGGATTTTGGACTTTGGCAAGTCAGATTTTAAATTGGAATTGGCCTGAAAACTCATTATCTTTACTTGAGAGTTTGGATTTAAAAGAAGAAAATGTTGGACTTCCCCAGGGTTTAGCGTCTGCTGGAGCTCTGGCGAATGCATATCTCATTGAGTTTGATGAATCTTTAATTTCTAAGCTTCGTACTAAGATAGAAGATAGCCAAATTATCCTGCATGATTATTGTCGATATGTCGATGATATTAGGTTGGTGATTTCTGGAGAGGCACTAACAAATGAAAAAATTAAGGAATCTATTCATGGATTAGTTCAGGGTATTCTCGATGAAACATTGGCTCAAGATGAGTCAGATAACGAGCCATACTTAAAAATTAATGATAGAAAAACTTATATTTTTGAGCTTTCAGATATTGATAACGAAAGTGGCCTTACAAATCGAATCAATGAAATTCAGCATGAAGTAGGAGCTTCGAGTATCCCAGAGCGTAACGGACTCGATAATAATATACCGGCACTTCAACAATTATTACTGACCGAACAAGATAATTTTTCAGATGATACTGATGGTTTATTTCCCGGGTTTAACAATGATAAATCGATTAAAGTAGGGTCTTTACGTAGATTTTCTGCCCATAGGCTGGAAACAAGTTTGGCTAAAAAAAGCAAGCTAATTTCACCTGAAGAGAGAAAGCAATTTGATAATGAATCTGCACTGATTGCAAAAAAATTATTAAAAGCCTGGCTAAAAGATCCATCGATTATGGTTGTCTTTCGCAAAGCGATAGCCATAAATCCTAATCTAGATGCTTATAGCACCATTCTTAAAATTCTTTTTTCAAGAATACAATCTAATCGTGACAGACGTGATAAATATATCATGTTATATCTTCTTTCTGATATATTTCGCAGCGTCGTTGATATCTATCGAAACCTACACCAAGAATACGTCGCTGATTATCAAAAATTGATGAGTGAAGTTACATCATTTGCCCAAAAACTACTTTCTTGTAAATCTATTATTCCAAACTATGCATATCAGCAAGCACTACTTTATCTCGCAGTGATCAATAAACCGTTTATAGCTAGTAATAAAGCTTCTCCTGATCTTGCAAGGCTTCAAAGCGTCTTAATTAAACAGCATTTAGAACCGTTGAATAGTAGCGATGGATACCTATTTGAGTTATCTGCTCAGATTAGTAAGGACTACCAAGCAAATGCTGCTTTTCTACTTTCTCATACAAATAAGAACAAAGTAGTAGACTCAATCATCAAAAAATTTGCTTTCCGTGGTGGTGAATTCTGGAATACAATTTGGAAAGAAATTGTTAGGATGCAAGATAAAAATAGGATTAACGAATTTAGATGGGCTATATCAAAATATGAGTCAAAACCAAATGGTTCGGAGCATTATCTTTCATCAGTGATCAGCTTCAAGGAAAACCCATTTAAATACGAACATGCGCTTCTCAAGCTAGGTGTAGCATTAGTTGATCTTTTTGATGATACAGAGAAAAACGCATGGCCACCTGATGGTAAGCAGTATTCCCCACATGAAATAAAAGTAAAATTAGACGATAACTCAACCTCATGGAGTGAATTATGGCATCCAAATGTTAGTATTTCATGCTCGATAGATAAAAAAGGTAAAATAGCTAAAGACCCTCGCTATGAAAGCCCTAAGTGGTTGGTAAATTATCCACACACCCAAAATGAGGAACAAAAACTCTATTGGGTTTGCAGTGTGCTAAGAAGTGCTGCTTTAGGTAATGTAGATTATACCCAGCGAAATGATTTAAAGCTCGATAGAGCAAAGTATGATGGTATCCATTCTCAGTTTTACAAGCGACGTATGGGAATGTTACATACACCAGAGTCAATTGTTGGTTCATATGGAACTATAACTGATTGGTTTGCAAGTTTTCTTCAACATGGATTGCAATGGCCCGGTTTTTCTTCTTCGTACATAAACCAAGAAGATATATTGTCAATTACTAGCCTTGGTGAGTTTAAAAACTGTTTGTCGGAAAGGCTAGACTACTTAAACACGCAGATATGCAATTCATCGAATGTTCCGACCTTACCGACTGTTGTCAATAGGCCTGAATTAGCATCTAATCATTTTAGAATTGTTACGGTTCAGCAATTATTTCCTAAGGATAAGAATTTTCACCCTTCTGATGTGACACTGGATAATCCCGATGTGCGTTGGAAGCATAGAGAGCATCTTGCGGAAATTTGTAAGCTAACGGAGCAGACTTTAAATGCAAAACTTAAAACTGAGTCTAGGGATCATACAAGCACAGCTGATCTGATTGTCTTTTCTGAGTTGGCTGTTCACCCAGAAGATGAAGATATAGTAAGAGCGCTGGCATTTAGAACCAAAGCCATCATTTTTTCCGGCTTTGTCTTCTGTGAACAAGATGGTCGAATAGTTAACAAAGCTCGCTGGATTATTCCAGACTCTTCCGAGTCTGGGACTCAATGGCGTGTTCGTGATCAGGGGAAGTATCATATGACCAGTGATGAAGTGGCTCTTGGCGTTCAAGGATATAGGCCATCCCAACATATTATTTCAATTGAGGGTCACCCCGAAGGACCATTTAAATTAACTGGCGCGATTTGCTACGATGCAACAGATATAAAGCTTGCTGCAGATCTGAGAGATTTGACTGATATGTTTGTCATTGCAGCGTACAATAAAGATATAGACACATTTGATAATATGGCTTCAGCGCTGCAATGGCATATGTATCAACATGTTGTTATTACGAATACGGGAGAATATGGTGGTTCAACTATGCAAGCCCCATACAAAGAGAAACATCATAAACTGATTTCTCATGCTCATGGGACTGGTCAAATAGCAATTAGCACTGCTGATATAGATTTAGCAGCATTTAGGCGAAAGCTAAAAGTATATAAGAAGACCAAAACCCAGCCTGCTGGATTTAATCGAAAACATTAAGAGTTCATATGGATACATTAGTTAAGTTAGCTACGATTGCTTCTCCATTAGTAAGTGCTGGGGTGGCTATTTGGGCGATTTTAGTTGCCAAAACAACCATCAGTGAAAGCAAAGAAATTGCAAAAAAAACCATTGCAGATACGGCCTACCAGGCATATTTGCAATTAGCCATGGAGAACCCACAGTTTTCTAAAGGCTACAGTGCAGATTGTAGACAGGAGCGAGACCCTATGTATGACCAATATGTTTGGTACGTGGCCAGAATGATATTCTGCTTTGAGAAAATCATTGAGGTTGAAGGAAACTTAAAAGATAGCTCTTGGGCAAATACGCTGGAAAAACATTTGAAGTTTCATTCTGAACATTTTAAGAAAACTAAAGTTGTCGAAGAGACGCTCTATATTTCCCCAATTTTGGATCTCATAAGATGTGCGGCTAACTAAGAACCTATTCCAATAGGAGTGTATTCCACACAATAAGCCCATTGGAAAAATGTAATATCCCAAGATAGTTTTTGGGCTTGTTCTCCTAGTGGGCGGTAAGTGTCAAGATAGTTGTCACCCTCGGTGGGACTGTAAACCATTTTGTGGGGCGGGTTTTACATTGCGCGATAAATTTGGTATCGCAGCTTTAACTTCCGTTCCTCGCTCATAGCAGACCGGACAGCAATTCAGCCTGGTTGCTTAGTGCCGACAACGGACGTTTTTGGCTTACTATATACTATGCAATAGAGAGCAGTTTTAGATGTTAAATACTAACACTCAGCTGAGGAGTCTATGATTATGAAGTTTACTTTTCCTAATTCCTTCATCACAGGGTTTATTAAAACACCCGACCAATATCCATCATCCACCCCGGAAGGGGCCATACTTCGTGCTGCGTATACTCAAGGCATTAAGCTTCGTAAAGTAACTGGCGGGTGGGTAGAGTATGATGACAATTCTCAAAAATGGGTTGTGTATAAAGTTTGTGCATCTTGGTAGATCCTGTTGAGGATTGTACATGGATCATTTATCAGACTTGCCAGCCCCTAAACGCACACTGTTAATGACCTGCTCTCCATGACTCAAGACACCTCGATGTAAGTATGCATTCCGAACTTCCGCTTCACGCCCTGAGACATTCGACAAGCTTTTTATGGCTTCAGTAAGGGCGAGTGTCGCGCTTCGAGAGCCAGCAAATATTTCGCTTCGTCGTAGCGGGTTCTGGTCTTCCAGCAGCGGTAAATGATCCTTATCCATTTAAACGCCAGAGCCCGGATTGCAGATTGGTGAGATTTTCCTTTTTCTCGCAGTCCCTGATAATAAAGTCTGGCCCAGTATGATGAGTTAACCGTCTTGGCAGCCCATTCAACAAAGGTCTGCCTGACGAACTTGGCACACTGCCATCGCCAGTGAACCCAGGATTTCTGGCCACTTCGTTCTGTCACCGGTGCAATACCTGCGTAGTTTTGAATTTCTTCAGCGCTGTTAAACCGGTCACGGTTATCACCAAGTGCAGCAAGCATCCGTGGGCCCATACACGGCCCCATGCCCGGAAGTGATTTGAACAGCCCCGCATCTGGCAATGTGTCAAACAGCGTTTCGATTCGTTCGTCATAGGTTTTGATGATTTCACTCACGACTTTAATTTGTGTCGCCAGTGCTGTTGCCATCAAAGCATTAGCCTCTATAACACTCGGGTCTGTAGTCAATGGGATCGCGTTATCAATACTCGCAACACGTTGCTCGGTAAGGGCCATTGCGCGGCCACCTTTGGCATTCAGAAAGTTGCGGATCGTGTCGCGCCTGGCTCGTTTCAGTTGTTGCAGACTGGGCCACCGGATAATCAGCTCACACAACAGTAAGCTACCCCTATGTGAGAACCACTCCAGTGGCTGAGGATAATACTGTTTAAGCGTGTTGATTATCCGGTTCACAAAGCGTCGTTTATCTTCAACCAACTGACGACGTTGCTCAACCAGTTGCTGAAGTAAGCGAATATCCGCATTGTCGGGTTCAATAGCTTTTATCTTCTGGGGGTAACGCAGCATTAACTCTAATGCCAGCTCGGCATCCTGCGGATCATCTTTAGCGCCGCTGGGCGAGAAGGCTTGTCGGTAACGAGCCAGGGACAAAGCGTGGACGGGGAAAACGGTGATAAAGGGATATTTTTGAAGAGCATATACTACAGGGCCCTTCTTCAGTTCGAGAGCAATTGCGATTCTACCTTTTACTTTCTGGTGTAACTCAGTAAGCCAGGCATCAAGCGCTTCTGCTGTATGTTCAATCACATCGAATACGCGTTCACCGTTTTTAAACTGAACACAGACATCGTGTTTTTTATCAGCCCAGTCCAGACCAACGTGCGCAGCAAATTGATTAGTCACAGTCATCACCAACTCCTTTTTATCGGGGATTGGTATGCATTCCACGCTCTTCGAAAGAAATATAGCCAGCAGTTTATCTGCATGCCCTGAGTATTCGTTAGCGAACGTGGAGCACCTACTGGCTCGAAAGAAAAGCGGCGATCATCACGTGATTCTCGCTCAATATTCGTAACCAGTAAGCGCATACCCTGAATCACTTCAAAGTGTAATTCTCAGGGACCGAATGACTATATCTCGCTCTTAGCGGACTATAGTCAAGGTTGTTGGCAATTGGGGGGCAATGATAAAAGCTTTTTGGCCTGCCTAAACCTTGCTTTGATAGCCATATTGATGTTGTACTGATATGGCTCTGTACCCACTTGCGGTGTCTGATTTTTGTACGGATTTTTGTTTGTGGGTACAAGTGCGGGTACAAGCTCTTAGTGTTAAAAATAAATAATATTGATATCAGTAGGTTGTATTATATTGGCGAGTCCGGCCTTCGCATCTGTCATCCATGGAAATCTAGCAGCAACTATTAACGTATCTGCTCGAACACTGCTACGGCCTGAGGCTGAACGACACCCCATTTTATGATGAATTGGTTATAGAGTAAGGTATTGATAACAGTTAATTTTTATCCATCCCTGTGATGTGTTGGCCTAATTATCCTATTTTGGGATTATTAGGGTGGTGACAGATATTCAATTCCAACGTTCTAAAAGGAATTGGACAGATGGTTTCTATTTATTCAGATGAATATCAATCGGTTATCAAAGCGTTACGCAAGCAGCGTATTGCTAAAGGTATCACTCAAGAGAGTCTCGCCACCGCGCTTGGTCGCCCCCAATCCTTTGTTGCGAAAGTAGAAAATGGCGAAAGGCGCTTGGATGTCGTCGAATTTGTGCATATAGCGAGGTTATTGGGGCTTAAGGTCGAGGATGTGTTAGGAAATCTCGAGTAAATCAATTTACAACCATACCCATTTCCCTTTGCACCTGGCATAGTTAACGCATTCAATAAAATAGTTCATTAATTTTGGATGTTAGTGCCATGGCTGTAAACCACTGGACGCGGGATCAACTGTTAGTTGCATTTACACTATATAGCCAAATTCCCTTCGGCAAATTACATTCCCGAAATCCCGATATTATCCATTACGCTGCATTGATTGGCCGGACACCTTCGGCTTTAGCCATGAAATTGGTTAATTTCGCCAGTCTGGACCCTTTTATTCTCGACTCGGGGCGCAAGGGATTAAGCGGGGCCTCAAATGCTGATCGCGCCTTATGGCTGGAAATGAATGAAAATGCTGGGGTCTTTGAGCAGCAATGCCAGCAGGCAATGAGTCAACTTGAAAAACCTGTCACCCAATTATTTGATAGCGGTGTTAAAGATTTTAGTGGGAAAGAAAAAACCACCATTATTAAAGCTCGGGTCGGTCAGCAACTGTTCCGTAAAAATGTTTTGCAGGTCTATCAAAATCGCTGCTGTATTACCGAGCTGGAAGAGCCGGCGTTATTAGTTGCCAGCCATATTCGCCCTTGGAGTCATGGTACAGAGCATCGTCTTAACCCCAGTAATGGCTTATGTCTTTCCAGCTTGCATGACCGAGCTTTTGATCAGGGATTAATTACCTTTAACGAACATTTTGAAATGGTGCTCTCCACACAAATCAAAAAGCTTAAAAGTAGTATTAGTGAAGACAATTTTGCTAAATATGAAGGGCGGAAACTGCGGCTACCTGTTCAATTTTTCCCTGATGAGGGGCAGATGGCTTATCATCGCCAGAATATTTTCTTAGATTAAATATTTAAATAAAGAACGCAGCCCCAAGCTGCGTATTGTCACTATTTCAACAAGAATGACTGACCCTGTTTTAGCACCAGATCGCAGGCTTTAGTTTTGATTTTTTCGGTTATTTGTTCGCTGCCTAGGTCATTTAGGTTCAGGCTTTTACCTTCGCCGGTTTTCAGTAAACCACCTAAACCCTCTTGGTAATCTTGGCTCTTGGCATTTTCGGTGCTGGTGATCCCCAATTTACTCATCAATTGGTCTTTAACTGCGGTGGTGCCATTGGCTGACAGCACATTATTTTGGACGCAATATTGCAAGATACCCGCAGCATTGGTCATGGTGCTAGCACTCAAACCTTTATCGCCCCCATTGAGTAAGCCAGTCAGCGACGACAATGAAGATGAGCTATCGCCTGATTTACTGTACTGGTCTGCGGCACTTTTAACTGAATCCAATAAGCTGTTCGCGCTCGCCGCACCCGTCAGTAGTGTGGTGGAGCAAGCCAGGGCCAAGATCAAGCGATGAGTGGTGTGCATAGAAACTCCTGTTTTATGGTGTGGATCACAGCAGATGAGGCGCGATATGGCCAGAAAGGCTGCCAATCATTATCTTCAGCGCTAAGAATACCGCACTGTATACATTTTACTGATAGGTGTTGTCTGATATCGCGCCTATCAATTTATCTTGCGGCTCTCATTGGAGTGACGACTCTCTGCTTCATCCGGCTGGGTGATTAAAAAAACAGAGCGCAGATAATGTGCCTGAATCCTGGGGCTGAGGGAATATTGCGAGCGAGGAATTGGGGAAACAGAATGGGCAGCGATAGTGTATCGGCTGCCCATGTCGGCTAAGGCATCAGGCCGATAAAGACGGTTTTTTTGCGTGGGCCGGTCATCAACCCCTCCAGTTGCTCGACACACGCGAGGTAATGGGGGGTCTTTTTATGGGCTGCTACCGCCTCTTCGTCAATGTAGGCTTCATAGATGTAAAAGCGGGTCGGCAGGGTCTCATCCCTCAACACATCAAAACGTAAATTGCCCGCCTCACGGATAGAACCGAGGTGATTGGCGCGAAAAACCTCAATAAATTGGTCAACTTTGTCATCTTTCACATTAATTTCGACGAGAGTAACGTGCATACTTTCCTCCTTGTCACCGCTCAACCTTTTTCGTGTAGGAACAGCTGATAAGCCGCTTCTGCACTCTCATTGTTATGCACCACGGCATGAACCGCTTTTAGCATGGCAATTGGTGCTTCGGACTGGAAGATATTGCGGCCCATGTCCACGCCAGATGCGCCCTGATCAATAGCTTGATAGCACATCTCCAGCGCCTCATGTTCCGGCAGTTTTTTCCCACCAGCAATCACGATAGGCACCGGGCAACCGGCGGCAATGCGTTCAAAACCACTGTCGACATAGTAGGTTTTGATCACCTGCGCGCCCATTTCGGCGGCGATCCGTGTCGCCAGCGAGAAGTAGCGCTGATCGCGAACCATATCTTTGCCGACCCCCGTCACCGCCATGGTTGGCATGCCGTAGCGCATCCCTTGGTCGACCAATTGAATGATATTTTTAATCGATTGATGCTCATGTTCGGTGCCGATATAAACCTGCGCGGCCACGGCACAGGCGTTGAGCCGCAAAGCATCTTCCATCGCGACGGCCACGGCCTCGTTGGATAGATCCGTCAGGATTGAGTTGGCACCGGACGCGCGCAGCACCACCGGGCGATTGGCGGCAGCGGGAACCACACTGCGCAGAATGCCACGGGTGCACATTAAGACATCGGCGTACTCAAATAGGGGGGCAATATTGATATCAATGCGCTCCAGACCGGTGGTCGGCCCCTGAAAATAGCCGTGGTCAAATGCCAGCATCACTGTGCGATTGGTTTTTGGATTGAAAATCCGCGCCAGACGCGACTGCATCCCCCAATCCAGTGAGCCGGAACCTTTCAGCGTAAACGCAGGATTGTGCTGCGGGACGCCAATACCGAAATCTTTACCATCTTTGATATCGTCTAAATCAGCCATCTGTCATCACTCCAATTACTATGGGTATTAGCCCGCCGCAGGGGCGGGCCGCTGAGACTAGAAATCGTATTTGTCGATGTTCTCTTTGGTGAAAATGACCCGCTGTGGCAGCAACACGATGCCGCTGCCTTTCGCTTCATGGTCATAGCCCTGCACACTGTTTGGTGCCACTTCAACCACGCCAATATTGGGGATATCCAGCTTATCGCCGACGTTCAAATCGCCTTTTTTCAGCATTTCATTGGCGACATAAACCGAGATTTTGCCTTGGTTAACCACATCCCACAGGCCAAACTCCTTCACCGTGCCGCGTTCAACATAGGGGCGCATCACATTTGGGGTACTGAAACCGACAATCGCCACATTGTCGCGTTTTAGGTTTTCTGCGGCTTGTGCCGCTGCGGGCAGGGCGTTGGCATCCGGCGCGATAATTGCATCCAGATCGCCATAGGCTTTCAAGATGCCCTCGGCGGTTTGCAGCGATTTAGTAGCATCGTTATAGCCAAACTGAGTGGTGACTATCTCCCAGCCGGGATGCTCCTGCTGGATTTTTTTCTTCGCTTCATTGACCCACTGGTTCTGGTCGGTCACCGTCGGGCTGGAGTAGAAGAATGCCACTTTGGCTCTCTCTTTTTTCACCTGATTTGCCGCCATATCGACCAGCATCGAACCCAGTTGATTCGGGGTGCCCTGGTTGATATAAACCGAGCGGCACTCTGGTTTGGTGTCAGAGTCCCAGGTGAGGATTTTGACCCCCCGCTGCATGGCGCGTTTTAACGCCGGGCATAGCCCATCTGGCGAGACGGCGGAAACCACAATGGCGTTATAGCCCTGATTGACGAAGTTATTGATCAGTTGAACCTGACCGGAAACACTCGGCTCTGTCGGGCCATCGTAGGTGACATCCACGCCCAACTCTTTGCCGGCATCGACGGCCCCTTTACCGCCACTGGTGAAGAAGCCGACCCCGACCAATTTCGGGATAAATGCGATGCGCTCCGCAGCTTGTGCAGCGCTTATAGAGCTGACGGTGATACAGGCAAATCCGAGGGCACAAACCAGTGCCAGTTTTTTTAATCTTAGTGTTTTCATTGTTATCTCCGCATCCAGGTCTTGAGGTACTGAGGTGTTGGCATTTCGCTATAAAAGAAAAACAGGCATTAACTCAGGGTGTTTCTACTGCGACGGCGTTGTAACCACTCTTGAATCAAATGTCGGTGCAGGCTGATGGAGCGCCCGACCACCACTAAAATCAGCAGCGCGCCGGATAGCGCACTGGATATCTGGTTGGGGGTGCCGATCATTTGCAGCCCCTGCTGTAAATATCCCACCAGCAATACCGCCAGTGCTGTGCCGAGAATCGAACCGGAACCGCCGTAGATATTGGCCCCGCCCAACACCACCGCAGTGATGGCGGGCATCAGGAATGATGCCCCCAAATCAGAGCGCGCAGAGCCGAAGTAGGAGACCAGCAAAACGGCGGCAATGGCGGAGGCCATGCCAGTCAGGGCATAGAGCAGGCATAAGGTGCGGGCGACGGGCAGGGCGCTGTAGCGGGCGACGCGACTGTTTTGCCCAATCAGAAAAACATTACGGCCACTGTGGGTGCGGTGCATCAACAGCCAGAACAGCAGCACGCACAGCATAAAGATCACCAGCGGGATGGGCAGGCCGAACAGGGTTTGGTTGGCAAAATCCGTAAAGGCCGTTGGGAAGCCGCCAATACCCTCGTAGCCGGTGGCACCGGAGATCCCGGACAGTAGCAGGGCGCTGCCGCCGAACAGATACATGGTGCCAAGGGTGATAACCAGCGGATTGACGCCGGTGTAGAGGATCAATCCGGCATTAATCAAGCCGCATAATGCGCCGACGATCAGGGTCAGTGGGATCGCCACACTCATTGGCACGCCCGCTTGAAACATCACACCAAGGAATATGGCGCACAATCCGATAGTGGAGCCAAATGAGATATCGATGCCGCCACTGACGATCACCATGGTCAACGGCAGGGCGACGATGCCGATGCAGATAAAATCACTGGTGCTGAACAGCAGCACATTGATATCCAACATGCGCGAATTCGAGAGGCCAAACAGCAGGATCTCCAGCACCAACAAAGCGGCCAGCGCCAGCTCCCATCCGTAACGTCGATAAAGATTCATCGTGCTACTCCTTTCCTGTTGAATGATTTGCCATTCGCCGTCTTGCTGCTGGCCGCTTTTGCTGGGCTGGAGGCGACTTTTTTATCAGTGAGTGGTGGTCGGGCAGTGAAACGGGCATATTTCTGCTGGCGGATATTGCGTTCAACGGCGCAGCGCAGGCGGCCATCGAACACCAGCACCCCCAGCAGCACCAAACCGGCAATAAAATCATTCCACCACGCGGGTAGGCGCAGCAGCACGAGCACACTATCGATTTGGGTCAACAGATAAGCCCCGAGAATGGCACCAATGATAGTACCGGTGCCGCCGAGCAGGCTGATCCCGCCGAGTACGCAGGCCGCAATGGCTTTCATCTCCAGCCCGCTGCCGGTCTGGTTGGGGATAAAACCAATTTGTGAGGCAAAAACGATCCCCGCCAGTGCCGCCATCACGCCATTCATTGAGAAGGCAAAAATGCGAATGCTGTCGGTGCGGACACCCAGTTGGCGCGCGCCCTGCAAGTTATCGCCAGTGGCGTAGAAGCTGCGACCAAAGGCGGTTTTGCCCAGCAACCCAGCCATGGTGAGGATCAGCAACATAATCAGCCAGCCAATGGGCGAGACTGAAAACAGTATTGGCGTTGATAAACTTTTCAGATCCGCCGGTAATCCTTCGATCCATTTGCCCCCTGTCAGCAATAGCATCAGGCCGCGATATAACCCCAGTGTCCCCAGTGTGGCGACAATCGCCGGAATGCGTAGCCAGGTGACCAGAATGCCGTTGAAGCAGCCCGCCACCATGCCGACCAGTAGGGCGAACAGGCAGGAGAGCGCCAGCCCGAATCCGGCATTGAGTGCCATGCCAACTGTCACCGCACATAGCCCAGTAATGGAGCCGACGGAGACATCAATATTGCGGGTCAACATCACCAGTGTTGCGCCGATCGCCAGTAGGATCAGGATCTGCGCACTGCTGAAGATCATGGTGAAGGTTTGCATACTGAAGTAATTGCTGTCGATCACGCCGAGCAGGACAAACAGGGCCAAGATCGCCAGCAGCGCGGTGCCTTCACGATTATTCTGAATAAATTTCAACATGATGCGCCCTCATTTTGGGTCGATGGATGGGCGCTGGCATGAGGTTCACCTAAGGCCGTTTGTTCACCAAAAGCCAGATGCATAATGGTATCGACATTCATTGCCTGACCATTGAGTTCGCCACTGACTTCCCCCTGATGCATGACCAAAACGCGATCCACCATCTGCACCACCTCCTCCAGATCAGAGGAGATAAAAATGATCGCCACATGTTGCGCCGCAATACTGCGGATCAATTGATAGATATCACTGCGGGCGGCGACATCAACGCCACGGGTCGGCTCATCAATAATCAGTAGCAATGGGTTGGCCTCCAGACATTTGGCAATCAGCAGTTTTTGCTGGTTACCGCCGGACAGAGTGCGCACCGGCTGTTCCAGATGACTGAATTTAATATTCAGTGCACGGCGATAGCGCTCCAAAATAGCCGCCTCCTGCGCCGGATGAGTCCACACTCCTTGGCTGCCTTGGGTCAGCGAGCAGACATTCCAGCTGAGTGGCGCATCCAGATAGAGGCCGGAGGCCTGGCGGTCTTCCGGCAGATAGACCAGACCTGCCGCTAAGCGGTTGACGGTTTTCATTGTGGTGATATCGATATCCTCCAGCCGGACAGTGCCGCCGCTGGCAGGGCGCAAGCCATACAGGGTTTCGGCCAGCTCGGTTCTGCCTGCGCCAACCACCCCCGCCAGCCCAAGAATTTCACCGGCATGGACCTCAAAAGAGAGGTGGGCAAAACCTTCGCCGCTCAGGTCGGTCACCTGAATCACCGGTTGATTAGATTGCGCGCGGGCTTGAGAGCGGCGGTTACCGGGCAGCTCCAGCCAGAGCTTCTGGGTTGCGGATAATTCGCTATTTTTGGCTTGCGGTGTAATCGCCTGAATAATGGTGTCGGTTGAGAAATCCTCGGTGGCGCCACTCAGGGCAATGCCGCCATCGCGCATCACACTGACCCAATCCGCGAGTTGACGAATTTCCGGCAGTTTATGGGAGATAAACACCACCCCGACGCCTTGCTGCAATAACATTTTGATTTGGCTAAATAAACGGTGGGTTTCTGCGGGTGTTAGTGAGGCGGTTGGCTCATCAAGAATCAAAATTAGTGAGTCACGCATCAAGCCGCGCATGATCTCAACTAACTGCTGATCGGCCACATCCAGCGAACCGGCACGAACCGACAGATCTAAATGGCAACCCAAATCTTTGAGTAGCCGCGCCATCTTCTTTTTGTCGGCCTGATGCTTAGGCAAGCGGAACAGAATGTTTTCCTGTACTGACAGATTGGCAAACAGCATCGGTTCCTGCGGCACCAGATAAATACCCAATTGATGGGCTTTAGCGGGGGTAAGATTCAAGCAGGGCTGCCCATTGATCTCAATGGTGCCGCTATCGGGCGGAAGCACCCCGGCGATGATCTTCATCAGGGTCGATTTACCCGCGCCATTCCCCCCCAGCAGAGCATGAACCTGACCCGGTTGCAGGGTAAAGTCGATACTTTTCAATACCACGACGCCGGAAAACTGCTTGCTGATACCACGTACCTGGAGCAGGGGTGGCGAGGGGGTGACGGTGTGCGGCATCAGTAGCTCCCGATGTGAACAAAAATAATTTAAAATTAAAAGTGTTCAAAAAAGATAGCTGCATATTCCCATTTGTGGCGTAATCAAGATCACATTTTTGTGAATAAAAAAATTTAAATGAAAATATGTTCAAATGTATTGGCTAAGCTGTTAGCGTAGTTATCAATGAATATTTAACATTGATGACGCCGTTTTTGCGTCGAGATACCCAAAGAGCAATGATGAAAGAGAAACCGCTAGTTGCCGTAAAAGAAAAACCCATGTCGTCCAATGATGAATACAAATATCCGGGTAATAGCATGAGTGAAGAGGAACTGCTCGCTCGCATTGCGTGGTTTTATTATCACGATGGCTTAACGCAAGGGGATATTGGCGAACTGCTGGGGCTGACCCGATTGAAGGTCTCCAGATTGCTGGAGAAAGGCCGTCAGTCAGGGGTCATCCGGGTACAGATTAATTCGCGCTATGAAGGGTGTCTGGAACTGGAAAACCAGCTGCAACAGCATTTTGGCCTCAAGCATATCCGCATCCTGCCTTCGCTGGCTGATCTTAGTATCAGTAGCCGATTGGGGATTGGTGCTGCACATTTATTGATGGCGCTGATTCAACCGCAGCAACTTTTGGCGGTGGGTTTTGGTGAAACCACCATGTGCGCGTTGCAGCATTTGAGTGGTTTTATTGCCTCGCAACAGGTTCGGCTGGTGACACTCTCGGGCGGTGTTGGCTCTTATATGACCGGAATTGGTCAGTTGGATGCGGCTTGTCAGGTCAGCATTATTCCAGCGCCACTGCGCGCCTCCAGCGCCAAGGTTGCCGACACTTTCCGACAGGAGAACAGTGTCCGTGATGTGATGCTGGCGGCCTGTGCCGCAGATGTCGCGGTGGTTGGTATTGGCTCGGTGAATCAGCAACGGGAAGCCACCATTTTGCGCTCCGGTTATATCAGTGAAGGCGAGCAGCTCATGTTCAGCCGCAAAGGCGCGGTCGGCGATATCCTCGGCTACTTTATGCAGGCGGATGGTGCGCTGGCCGCCGATATGCAGATTCACCAAGAGTTGATTGGTATTTCACTGGCGGATCTGACCAACATTCCGACAGTCATTGGCGTCGCAGGTGGGGTTGAGAAGTCAGAAGCGATAGTGGCCGCGTTGAAAGGGAGGTATGTGAATGCCCTGGTGACTGATGAGCTGACCGCGCGGGCTATGATTAAATTGATTTGATTGGCTATTTTACTCACCAGCTGCAGTTTACGCGGTGCGCACCTAATGTGGCTGTAGCAATAACACCCATGGTTTTCAGTTATTTTCAGCAGATTTTTTTATGGCAGTAGAGGATAGATTTATTCACGAATTTATATAAAAACTAATCGAAGCAGAGGATCGAATAATGAATCAACTCTCATCGACTGACTACCTGATGGCACTGGATGCCGGTACTGGCAGTGTTCGGGCTGTGATATTTGACCTTAATGGCAATCAGATTGCCGCCGGACAGGCTGAGTGGCTGCATCTGCCGGTGCCCGATGTCCCAGGGTCGATGGAGTTTGATTTAACCACCAACTGGAAGCTCACTTGTCAGTGCATCCGTCAGGCACTGCATCTGGCGGGGTTGCCCGCCAGTGCAATCCGCGCCGTGGCGGCTTGCTCAATGCGCGAGGGCATTGTGCTCTATGACCGCAGCGGCAAGCCTATCTGGGCCTGTGCCAATGTGGATGCGCGTGCCAGCCGTGAAGTTAGCGAGCTGAAAGAGCTGCACGATAACGGTTTTGAGTTCGAGGTGTATCAGTGCTCTGGCCAAACGCTGGCACTGAGCGCGATGCCGAGGCTATTGTGGTTGGCGCACTACCGCCCGGATATCTATCGTCAGGCGGGGACACTGACCATGATTAGCGACTGGCTGGCCAATATGCTCAGTGGCGAACTGGCGGTCGACCCCTCCAATGCCGGCACGACCGGCATGTTGGATTTAGTCACCCGCAACTGGCAACCCAACCTGCTGGAGATGGCGGGGTTACGTGCCGATATTCTCTCGCCGGTCAAAGAGACGGGCACCTTGCTCGGCCATGTCACGGCGCAAGCCGCCGCAGAGTGTGGTTTGTTGGTCGGCACACCGGTGGTGATGGGGGGCGGCGACGTACAGCTTGGCTGTTTAGGCTTGGGGGTGGTGAAACCGGGGCAGACGGCGGTACTGGGTGGCACTTTTTGGCAGCAGGTGGTCAACTTGCCGCAGCCGATTACCGATCCCAATATGAATACGCGGATTAACCCCCATGTCATTCCCGGCATGGTGCAAGCGGAATCCATCAGCTTCTTTACCGGCCTGACCATGCGTTGGTTCCGCGATGCATTTTGCGCGGAAGAGAAGTTACTGGCGCAGCGGCTGGGCATTGATACCTACAGCTTGCTGGAGGATATGGCGGCACGGGTGCCGGCAGGCGCTTACGGCGTGATGCCGATTTTCTCTGATGTGATGCGCTTTAAATCCTGGTATCACGCCGCCCCCTCCTTTATAAATCTCTCCCTCGACCCTGAAAAGTGTAACAAAGCCACCTTATTTCGTGCATTGGAGGAGAATGCCGCCATCGTCTCGGCCTGCAATTTAGCGCAAATTGCCGAATTCTCTGGGGTCAAAGCCTCCTCGCTGGTCTTTGCGGGTGGCGGTTCCAAAGGCAAACTGTGGAGCCAGATTTTGGCTGATGTGACGGGAATTCCGGTTCGTGTGCCAGTGGTTAAAGAGGCCACCGCCTTGGGCTGCGCCATCGCCGCGGGCGTGGGTGTCGGGCTTTATGAGGCGCTGGATACTACCGGTGAGCGGCTGGTGCGCTGGGAGCGGGAGTATACGCCAAACACTGAGCATCAAGCGCTCTATCAGGCGGCAAAAACCAATTGGCAAGCGGTGTATACCGATCAGTTGACACTGGTGGACAGTGGGTTGACGACATCGCTTTGGAAAGCGCCGGGAATTAAATAAACGATTGCCATGCAGTAAACGGCTGATATAGCATTATTACCCCCTTTCGTTGCCGATGATGGCGCATCCGATGATGAATACATCAAACAAGACAGAATCAACTGCCGGGCAACCCACGCCTATTGCTCAGCAAGGGCCACATCACTTGCCGGAAATATTGCGGGAGAAAGGCAATATTCAGCGCATTTTGGTCATAAAGTTACGCCATTTCGGCGATGTTCTCTTAACGACGCCGCTCCTGAGCACACTAAAAGCCAACTACCCACAGGCAAAAATTGATGTGCTACTGTATGGCGGCACGCAAGAGATGCTACGGGAGAACAGCACCGTCAATCATGCGTTTATTGTCGATCGTGGCCTCAAACATGCGGGCTTCACCGCACAAATTAGCGGCGAAAAAGCCCTATTTAGCGCATTGAAAGCAGACCATTATGATCTGATCCTCAACTTATCTGATCAATGGCGTGCCGCCGCCTATTGCCGCTTACTCAAACCGGGTTTCAGTATTGGTTTTCATTACCCGAAACGGGACACCTGGCTATGGCGCTACTGCCACTCCGCCCTGGTTGACATCCCCCATGCCGCAGAACGGCATACGGTGCTCAATAATCTCGATATCCTCGCGCCACTGCAACTGACTGATATCATTACTGATGTCACTATGTCATATGGCCCACAGGATATTGAGCGGGTAAAACAGCTGTGCCAACAGCGCAATATCAACGATTACATCTTGATTCAACCTTCTGCCCGCTGGAAATTCAAAACTTGGGCCAGTGAGTCATTCAGTCAACTGATAAACCATCTCACTGAGCAAGGTGAAACGGTATTGTTAACTGGCGGTAAAGATCAGGCTGAGCTGGACTATATCGCTGAAATCATTGCAGGATGTGCACAACCAGAGCGTGTCATCAATCTATCTGGCCTCTTAGCGCTGCCAGAACTGGCAGTATTGATTGATAACGCGAAGCTATTCATTGGTGTCGATTCAGTAGCAATGCATATGGCCGCCGCCTTACAAACGCCGGCTGTGGTGCTATTTGGCCCCAGCAACCTTAACCAATGGCATCCGTGGCAGGCTCCGCACACCCTGTTGTGGGCCGGACACTACCGCACTTTGCCACAGCCTAATGAGATAGATACCGACACCACCGACCGTTATCTGAACGCCATTCCAGTTAATGAGGTGATAGATGCAGTGGATTCCTGGCGAATTGCCAAAGGAAATTAATGTATCAGCCGTTTTGTTTCCCCCAACCAGCCTGAGCTGAGAGAATTATGACAACTTTATCGCCGGCAAATCCGGTCAATCGTCGCAGTGAGATGCTGTGTAGTGTCGCTGCATTACTGTTGGGTATTGGTATAGCAACTAATAATCAATTGATGAATATTTCATTGGTGCTGATTATTATCTCTCTGATTATCAATAGAAAATCACTTGAAATTAAGTCATTCCTAACCAGCCCGCTGGTCTATCTGCCGGCCGTGATGTTTGCACTGCTAGCGCTATCATTGCTGTATCAAAACAACAGCTATGGCCCTGATATGGTGGAGAAATATAAAAAACTTCTCTATGTATTGCCATTGGCGCTGTTCTTTGTGCACCAGCCCCGGTTGATCAAACTGTTTTGTATCGGGTTTTTGGTCGCTAATGCGGTGATATTGGTCGGAACACTGATGGTCGGGGTGTTACATATTCCGTTGGGCAACGTAGATCCAACCAATCCAACCATCTTTAAGCTGCAAATTACCCAAAACTTCTTTATGGCACTGGCGGCGTTGCTCTGGTTAGCTCTGGCGTTTAAGAGCCAGGGTTGGAAACGCTGGGGTTACGGTCTGCTGGTAGTGGCTGCCAGTTACAGCATCCTGTTCTTAGTTCTGGGCAGAACCGGTTATGTGGCGCTGGTGGTGGGCTTGGGTGTGTGGCTATTCTTCTCACTGGGCAATCGTCAGCGGTTAACCTTAGTGCTGCTCGGCATCGTCGCTTTCGCGGCTTTGGTATTCATCCCCAATAAAGCCACTGACCGTATCGTACAGGGCGTCAATGAAATAAGAGTGTGTGTCGCCGCTTCATCAAGTGATGCCTATGAGGCATGTAGCTCCTCAATGGGGCAGCGCTTTGCGTTTGCGATTGAAGCCAGCCGTTTGTTTAAAGAAGCCCCTATCTTAGGCCACGGTGCGGGCGGATTTTATTATGGCAACCCAGAAAACGGTTATTCAGTTAATAATCCGCACAATGAATATTTGATCGAAACGGTTCATTCAGGTGTGGTTGGTTTACTGATCTTCCTAGCGTGGATTGTCTGTTGTTATCGCGTGATTTGGCAACAAACACCACTGTTGCGCAATGTGCTACTGGCGGTATTAACCAGCTATATGGCATGCAACTTCTTCAACTCATTCCTGTTGGATTCATCAGAGGGTCACCTGTTTATGATCTTCGTGGCGATTCTGGCGGGTTATTCCGTTGCGGGTACGCAACAGGTATCGGATAAGCGGCTGACCGAATAGCGCACACCTCTCGCGAATATAATATGCTAAGTAACGGCTCCCAATGGGAGCCGTTTTTCGTTGTACGGTTATATTTTTTCTACTGCAGATCTAACGTTATCAAAGATTAGTTCATGATAAGACGCCCCTAAAATGAGAGAGATAACTTTAACAAAACTAACAATAGGTATATTTGAGCTAGGGGGTATTGAATGAGATGTAAGTTCACACTAAATCGACATATTTTCTTTACGTTTTGCTTTTTAAAACGAAAAGTGCTGAATGATGGTGTGTTGATAGCCTTGTATTCTTAGTGTTTTCATCAGGATAGCGGTAGAGAGCAATTGTTAAAATTTGAGTGACAATCGCCGATGAAACATAAATGAAGTCTAAATGAAATGAAAATAGTGATTACTTTCATGCAGGCTTAATTGATTTTTTTCACCAGAGCAGTCAGGTGAGAAAGATATAAAAATGGCCTGTTGTCCTATTTGATAAAAATCAAAATAGGGTGTGTCAACACTGTAATTATCTGATTATGGCGCTCAAAAAAAGAGCTAATGGAGGGGCGAAAACGTGAGCGAGTAGAGAGTTTTAATATAAGGCTATTTTATATTTTCAATATAGCTGAATTTTCATTAATTCATTGAAAATAAATGATATTTTTATTTTTCAATCAATAGTAGAGCATTAAGATTAGACCAGCCCTCTATAGAGAGCAAGATAACATGCACACTTATTTCTCCTCTTGTGCTGTTGAATAAACGGACATGCAAGAAATATCTCAAATAGCAGATAGGGGAAACAGATATCTATGCTAGTGGTGTGGCGTTAATACAGTGAATTAAGCTGATGAGTGGTTTTTTGAATAGGTAAAAAGATGATGTGGATCACTATTAAGAAATTTTGATGTATGTAATAATTTTTGCAAACATTTACATATTGAAAGCCTTGGTCTACTTTTCCGACATTGATGCAATAGTTTTAAAGGAAGCTATGATCACTATGTATTTATATTGATAAGTGGGTCCGGGCTAATCTGTTTGTGGGATAAACAGAACTTACATTTAACTTAATTTATCCAACGTCACTGAGATCATCATGGCCAATTCATCTGCGAATAAATTATCTTTACCGGCCCTAACCTCATTAGTGGTTGGGTCAATGATCGGGGCAGGTATATTTTCATTACCGGCGACATTTGGACGAGCTACGGGTGGGTTTGGCGCACTTATTGCGTGGTGTATAGCCGGTGGTGGTATGTTAATGCTGGCTTTTGTTTTTCAAACATTAGCGCAGCGTAAACCTAATCTTGATTCTGGTGTATTCATTTATGCCAAAGAGGGCTTTGGGGATTATCTTGGTTTTGCCTCGGCATTAGGTTTTTGGGC
Organism: Yersinia bercovieri ATCC 43970; assembly: GCF_013282745.1. Lineage (NCBI taxonomy): Bacteria > Pseudomonadati > Pseudomonadota > Gammaproteobacteria > Enterobacterales > Yersiniaceae > Yersinia > Yersinia bercovieri. The sequence goes on from NZ_CP054044.1 coordinate 2,012,834, forward strand.
GGGGACCTGTATTGGTAACGTCTCTTATTTCGTTCTTATCAAATCAACGCTAGGGGCATTCTTCCCGATATTTGGTGATGGCAATACCATTCCAGCTGTATTAGTTGCCTCAGTTATTTTATGGGGATTCCATATCCTGATATTGCGGGGTGTTAAAGAAGCGGCGGCCATTAATACCATTGCCACCTTCGCAAAAATAATTCCTATATTCATTTTCGTCATTGTATTGATTTTTGCCTTTAAGGGCGATGTGTTCGCACTGAACTTCTGGGGCGCACCTGATGTGGTCAAAAGTGTGGATCTATCCCACCTGAATGATTATGGCTATGTTGGTCATGCTGCTGCGGTTATGCCGCCAGTTGCTGAACCTGAGTCTCTATTCTCCCAAGTGCGTAGCACCATGTTGGTTACCGTCTTTGTCTTCCTGGGCATCGAAGGGGCGAGCGTCTATTCACGTTATGCCAAAGAACGCAGCCATGTGGGTATTGCAACCGTTTTGGGTTTCATTGGTGTGCTGTGTCTGTTGGTACTGATCACCATGCTCTCTTACGGTGTGCTGTTGCGCCCAGATCTGGCGGCGCTACGTCAGCCATCCATGGCGGGGGTACTGGAAGCTATTGTCGGCCGCTGGGGCGCAATTTTCATCAGTATTGGTCTGATTATCTCGGTGTTGGGGGCTTATTTATCCTGGTCACTGCTGGCAGCAGAAGTGCTGTTCTCAGCGGCTAAGAGTAAAAGTATGCCAAAAGTCTTCGGGACAGAAAACAGCAATGCAGTACCTTCCGCAGCCGTTTGGCTGACCAATATCTTTATTCAAGTGTTCTTAATTCTGACACTGTTTACGGATTATGCTTTCCAATTGGCGTTGGAGTTAACCAGTTCATTAACCCTGATCCCTTATTTGTTGGTCGGGGCTTACGGGTTAAAACTGGCATGGACGGGTGAGACTTACGAAACCAACAAAGTTGGTCACAGAAAAGATTTAATTTTTGCCCTCATTGCGACTCTCTACTCTGCACTGATGATTTACGCAGGTGGCATGAAGTACTTGCTGCTGTCGGCCATTATTTATGGTCCAGGCACCATTTTGTATCTGATTGCCAAACGTGAGCAGCAGCAAAAAGCCTTTAATAGCTACGAAAGAGTACTGTTTATTGTTCTGATTGTTGCTGCGGTCGCTGCGATATATAGCATCGCCACCGGAATTATCACTATATAATTTATTGGAGTTCTTATGTCAGATAAAGCTAAGAAAACTCACGCCAAGACCAAGTTTGGCGTTCACTCTGAAGTCGGGCAGTTGCATAAAGTGATGGTATGCGCCCCCGGTCGCGCCCATAACCGCCTGACCCCCAGTAATTGTGATGAATTATTATTTGATGATGTGTTGTGGGTAGAGAGAGCCAAGCGCGACCACTTCGATTTTATGACCAAAATGCGCGAACGTGGTGTCGATGTGGTCGAGATGCACAATCTACTGGCCGAAACGGTGGCCATTCCGGCAGCGAAAAAATGGATTCTGGATCAGCAAATTGTGCCCAATGAAGTCTCATTAGGCATTTTGCATGAAACCCGCAGCTATCTGGAGAGTTTGGAGCCGCGTGTATTAGCTGAAGTGCTGATTGGTGGGTTATCGACCACAGAGCTGCATAATGACGGCAAATGTGACAAAGAGGAACTTAAGCTGATTCGCGAAGCGGTTGGCATCACTGAATACCTGTTGCCGCCGCTGCCAAACACACTCTACACCCGTGATACTACCTGCTGGATCTATGGCGGCGTCACCTTGAATCCGCTGTATTGGCCAGCGCGTCATGAAGAGACCATCCTGACCACCGCAATCTATAAATTCCACCCTGACTTTGGCGACGCCAATGTGAAAGTTTGGTGGGGTGACCCGACACAGCATCATGGCTCCGCCACATTGGAAGGCGGCGATGTGATGCCAATCGGCAACAAAACGGTATTAATTGGCATGAGTGAGCGCACCTCTCATCAGGCTATCACCCAATTGGCACAATCGCTGTTTAAAAATAGCGAAGGGCAGGTGGAGCGCGTGATGATTGCCGCCATGCCTAAACTGCGTGCCGCCATGCACCTGGATACCGTGTTCACTTTCTGCGATCGCGATGTGGTGACCTTGTATCCGGCGATTGTTAATCAGATTCAAACCTTCTCACTGCGCCCAGACAATGGCCCGACCGGCATTAAGTTAAGCCGCGATAAAGGCACCTTTGTTGAAGCGGTTGCCGGCGCATTGAACCTGAAAAAACTGCGTGTGGTTGAGACGGAAGGTAACGATTACGACACCGAACGTCAGCAGTGGGACAGCGGCAATAACATGGTCGCGCTCTCTCCTGGTGTGGTATTGGCTTATGACCGCAACACCAAAACCAACACTCAGCTACGTAAAGAGGGGGTGGAAGTGATTGAGATTGTGGGTAGTGAATTGGGCCGTGGACGTGGAGGCGGTCACTGCATGACCTGCCCAATCATCCGGGATGCCGTTGATTACTAATGTTTTTATCCCATAGTGTTGCATCGGGCTAGCTGCAACGCCAATGGCTTTGGGCATTAATTGGGTTGATTAGCTCGGTGCTCTTAAAAAATCGCCGATAGTGAGTAGCGTGTAGCGCTATTTTGCTATCGGCGTTTTAATGTTGAAAAGTGATGGGCTGAGATGAAAAGGATTACCGATTGAAATACCTTTATGGCGGGTGTTTTTTGCTGATAGTGACTCTGACTACCCTGTTTGCCTTCCAAAATAGCGGCTCAGTGAACTTATCTTTACTTTACGCGCAAATAACACTACCCATTCCGGTGCTAATTGTGCTGATCTACTTTTTAGGAATGTTTACCGGGGGATTATTAATCACACTGATAAGAGCGCTAGTGCGCCGTATGTCACAGGAAAAAGTGGCGCAGAAAACAGATAAAAAAGTGTGAATAATCAATCTGCGATAATTTTTAAAATCCGACTCAATGAGATCTTATAGTGAAGATAAAAACAGTAGTCACTCTGCTAGTAACGTTTCTACTCGCGGCCTGCGACCGAACTCCCCCTGAAGTCGTAGAGAGTGTACGTCCGGTAAAAATATTTATCGTCGAAGATAGCGGTCAAAATGGGACGCGCTATTTTCCCGCGCGGTTACAAGCTGGCGATGAAACTCAGCTCTCCTTTAAACGCAGTGGGCAGCTGCAACAGCTGCTGGTACGTGAAGGTGAGCAGGTGAAGCGAGGCCAGGTTATCGCCAAACTGAACGACACTGATCTCAACTTACGTGTTCGCGATCGCCAATCGACCTTTAATCTGGCGCGTGATCAATTCAACCGTTTCAATACCTTACAAGGCCAGCGTGCGGTCTCTCGTGCCGAATTAGATGTTCGTCGCGCTGAGATGGAGTCTGCCCGCGCGGGTCTGGAAATTGCGCAAAAAGAGCTGAGTGATGCGACCATCACCGCACCATTTGATGGCATTATCGCCAATGTGAGCGCGCGTAACCATCAGGTCATGGCCCCAGGTCAGGCGGTGGCGACATTGAGTGCGCTGGATACCTTAGATGTGGTGTTCAGTGTGCCGGAGCGCCTGTTTACCACGCTGGACATCAGCAATCGCAACTATAAGCCAACGGTATTACTCAACCATATGCCAGGGCGCGAATTTATTGCTGAATATAAAGAGCATACCACCACCACCAGCTCAGCCTCGCAGACCTTCCAGGTCACTCTGACCATGAAGCGCCCAGCGGATATGCCGCTGCTTTCTGGGATTAGTGGTCGGGTCAGAATCAACTCCGGCACTCTGTCTGGCACCGACCATCCGACCATTGTGGTGCCTGTGGAGGCGGTATTTAACCCTGACAGCGCCCAATTAAATGATGCGCGCGTATGGGTCATCAAGAGTGATGATGGTCAGATGCACGTTGAAGAGCGCAAAGTGCAGGTGGGCCAGTTGACCGAGAACGGTATTCAAGTGACCTCCGGTCTGGCGGATGGCGAACAGATCGTCTCTGCAGGCACCGGTGAGCTTCGGCCAAATCAAGTGGTCCGGGCCTGGGTTCGTGAGCGAGGTCTCTGATGAAAGTTCTTGATAATTTTATCAGTAATAGCACCCGTATCTGGCTAACAATTCTGTTGCTGGGTATTGGCGGTGCTATTGCCTATCTCAATATAGGTAGGCTGGAAGATCCAGCTTTTACCATCAAAACGGCGGTGGTTGTCACCCGCTATGATGGTGCCTCGGCGCAACAAGTTGAGGAAGAGGTCACGCTGCCGCTGGAGAATGCCATTCAGGAGCTATCCTATGTCGATGATGTGACGTCGATTTCCAGTGCTGGCTTATCGCAAATCACCATCAATATTCGCGCACAATACGGCGCGAATGAGTTACCGCAAATCTGGGATGAATTGCGGCGTAAAATCAACGATAACAGTGTGCGCTTACCACCGGGGGCCAGTGCGCCCATGGTCAACGATGACTTTGGCGATGTCTACGGCTTCTTCTTCTCGCTAACCGGTGATGGCTACAGTAATCAGGATCTGCGCAATTTTGCCGAACAGCTGCGCCGTGAACTGGTACTGGTGCCGGGGGTCGGTAAAGTGGGCATCGTGGGGATTCTGCCGGAAGAGGTGCAGGTGGAGATCTCCCGCGCTCAGATGACGGCTGCCGGTATCACGCCACAACAGCTATCCGATTTACTCGCCCGCCAAAACGTGGTGTCCGATGCCGGTCAGCTACAGGTAGGTAGTGAGTCGATACGTTTGCATCCGACTGGTGAATTCCAAAGCGTACAAGAGCTGGGAAATCTATTAGTCAGCCAACCGGGCAGCCCAAAAAGTGTCTATCTGCGCGATATCGCGACAGTAACGCAGGGCTTTGGTCATTCGCCAACCAATATCTATCGTGCTAATGGTAAGCCCGCGCTGGCCTTGGGGATCTCATTTGCTCCAAATGTCAACGTAGTCAATGTGGGTAATGCCATCAAAGCCCGGCTGGCACAGCTCGAAGGTGAGCGCCCGTCAGGTATGCATATCAACGTGTTCTACGACCAATCTCATGAAGTGGAAGGGGCGGTTAACGGCTTTATCCTTAACTTCCTACTGGCGCTGTTGATTGTTGTTGTCACCCTGCTGATTTTCATGGGGGTACGCAGCGGCGTGGTGATAGCCATCTCGCTGGCACTTAACGTACTCGGCACCTTGCTTATTATGTGGCTGTTCAATATCGAGCTACAGCGGGTGTCGCTCGGGGCGTTGATTATCGCGCTAAGTATGTTGGTGGATAACGCCATCGTGGTGGTGGAGGGCGTGGTGGTTGGCCGCCAGCGAGGTGAAAGCCTCTCGACGGCCATCGGCAATGTGGTGAAGCGCTCAATGATGCCGCTGCTTGGGGCGACAGTCATCGCGATTCTCGCCTTTGCACCTATTGGCCTGTCCAATGATGCGACCGGCGAATATTGTAAATCACTATTCCAAGTGCTGCTGATCTCGCTGATGTTGAGCTGGATTACCGCGCTGACACTCACGCCAGTCTTCTCCAAATGGGCATTTCAGGGCCAAAAACCGGCGCAAGAGGAGGCTGACAAACCCGCCAGGCAGCCTTATGATGGCTGGTTATTCCGCTACTACCGCATCATCCTGAATAAATTACTGCAACATCGCAGTATCACCTTGCTGCTGCTGGCGGCACTGTTGGTGGCCTCGGTGGTCGGTTTTGGTAATGTTCGCCAAAGCTTCTTCCCGCCATCGAACACGCCAATCTTCTTCGTGGATATCTGGCTGCCATACGGCACAGATATCGGCTATACCGAAGACGTTGCGGCGAAAGTTGAGCAATACATCAAACAGCAGAAAGGCGTTGAGGACACCATGGCGACCATTGGTCAGGGTGCGATGCGCTTTATGCTGACCTACAACGCCCAGCGCCACTATCCGAACTACGCGCAGGTGATGGTCCGTGCCGAACAGCTGGACCAAATCCCGGGCTTGGTAAGTGAAATCGAATCCTACATGCATGACGAGTACCCGCAGGTTGACGCGCAGATCAAGCGCATCATGTTCGGGCCGTCAAACAATAGCTCTATCGAAGCCCGCTTTATTGGGCCAGATCCCGATGTGCTGCGGACATTGGCAGCCCAAGCGGAGAAAGCGATCATTGCTGATCCGATGGCCGATGGTGCAAGGCATGACTGGCAAGATCGTAGCAAAATGATCCGGCCACAATTCTCCGACTATTTGGGTCGCGAGTTGGGCGTGGATAAACGTGAAGTTGATGGTACGTTGCGCATGAGTTTTGGCGGCCTTCCGGTCGGGTTATACCGTGATGGCACCCGCTTGATGCCGATTGTCCTGCGCACACCAGACTCAGAGCGGCTCAATGCTGAACGGCTCAACGATGTGATGGTGTGGAGTCAGGCGCGACAAGCTTTTATCCCGATCGACAACGTGGTCACCAGTTTTGAAACTGAGTGGGAAGATCCGCTAATTATGCGCCTGGATCGTAAGCGCACACTGACGGTTCAGACCGACCCGACTCAACAGGGGGGCGAAACCTCCTCCGAGCTGCTGCAGCGCATCAAACCAGGCGTTGACGCAATTCAACTGCCACGCGGCTATGAGCTCGAATGGGGCGGTGACTACGAAAGTACCAAAGAAGCACAACGGGGTATTTTTATCAGTTTACCGATCGCATTCCTGATTATGTTTGTGGTGACAGTCTTGATGTTCAGCTCAGTGCGTAACGCGCTGGCTATCTGGCTGACTGTCCCGTTGGCATTAATCGGTGTGACCTTTGGCTTCTTGCTCACCGGTATCCCGTTTGGCTTTATGGCCCTGCTGGGGCTGCTCAGTCTGAGCGGAATGTTGATACGTAACGGCATTGTGCTGGTGGAAGAGATTGGCTTACAGCGGCAGGAAAAACCGCTACGCGAGGCCATTATCGATGCTTCTACCGCCCGTCTGCGACCTATCATGCTGACCGCCTTTACCACGGTACTGGGGCTGGCACCGCTGCTTAGTGATGCTTTCTTCCAAAGTATGGCGGTGGTCATTATGTTTGGTCTGGGCTTCGCAACGGTGCTGACATTGCTGGTGCTGCCAGTGATTTATAGCTCCATGAACCCAGAGCCTAAAGAAAAAACCCATGATGAGCCAGTGAGTGAATAACCGCTAACATCGCGTGAGAGTCTTAAAAAGCTGCCCTTTTATCGGGCAGTTTTTTTTATGGTCGATAGCCACGATACTATCCTGCAATGAGCACATTTATAATTCTGTGCGCCACTTCTCTTCCTGCCCCTGTGCACGACTCCTCGCGTTCCAATATGAAACTTAACTCATGCAACTATGTTCCATAATGGAACGTTTTCACCAATGATTCTCAGCCTATTTTTTGCGCTTATAGTAATGACAGTTTAATTAATTAGTCTAAAAATCATTCATTATTGCCTTAACTCTTACGCTACAGGAGCAAGATATGCTGAAAGTCATTCAATCTCCGTCTAAATATATCCAAGGTGCCAATGCGCTACAGTCTATTGGTGAATTTGCTAAGTTGTTGGCTAATAACTATTTTATCATCGCCGATGATTTTGTCATGAAGTTGACGGCGGATACAGTCAGTTCCAGCCTGCATGGCAGTGAGCTGGAAAATCACTTTAGCCGCTTTAACGGCGAATGCTCTCGTCAGGAAATCGAACGCCTGACGGTTGAGCTGAAAAAACACCACTGCAATGGGGTGATTGGTATTGGTGGTGGGAAAACTCTCGATACGGCTAAAGCAATTGCTCACTATCAGCACATCCCGGTTATTGTGGTGCCGACCATTGCCTCTACCGATGCACCGACCAGTGCTTTGTCAGTGATTTATACCGAACAGGGCGAGTTTGCTGAGTACCTGATATACCCGAAAAACCCAGATATCGTGCTGATGGATTCAGCTATTATCGCCAAAGCACCGGTGCGCTTGCTGATCTCAGGGATGGGTGATGCACTCTCCACTTACTTTGAAGCGCAAGCTTGTTTTGATGCCAAAGCCATCAGCATGGCGGGGGGCGCGTCCACTTTGGCGGCCGTCACGCTGGCTCGCTTATGTTACGAAACTCTGCTGGCAGAAGGCTATAAAGCCAAATTGGCGGTAGAAGCGGGTGTCGTCACTGAGGCGGTAGAACGCATCATTGAAGCCAATACTTATCTGAGTGGTATTGGTTTTGAAAGTAGTGGCCTGGCAGCGGCTCACGCTATCCACAACGGCTTCACGGTGTTGGAAGAGTGCCACCACCTCTACCACGGTGAGAAAGTCGCCTTCGGTACGCTGACACAGCTCGTGCTACAAAACAGCAGCATGGAAGAGATCGAAACTGTGCTCTCATTCTGCCAGCAACTGGGTCTGCCAATTACATTGGCAGAAATGGGGGTCACACAAGATATTGAGCGCAAAATCCAAGCTGTGGCACAGGCAAGTTGTGCGGAAGGTGAGACCATCCACAACATGCCGTTTGCCGTGACTCCAGACAGTGTTTATGCCGCCATCATCGTGGCTGACAGTTTAGGACAGGCGTTTCTTAACTAAAGGGTTCGGCAGGCCCATTGATAGATAGACAAGCTAACTGACCGAGTTTGCCGGTGCCCCTCATCATCGGCAGCTCTGCTCTCCAGCCATTCCCGTTCGCGGAGTAAAAAATGAAAAAATTAATTAACAGCGTAGAGAGTGTGTTACAGGAACAAATTCAGGGGCTGGCTGAAGCCCATCCTGAGCTGAAATTGCATCAGGAGCCGCTTTTTATTACTCGAGCAGATGCTCCGGTGATGGGTAAAGTTGCCCTGATGTCTGGTGGTGGTAGTGGTCACGAACCGATGCACTGTGGTTTTATCGGCGAAGGCATGTTGGATGGTGCCTGCCCCGGCGAAATTTTTACCTCGCCAACCCCTGATCAAATGTATGAGTGCGGCCAAGCCATTGATGGCGGGCAGGGTGTGCTGATGTTGATTAAGAATTATACTGGCGACATTCTTAATTTTGAAACGGCCGCAGAATTGTTGCATGCCGATGGTACGGCGGTCGCAACATTAGTGATTGATGATGATGTGGCAGTTAAAGATAGCCTCTATACCGCCGGGCGGCGTGGGGTGGCGAATACTGTCATTATTGAGAAATTACTGGGTGCAGCGGCGGTTCGTGGTGACTCACTGGATGAGTGTGCCGCGCTCGGCCAGAAAATTAATAATCAGGGCCACTCTATCGGCATCGCGCTGGGCGCTTGTACCGTGCCTGCGGCGGGTAAGCCATCATTTACTCTGGCTGAAAACGAGATGGAGTTTGGTGTGGGTATTCATGGTGAACCAGGAATTGAACGGCGGCCATTTACCTCTCTAAATGACACTGTTGATGCCATGTTCCAGACCCTGATTGAGCACGGTAGCTATCAGCGCACTTTACGCCATTGGGATAGACAAGCCGGTGACTGGTGCGAGACGCGCCAAAGTAAGCAGCCACTAGCAAAAGGCGATCGGGTGATTGTGCTGGTGAATAATTTGGGTGCCACTCCGCTATCAGAGCTTTATGGTGTTTGGCATCGGTTGGCCGCCTGCTGCGCCGATTTTGGTTTGACCATTGAACGCAAGCTGATTGGTTCTTACTGTACCTCACTGGATATGCAGGGGATGTCGATCACGCTACTGAAAGTGGATGATGAGTTGTTGTCGTTGTGGGATGCGCCGGTGAATACGCCTGCCCTTCGTACTTGATACCCATCATCTTGCAAATTGCAGGTGTGTTGGCTGCACTTTGAAATCCATTGGGTATAATCAGCATTCCTTTATGTGAAAATCACTTATAAAACAACAGTGTGCCTGGAGAAAACCATGGGACTCACCAAACAACAAATTGTCAGTTGGTTACAGCTTTGTGCTGAGGTTTTCAGTGAACAGCGCGATTTTCTGACGCAGTTGGATACCGAAATCGGCGACGGCGACCACGGCCTGAATATGAATCGTGGGTTTAATAAAGTGGTCGAAAAGTTACCCTCTTTTGCCGATAAAGATATTGGTTTTATCCTGAAAAATACCGGCATGACGCTGCTTTCAAGTGTCGGAGGGGCGAGTGGCCCACTGTTTGGCACCTTCTTTATCCGCGCCGCGCAAAGCACCAATGCTAAGCAGAGTCTGGATCTGGCAGCCGTGTGTCAGATGTTCAAAGATGGTGTTGAAGGGGTGGTGATGCGCGGTAAAGCTGAGCCGGGTGATAAAACCATGTGTGATGTTTGGTGGGCGGTGGTCGCGCAACTTGAGCAGGCAAATCAGCAAGGGGTGCCGCTGGTGGATGCTTTGCAGCAAACTGTTGATCGCGCTCAACAAGCACTGGCCGGGACTATCACGATGCAGGCCCGCAAGGGGCGCGCCAGCTATCTTGGCGAGCGCAGCATTGGTCATCAAGACCCAGGGGCAACATCAGCCATGCTGATGATGCAGGCGCTATGGCAGGTTGCCAGCCATTAATCTGGCGCAACCAACACCTTTATCAGGAGGAGAGATGGTCAATCTCGTTGTAGTTTCTCATAGCGCGCTGCTGGCTCAGGGTGTGGCCGAACTGGCACAGCAAATGACACAAGGGGGCTGCCAGCTAGCGGTTGCCGCCGGTGTAGACGACCTGGATCATCCGATTGGCACGGATGCCATTAAAGTGATGGAGGCCATTGAATCAGTTTATACCCCATCGGGTGTACTGGTATTGATGGATTTAGGCAGCGCTTTGCTCAGTGCAGAAACCGCACTTGAGCTACTGGCCCCCGATATCGCGCAGCACGTGGAACTCTGCGCCGCGCCACTGGTAGAAGGGACACTGGCCGCAGTGGTGGCAGCATCATCCGGCGCTTCATTGGCCGATGTTCGCGCTGAAGCCATGGGGGCGCTGGCAGCTAAGGCCGCTCAGTTAGGGGAAAATGTCGCGGAACCTGTCAGTAGCGCGGTGGCCAAATCAGCGCCCGATGCCCAGAGTGTCAGTTGGGTGGTGCGCAACCCTAATGGTTTGCATGTGCGGCCTGCGGCTAAATTGGTCGAAGTGCTGGCCCCCTTCGCCGCTGATTTACTGCTGGAGAAAAATGGGCAGTGTGTCAATCCACGTAGCCTGAATCAACTGGCTATTTTGCAAGTGCGCAAGGGCGATACCATCCGTCTGCTCGCCAGTGGTCAGCAGGCTGGTGAGGCGCTGGATGCTTTTATGCAGCTGGCTCAACAGCACTTTGGTGAGTCGGTGACCACAACCAGCGCCAGTGGATTCACTGGCGTAATGGTTCCTCGCCGAGCAATTAGCGCACCACTGCTACAGTGGCTGCCCGCGCTCCCTGTATTTATGCCGCGCACTATTAATGCTGAGCAGATTGCTCATGAACAGCAGCGTCTACATCAAGCGTTAGCGCAAACAATGGAAGATTTGCAGCAATTGATGCAGCAGGCAGAACAGCAGATAAGCACTGAGGCAGCGGCGATTTTCAATGCTCACGGGATGTTGATTGACGATGATGATTTGCATCAAGCGCTGGATGCACGTATAGCGAATCAGCTTATCTGCGCGGAATCGGCATTGCAGGATGAATTGATGGCGATGGTGGCAGATTATCTGGCACTGGATGATGAATATTTGCGTGTCCGCGAACTGGATATCCGCGATATTCTGCATCGCACACTGGGCCACCTGACGGGATTACCACCGGTTCCACTTTCAGTTGAGGGTGAAATTATACTATTAGCCGAGGAGTTGCTGCCATCCCAGATGATTGGGCTGCATCACGGGCAGGTAAAAGGCATCTGTTTAAGCAAAGGGCATATTATGTCTCATAGCGCTATTTTGGCGAAAGAGTTGGATATTCCAATGCTAGTCGGTGCTGTGGGTTGCCTTGAGGCGAGTCGTAATGGGCAAACCGCTTTATTAGATACCGCAGTTGGGATATTGAAACTCCAATAGTCCGTGAGCTCGAAATAGTCAGTTCAATAGGCAGCCCGGAATCAATCAAGGGCTGCTATTTGAGGAATGAGACATGCCAGCGGTGCCAAAATTTGGTTTTCCCATTGGTGTCGTGTTTTTATTCGTGTTGCGCCCGCCCGCCGAATATTATCTATTTCAACTTCAGATAATTGGTAAATATGATGTATCACCTCCGCCAGATTTTCTGCATCTCCGGCAATATGTCGGAATCCATCAATACCATGTTCGACTTGCTCACTTAACCCCCCGGAGTCGGCAACAACTAATAACGCCCCCTGCTCTCTGGCTAGCCAGCGCGACTCCATTGGAATTAAACCATTTGGCTCATTTTCGGCCGAAAGCACGCAAACACGGGTGTTGCGCCATTGAATAAGGCACGCCATAAGTTCTCGATCAAACGAATTTATTATTGAGGGCTGTATCCTAAGTTGGCTGGCTAATGCCAATAATTCGGGTAAAACAGGATCACTGACAATCACCGGATGAATGTCATTACCCAGATAACAACTCGCTTTGAGTAATAAATCATGGCGCTTGTAATGCACCCCTCTCCCGAGAGTTATCGCTAATGGGCGTGCTAGCGGGATCTCATGTTGTGACAGTATGTGGCTTATTTCCTGATCACTGCGTAGCCGAAACCAGGGGTCATTGATATTTATCCCAGCCGGTACTGGAATAAATGAGTGTGGATCAGCGCCGAATTGTGTCATTAAATGGCCCGCCATAAACTGGCTGATATGACCGAGTTTGATATTAGTATCGATCTTGGCCCAGTGGATGGGGAATGATTCTGCCATCAGACGTTCAGGATTCGGCAATGGCATTTCATGATTAAATGCGGTGCCATGAGAGATATAGATAATCTTTAAATTAATCTCTTCCATCGCCGCATGTAGACGCGCAATTAATGGGGTAAATGAGAAGGGAAGCTCATGGCAGAAAGCCAAAGTGATATCATAATTTGCACTGATATCTATAATTTTTGCTGCCCCTGCGGCAGAGGATGTTTGCCAGTTCTGTAAATTACCAAGAAAAGTATCACCATAGGGCCATGAGCACCCCACGCCTTTCCCTTGAGTCATATTGGGTACAGTAGAAAAAGTGCCCCCCATAGTGTGGATTTTATTTACATAGTGGGTGCGACAATTGTTATCAAAGAAAATATGATATTTGCTACAGGCAATCTCAATAAAATGAGGTTCCAGAGTGATATTATTATCAGCCAACAGATCAATAACAGCGGGCAATGCTTGAATCTGCCCTCGAATATACGATCCTACGCCCCCCACGAACAGTTGAATACCTTCAGTGGCTAAATGAATAATGCCAATTTTCAGTTTTTTGGTTTCATTCTCCGATAGCTTATTTCTCGACATAAAAACCTCATTTTTATCGGCATATGATTAATAGTTCGACCTTCCTTGCGCTATTAAATTGGTTTTTTTCTTGGATATCTTGTAATTATCAATAAACAATAAATCTAAACCACAACTTAAAAATAAGTTAATGGCATCGCTGGGCGTCTCAACAATGGGCATTCCTTTCGTATTCAACGAAGTATTCAGTAGGATAGGTATTCTAGTCTCTGCAAAAAATGACGTTATCAATTTATGGAATTTCTTATTAATCTCCTTTTTTACTGTCTGCACCCGGGCACTGCCATCGACATGGACAATTGAGGGTAAATCAAATTGGTACTGTGCTTTCACATAGGCAATAAATAACATGTAGTCACTATCATGATTCAACTCGAAATAGTCATGCATTTTTTCGTGTAAAACCGCCGGTGCAAAAGGTCGAAAATCCTCTCGGTACTTCACATTAGCATTAATATGATCTCTCATATTTGAGTTTCGGGGATCGGCCAAAATACTTCTATTGCCTAAGGCACGTGGCCCAAATTCAGACGCGCCCTGAAACCAGGCAATAACATCACCTGCAGCAATAGACTTCGCTGCAATAGTTTCAATATCATCATAATAATGGTACTCGATACTCTCTGCATGTTTCTCAAGTTCTTGTGCGACGATTATATCGCCATAGACTTTACCAAAATAGGTGGAACCTGAGTGTCTGACTCGCTCTTTTTTCAGTACCTCTAACCAACCATAATAGCAACAACCGATAGATAACCCATTGTCACCCGCCGCCGGTTGAATATAGAGATCCTCAAAATCACATCCATTAATCAGTTTCTCATTTGCTGTGGCATTTAAGGCGACACCACCGGCATAAGCAAAGTGCTTCATCGGATGAAGATGATAGTAATAATCAAATAGATAAAATAGCGCCTCCTCAAGCTTAGATTGCGCCCAATAAGCTAGATCTGAATAGTATTGGAAATTATCCTTAAAATGAGTTGGGCTGGTATTGAGCAGTGGATCTATATTCACCCACCAATCATTACGCAGTACAACTTTGCCAGCGTCGAAAAAGAAGGGTTCCCAATCAATAATATGGGGCCTGCCATAAGGGGCTAACCCCATCAATTTACCGGCACAATCCAACTCACCAAAAATATACAGCGCGATCCCTTCATAGAACTCACCAATAGAGTTCTCTATTTCCCAGGTTGAGACGGGGTAATCTCTGCGTTTTTTTCGATTAACCCAGCGAGAGAAGTCTTTGAATATGGGTTTCATTTTGCCATCTTGATAAACGTAGTAGCTACAGATCTCCCAGTAGCGGTAACGATTATTAATATGAATGTTGTTTATGCTGTCAATATTTTCAACAATGTCATTACAGTTATCTAAACTACCACCATGCCCATCAATAACTACCACACCCATATCATCAAAAGGTGATGTGCCTACCGCACTATAAGCATGTGCCAAATGATGAGAAATGGTCACAATAGGAACCATTGCGGGTAAAACTCTATTTTTTCGTTCTGCTAATTGTTCACTAAATAATGGATTGTAACAGTTTTGCTCTACTATCAGTGAGAGGTCATGATATTCAATACCCTCAGCCTCTAAACAGTATTGGATAGTTTTATTATCATTAAAGCCATCATGTTTAACTCTGGATAACCTCTCTTTCTCAATGGCAACGATAATCTCTCCATCTTTCATTAAGCAGGTTGAGCCATCATGAGATAAGGCGGTGCCGAGAATATAAATGGGTTTGCACATAATTAATACCCTTATTTATTATCGCATTAATCTAAAATATAGGCGAGTCGACGAGATAGGGCGAGTGTGGTTAACGAAGGATTAGCTGCGCCGGGACGTGGGAATGTACTCGGGCCGATAGCATATAAGTTATTTATATTATTGAATTTATGCTTTTCATTCAGTATTCCCCCAAGAGGAAGGGTGCTGCTTTCATGATTTTCTGTTCCCAGCGGGCTTATCCATGTTGCAGGGACATTATAGTTAACGTTTCTTGATGGCGAGTGAAACTCATAATAGACATCACCCATGGTTCTGGCATGGACACTAAAACCGCCGTCAAAATCTAGCGGTGCAAATGGTATCTTTATTTGTTGGCATATTTCATGCCAAAATATATTTAATTCATCTTGTTCTTTATGGATTAATATATTGTCCTCATTGGTTAAATGACATGAAATTGATAATGGAATAACGTCATAATCACTCTCAACCTTAATAAACCCATCAATCGATGGAATCTGTTCGCCCATAGCCCATACTTCTAATTCAACCCCAAAGCTTGATTGGCTAAGTGTAAAGAACAGATTAAATCGTTCACCGGACAGACTGCGACTAAAAAAGATAGTATCCGGATGCTTTTCAATTAATGCCCTGATCATAATAGGCACGGCGTGATACTCGAGTGTCACATTAAATCCTTGTACAATATGGTCAACAAGGCCGGTCATTTTCTTCTCTATCAAATGTCCTGAATCATAAAGTGCCTGCGCGGCTAAACGTGAATTCTCAATAGTGCCTAAGGCGAGAACACACTTATCTGCTAATACGTGGTGTATTTCGTTTGACTCAATATTGCGTAATTTTGCTCCAATGCAGTACCCATTTTTAATCATAATCGCGATAGCTTCATAGCCAGAAATAATGGGTGGAAGAGTTTCTGATGGCCCCGCTTCGGTCCAATAGGATAATGGTGAGTAGGCTTCCCAGCGGTCTGATGAACCCATATTACGGATGGCTTGAGGCGTGATTTCAAATTCAAAATTAGCAAATTTGAATGAGTCATCAGCATTATGACTCTTTTCTGCCCATGCCAATATTTCAGACTGTACCTGAGTATAAAGTGGTGGGCCATCTAACCAGGCTTCAGTGAGGTCACTGACAATTTGTGTTGGCCAAAATTTAAGGGCATCGGCTTCAATGGGAAGAATTACGCCATGCCAGTAAAGTGATCGGCCGCCGACTCTTCGACGTAGACAGCTCCCTTTTGAGAAATGGGGTTCACTTAATGATCGCCAGGGCCGGAAAGCATACTTATCTGACTCCTCATTTTTCCAAAACTCATCAGCATACTGATATTCGTCACCGACATTTATATGGCGACAATCACCTGTTGGCCCCACGTCAATAACAACAATGTTTTTAACTGATCGAAGATTTAAGTGCTTGGCCAATTCTAAACCTGACATCCCGGCACCCAGGATTAAAACGTTTATCTCAGAGGAGGGGTCATTTTCATTATTGAGAGTATGGGTATCTATAATATTCATTGTTTGTCCTTTAATAGTCCGAGTTTCCGGGAGATATCATTGTTAATTTAGCGACATAACCTTACTGCAATTGATGTATAAATCTTTCCCAGGGGGCTTGAGGGAATTTTTCTTGAACAAGCTGCTGATTGTTGGCTAATAATTTTTTAATCTTCTCTTCTCCAGTTGCATGCTGGTGCATCCACTCGCACAACTGTTGTGCGGCATCCTTTGGGTGATTTGGCATCACTTTTATATGTTGATATCCAGCCCCATAGAACTCGGTGAAAGCAGAATAGTGGGTTACTGCGCAGGGGAGTTCGGCAATAGCTGCAAGAGCCGGGCCTAAACCGACGCTTTCGACATTTTCTACATTAGGGGTAAATAAAACCGCCCCAGACAAAGCATGGCAAATTGTCAGTAAGTCTATTTCATCTAAATACCACTTATTATCGCTGTCTTTATAAGTTTGCAATGGGACTTCATCTAAGAAAATAATATCACCCTCTAGATTGAGGTGCTCTACCTGTGCTATTAACTCTGATGCATACTCAGGATCTTCATTCACATTGCCGAATATCAGTAACTTTGGGGTACATAGTTTTTTCTCTTGATAAATATTAATTAGTTCACTAAATACACTTATTGATATTTCGATCCCTTTAACTCTAAATACTCGAACAGGGACTATAATAATAGTTGAACCTGCCAATATATTATGTTGGCTTAAAAACGCGATATGTTCTTCTTTGAGGCCAGATAGCTCAATCGTTGGTAATATGTTTGGGATGACATCTGGCTTAATATTTGTTGGGTAGCAACTACACTCATTTGCCAGTGCTTCAGAGGCGACTATCCATTTAGTATAAGCATTATTTTGTGGTATTGGTGTCAATGGATTTGGCTCTTTCGGGTATAATCTCTCTTCATTTTCATAAATGGCATAACTATTGAAGAGGTCATGATCCCAGAAAATAATACCGCCGTTATCTTTTCTATCCCAATACTTTTTCGCGGCGTTATGGAGCGCAAGGCTAACAGGGGCAGCATCAGAAAGTGTTAGATTTAAGCAGAACACCCAATCAACCGCATTATTTTCAAACCAATTAATAAAGTAATCTTCATAGACTTCAGAAATTGAAGCCATCTCCTGCTTAACATCGTTAATTTCTGTAGTTGTTAATGACTCATATTTTGAAATTTTACTTCTGATATGAGAAAAACTATCGCCATAAGTATTATTACAGGTTGAATATTGATGGATATAACTCACTTTCATCCATGTTGGATAATGCGATCTTTCACTGCCAGCAGGGAAAAAGCATTTTTTGTCTGGCCGCCAGGAAAACCCTAAATCCGCGGGTATTTCATTAATGATAATATTATTTCTTATCGCAATTTCTGCTACATTCCTAAATATGGTAAGTAGCCCACTGGTCGGAAGCCCATCTCCTGATATAACCGCCCACTTCATTTTCTTCATTATCTATCTCCTAAGGTTAACTGTCTAATTCAATTAATTTCCTGGATAAGATATTAATTAATAGCAAAATAAATAAGCAGCCAATAAATATAGCAATTAATGCGAATCTTAATGATGTCATGTCCGCCAATATACCGAGTATTGGCGGGGTAATCAGTAGACCAATCCTTGATGTCCAGGTAGCAAAGGTGATCCCGTTAGTGGCATTGATATTAGGCAGTTGGCCAATAAATGAAATAACTAATGGAAAGACAACTGAAATTCCCAATCCTATTAATGAGAAACCTAATATTGTGAAAGGGGATGAATAAATACTTACTACAGTTATTACACCTAATGCAGCGATGATAACGCCACACTTTAATGTGTTCATCTTACCGAACTTGTTGGTGAAATAGTCACCAAAGATACGACCAATAGCCATGCATATTTGACAACCTAAATAGGGCAAGCCGGAAATAGCCGGAGAGGCCTCATAATACTCCTTCATGTAGATTGCACCCCAGATACTGGCTGTTTCCTCTATACCACATGTGAATACAAGTAAAATTAATGGAATAACATATAGTTGGTTCTCTGAATAACTTATTTTTTGCTTATGACTTCCTTGACTAAAAACTTCACCTTGTGGTTTTACGCCTCGAAAAAATATAATGTAAGTCGTTAGCATGGTTAAATTTATACAAAATATGGTCAGGCTAAATTGTGCCATTGAAAGGCCAACACCAATAGCAGTTACGGCGATGACTCCTCCCCAAATTGTGCCAATACTGCCGACACCATGAAACCGATTAATGAGGCTCTGACCTGATGATTTTTGTACATTAATAGCCTGCACATTGATGCAGGTATCTCCCCAAGAGTCAGAAATACCAAATAAAAAAAGTGTTAGAATTATGCCATACCATGATGATGAAAAAGGGACTATTGATATACAAATAATGAGAAATAAAAAAGTTATATTTGTCGCCCAATATAAGCCAATGAAGTTTATAAATCTGTTAGAGAGCAAACCAAAAGTAATCGAACCTGCTGGAATTGCTGAAACCATGATCCCAACCATAGCGTTACTTAGCTCAAAACGCTCTTTTATTTCAGGCAGCCAAGGTACTAAGCTGGCGTATACCGCCCCATGAATAAAAAATAGGAGTGATAATATTATGCTTTTCTTTTTTTGCTGACTTTCAATATTCATTAATTTAATTTCGAATAATGTTATATTCACTATATACAGTTGAAATCAAAACCGAGTATGTTTCGGTAACCGATTTTCATTGAGGGTTCTTTTAGCGTTATCGGCGTGACTTTGTGCCAAATCGTCGAGTTATTATCAATATGGAATAAACCTTCACCCGGTTCTAATGTATGTGACTTAATAAATTCCTGTTTTTCAGCACAGTAGAGTTGACTTGTGCCGCCCTCAATATTGTATTTATCAATAACTAATGCTGATACGATATAGTCGCTTCCATCCTGATGTAAACCTTCTGGTGAGTTGCAAACTGAAGGTGTTGAGTCATCAATCTGTAAAGATATTTGATGACAGGTAACTTCAATTTTTGTTGGTTTTTTATGAGGTTCACATTCACACAAAATCTCCACGAAATTTTTAATTAGTGCTTTTAATGTGGGGGAGCGACGGGTTGCCAGTGCCATGGGGGGGAATTTACGGATTAATTGCCTTAGATCTAAGGGATGGTCAGCTCGTTGAGTGAAGCCGACTAATTCGGGTAATTCAATATTATTTACCACCCATCGTTCATTAATATACTCAGCAATAAATCGGCTTATGCTCCTTTTTCTAAAGGGCTTATAGGCGTAAAAAATATTTTTCGCTTCATCTGTTAGCATTGATATTAAGTTTTGAATGTTTTTCGGTGCTAATTCATCATCAAGGTAGTGCTGTGCCTCTTGTAAAATGATTGCTTTATCATCAAAGTGTAGGTCTATTAATAGTTTTAATTGAGATATTTTTATATCATTTACATCCCAGGTTAATAATTTGAATGGCATCTCTTGCTTGATTGAATCTATATTTATTTCAAATTCATTTGTGTTGAATTTAATTATTTTATATTTTAAGTCCATGGCAAGCATATCCTAGTTAAATAGGGTGTTATTTATATTCTAGATTGGTAAATGTAATCCACTAAAATAGAATGTATTAAATTATATGTCTTTGCTTATATGTTTGGACTGTTTTTTATTTATATTGTTTATATCTCAAAGATCTCTTTTCAGCAAGTATTTATAATTGTATATTTTTTAGAATATTAAGATAATTATGTTTGGCAGATGATATTTTATTTGATGATGCTGGTTCTATTTATAACAGAGGTTAACTGCATGATAAAAATAAGCAAGATTAGAAAGTGAGATGATCTATTTTGCCGATGATTTTCTCCGGCAGAGGAGGTGGGGTTATTTAGCTGAGGGCGACTCACTCCCCTTAAATTGCTGGATATCTATCTGATGGAGTTTAATTTTTCGCCATAATGTGGTGCGGCTTATGCCTAATAAACTCGCCATTTCATTGAGTTGACCTTGGCATACCAGCGCGGCACGAATAATGGCCTGTCTTTCTAATTCTTGCAGTGATAATACTGGCTGAGGTTGCGGCATATCGGGTTCCAATACCAGTTTTTCCCCCAGTAAGTGCTCCGGCAAGTCATTGAGATTAATTCGGTTGTTGTGACAGGCCATGGCTGCCCGCTCAACCACACTTTTCAGTTCTTGATCATTGCCCGGCCATGGGTATTGGCAGAGCTGGCGGATGACACTGTCATCAGGCTGATATTGGCAGTGGAAATGCTGCCCAAGGCTCGCCAGCGTATGCTGGACTAGCAGTGGAATATCCTGTTGGCGCTGGCGCAGGGGGGGAATATGTAACTCAAAAGCCTGCAGGGTGTAAAATAGCTGGCGACGAAAGCGGCCTTGCTTGACCAGTAGTGGCAGGTCTGCGCCAGTGGCGGTAATAATTCGGACATCTACCGGGATAACACGATTGGAGTTGATCCGCATCACCATGCCGGTTTTGACGATTTGTAGCAGTGCGGACTGCATTTCGGGCGACAGATACTCGACTTGCTCCAGATACAGAGTGCCGCCATTCGCTAGTTCAAACTTGCTGGGCTGGCCGGACTCACCTTCACTGGCATCACTGCCGAGAAACTCGCGCGCCATTAAATTTTGCGGCAATGCCTGACAATTCAGCACGATATAAGGGCCTTCGGCTTGATTGCTGGCATTATGAATCGCCTGCCCCAGCTGCTGTTTGCCCACCCCCTCTTCTCCGTGCAGTAAAATCGGGTGATGGCCTTTGGCGGCCTGCTTGCCATAGCGCACTAAACGGCGCATTTCCAGCGACGCGACCGGCATATGATCAAACGTATAACTGGCCCGCCCTAATTGGCTGGAAACCATGCGCCGCAGCAATTCTTGTGGGTGCAACAAGGCAATATAGCCGCAGCGATCGCCATCAGGAATGGGCTTGAGGGTCAACAGCGCCGGAATAAACTGCTGCTGATTTTCAAAGGTCACCTCCACATGGCTGAGGGGGTTACGCTGCAAAATAGCCTGGGTCAGCAGGGCGGGGAGGGTAAGCAGATCGGTGACCGGTTTGCCGAGACTGCTGGTTTCATCAAGCTGCAAAATCGCGGCAGCGCGGTGGTTGAGATAGAGCAGGTAACCGCGCTGATCCCATGCCATGACCCCATCCTCAACCCCATCTAGCAGGGCATTTAGCTCATTCAGATGGCGGTTGGTCTCTGCCAGTAAGGTGTCGGCATGGAGATAATTGCCAATTTCGCGGGCGATCGCCAATGTGAGCGGTAGATCACTGGCGGCGTTATCGGCCAGCAAGCTCCCCAAAACAATGACCGCGCGTTGGCGGCCGCTGTTGTCATACACCGGAGTGGCACAAAAACGCCACGGGTGCAGTGCTTGCTTAAAATGTTGCTGCCCACTGACTTGAATCGGATGCCCTTCAGCTATTGCCAGTGCGGGTGCATTGGTGCCGATTAATCCTTCAGTCCAATAGCTGCCACAATCAATGCCCAACTCTTTTAACTGATTTAGGGTCTGCGGATGGCCGCATTGCCACAGGGTGCAGCCACTTTCATCGAGAATGAATAGTACACAGTGGCGTGACTCCATGTACTCATAAGCATCTTCCAGTGCGGCCTGACCTAACACTAATAAGTCATTTTTGCGCTGACAAATTGATTGAAAGGTGGCCCCGGCCGCACGGTGAGGCGCCCGCCATTGCTCGGTTTGCATCAGTTTTTGGCAGCGCTGCCAGGAGCCAATCAGTGCTGGTGTATCAACCGGCTCAGTGTGGCTCATTCAGCGCCTTAGAACCCGGATGCCGCCAATGGATCTGCCCCGGCAGAATCAGCTGATTTTGCGCCAGTGGTGTTTCGGCAATTAAGGCGGTGATCATTTCAAAGCTATGGCGCGCCAGCCCTTGGCAGTCCTGGGCGATGGTGTCTATTTTCAACGGCAGACAGTCGAACAGATAGTGATCGTCAAAGCTGCAAAGATGAATATCGCTGTCCATGAGTTGATGCTGATTGAGATAGCGCAGCACCCCTTCCAGCAGACCACAGGCCGCGGTAAATACCGCTTTGGGTGGGCGACCTAATTGCGCGCAGAGCTGGGCTATCATCTCATAACCAGAACTGGGCAGATAATGACCGCTGAGTATCCACTCCGCTCGGCATTCGACCCCGGCGTGTTGCAGCCCTTGCTGAAAACCTGCTAAACGATCGCGGGTCGGCGAGATACGTGGCTGGCCGCCAAGAAAGTAAAATTCATCAGGATGTTGGCGAGCCACATTTTCAACCAATGCGCTCGTGGAGGCCACTGAGTCGGTGATCACTAGCGGCAAATCCGACTCACCAATCAATCGATCCATCTGCACCACCGGCAGGCGGGCATTGATCTTTTGGTATTCGCTATCATTAAGCTGGCTAGAGGCGACAATCAGGCCATCCACTTGACGTTGTACCAGACTGTTCACCGCCATCATCTCCTGAGCGGGATTCTCATCGCTACAGGCGATCAGCAGCTGTAAACCGGCCTCGCGGCAGAGCATCTCCAGTTCCCGGGAGATCAGAGCAAAGCCGTGGTTGGTCATCTCGGGCACCACCAACCCGATGGTGTGGCTGCGGGTTGACCGCAGCGAACGGGCATGGAAGCTCGGCTGGTAGTGATGCTCACTGGCGAGGGCAATAATACGATCCCGCGTCTCATCCGAAACACGATACTCCTTGCTGCGCCCATTGAGCACCAGACTGGTGGTCGATTTCGACACACCCGCCAGCTTGGCAATATCGTTGATGGTGATGCGTTTCTTGTTTTTTAACAGGTTATCGTTTTTCACTGAGTGAATCTGTCGCCTTGAAAGATAACTCATTCTAACATGGGCGAAGACAACAACCAGTGCCGCAGACACAGTTCGGCATTTCCGTTGAAGATAGCCATCGGTTCTTCTGTCGGGAAGTAGCATGAGGTCATGACCGCCTCCCCCTGATTGATAAAGATCTCGATGCTGCAACGATCGCAAAGCAGCTGTAACTGCTGCAACTGACCGCGCCAGTAGCGGAACTCTGGCAATCCGCTGCGCAGATTATGGCGGCTCAGGGTGATGCGTTCACCATCCCAGGTCAGCATCAGGGCATTACCCAATTCGAGGACAAATGGCGCACTGATGTCGACGATGATCTCAGCGCTACTGATAGGCAGTGCCGGTGCATCCTGCGCGCGACCTTGCCACTGGTGATGCTCGCCGCGTAGGGCCGTTAATTCGCGCGCGGGCTGCTGAATCAATTTATCGCCGTTCAAACTCAACTCGCGCGGGCAGGTCATGATATGAATCCAGCCATAAGCGGTAGTCGGCTGGAACAGCTCATCTTCATCAGGCATCCCCATCCAGCCGAAAAGCAGGCGGCGACCATCTGCGGCCAGTGTGGTCTGTGGCGCGTAGAATTCAAAACCAGCATCCATTTCACGGAAATCCTGATGGCCAAGCACAGCATTGGCATAATCCAATTTGCCCAGCAAATAGCCCGCCTGGAAGGTATTACGATAACGTTCAGCTTCGGCGGGTATCCCTTGCGGGCAGAACATCAAGATATCCTGCGCCCCCAAGGTGAACAGGTCTGGGCACTCCCACATATAGCCGAATGGCCCCAAACCACCCAGCCCGGAACCGGCGATCTCACCCAAATTTTGCCATTCATGCAGATCAGCGGAGCGCCACAGCAGGACTTTACCTTGCAGTTGCTTATCCTGCGCGCCCAGAACCATGTACCACTGGCCGTTGTGCTGCCACACTTTTGGATCGCGCACATGGCCGGTATAGCCCGCAGGTAGCGGGAGCACTGGCCCCAGTTTGTCGAATTCGCCCTGTGCATTCTCCTGCGCCAGACATTGGAAAGCGGTGCGGGAGCCATCGGGATACTTCACATTACCGGTGTAAATTAGGGTGATAAGGTCATCAACGATCACCGCCGAGCCAGAGTAGCAGCCGTGACTTTCGTACTCCTCACTAGGAACTAACGCCACCGGTTGATGCTCCCAATGAACCAGATCAGGGCTGCGCCAGTGGCCCCAAAACTTGTTGCCGTGGCGGCAATCTAATGGATTCCACTGATAGAACAGATGATAATAACCAGCGTGATAAATGAATCCATTGGGATCATTCAGCAATCCGACACTGGGGGCCAGATGCCAGCCGGGGCGGTGCGGGTCTTGCGATGCGCGACACTGACCGCGCATCACTGCCAGCGTAAGCTGTTTGAGTAAACTGGCTTCTTGCATTATTCGCTGTCCGTTTTGTATTTAAGTAGCAGAGAAATAATAAATGCCGCACCAAAGGCAATCACCAATCCAATCAGATAGTTAATGATTGAGTTGCCCTGCACGATGGCGATGCCGGGAATACCGGTTAAGCCCACCGCACTCATATTGACATGGTTGGCCACCACCCATGCACCACCTAAAGCACCGCCGGCCAGTGCCGCCAGGAAGGGTTTGATAAAGCGCAGGTTAATCCCGAAAATTGCCGCTTCGGTAATCCCCAACATGGCAGAAAAAGCGGATGGAATAGCAATGGCCTTAATTTTGGCATCACGGGTTTTAAAGTAAACCGCCAAGCAGGCTCCCCCTTGTGCGACGTTCGCCATTGACCAAATCGGCAGCAGGAAGTTAACGCCGATATTGGGATTACCCAACAAGCCCGCTTCGATAGCATGGAAACTATGGTGGATACCGGTTATCACAATCACTGAATATAGCCCGCCAAACAGCAATCCGGCTAGCCAACCGGCATGGGTAATCAGGGTGCTGAGCACCAGCGAGATCCCATCACCCAGTACGCGTCCGGCAGGGCCGATAAACAGCAGCGCGACAAAACCGGTAATAATGACCGTCAGGAATGGCGTGAGGATCAAATCCAGCGCATCTGGGATCACTTTGCGCAGGCGCTTTTCCAGTAGACTCATAAACCACACGGCCAGTAGCACCGGGAACACCGTGCCCTGATAGCCAATCATCGCCACCTCCATACCAAAGAAATTCATAGTATGGAAACCACCTGCAACGCCCCAGGCATTGGTCAGCGCCGGATGCGTTAGAATGCCGCCTAACGTCGCCCCCAAATAGGGGTTACCGCCAAACTCTTTAGCCGCGGTGAAACCAATCAAAATCGGCAAAATAATAAACGCGGCGGAGCTGAACATATCCAGCATGATAAAGAGTGCGCTATTGGCATCAGCCCAGCCATAGGTTTTCACCATGCCGAGTAGGCCCATTAGCAGACCAGAGGCGACAATTGCGGGGATGATTGGGACAAAAATGTTGGATAACAAACGCGCAATGCGCTGGAATGGATTCAGTTTGCGGGCCGCGGCATCGGCGGCTGCTGATTTACTGGATTCGTTGATCCCCGCGACTTGGATAAACTCGGCATAGACTTTATTGACCAGCCCGGTACCGAAAATGACCTGCAATTGCCCGGCATTACTGAAGCAGCCTTTAACGCCATCGAGTTTTTCCACCGCCGATTTCTGCACCAGTGAGTCATCTGCCAGCACCAAACGCAGGCGAGTAGCACAGTGCGCAGCACTGACAATATTCTCTTTACCGCCAAGCAACGGGAGCAGAGCCTTTACGGTCTCATTAATATTCATTATATCCCTCGCATATTCATTCCGCTTTCTACCTGTCGTAGGCGGATTGTTGTCAAATAAGTTTCCCGCTGTGGCGGCCTATCCCTTGTCACAGCGGGGAATGATCAGAACCAGGTTTCCATTTGGATACCAAAGTTCCATTGACCGCCGGCAGCAAAATCATTTTTACCGAAAGCATCATCCTTGGCGTAATTATCCAGATCTTGGCTCCAATCCATGTAGGTGGCGAAGAGGCGTATTTCCGGGCGGCTGAAGAAGTTACTGATATCACCCGCTTTAAAGGTCGGTGCAAAGGTCAGCTTATAGAAGCCCCCGCTCACTTTGTGGTAATCCTTATAGCCTTGCGGCTCCAGATTCATGTACTGATAGCTGCCCTCATAGGCCAGCGCAAAGTTCTCAGTGATCTCCTGAATCAGACGGGCATTAAAGGTAACCCACTGATATTTATCACCATCAACATAACGATCTTGACTCTGCTGCGCCATGAGGACGGGAGCCAGGCTCCAATCCTTGCTCAGTGCGGTAGTCCCATAGGTGGCTAAACGCCAGGTCTCTGCACCATGGGTCAAATTACCATCGGCACCAATAGATTTAACTTCAGCCCCTAAGCCATGCCCATATAACAGCGCGGTTTTTGATGTCCCAGCGCGCAGCCCATAGAAGCTGTCGCCATGGTAAGCCAACATGCTGTGGATACCTTTATCCGCCGCATGGGTATTGACGATTTCACCACGATTTTCGCGCGCCTCATTATCTTTGGCCCGCAAACCACTCACCATCCACTGGAAGCGGTCGCTGTCATTATTGATAGAGAAATAGTTATTAGCGGTGAAAATGTAGCTCTGAATATCGCTGTTAACATTCTCAATCTCGCCATAATTGCGGCCATATAACGAGAAATTGCTCTTCAGACTCTCGCTCCACTTGATGTCATAAATGCCGCCACCAGTACCGGCGAGGAATACCACGTCGGAATCCAGCCAGTGGATATCGAAATTATCGCGATCGAAACGTTTACCGGCCCACAAGGTACTCTCTTTGAAAATACCATTGAAGGTCGGCAGGGTGCCCAGCTCAACAAACGCCTGACGCACATTGAGGTCACTGCTGTCGGCGGTCCAGTCGTTATAGCTGCGTTGACCATCGGCCAGCATCACTTTGTAGCGGGTGGTCGCCCCGTTATCAAGTTTCTGTTTTTTCTCCAGATTCACCTCAACATAGGTATCTGGCTCATTGCCTAAACGGCCAATCGCGCCGCCAGTGCTACCGGCCGGTGAAACATATGGGCCACCTTGGGTGCCAGTACCAGATGAGTTCATCAGCAGCCCGGAACGGGCATAACCATGGAACTCAAAACCATTGTCACTGGATGTTTTGCTCTCTAATTTCTCGGTACGTTTTGCGACCTGAGCACTCTTTTCTTCTGCTTGAAGTGTGCGAACTTCCAATTTTTGTGCTTGTTTTTCTGCCAGTTCGGCGCGAGTTTCTGCATTTTTCGCCCGTTGCTCTGCTTGCTGCAATCGCTGCTCTAATGCATTGAGGCGCGCTTCGATATCACTCTTTGGGGCGGCTGAGGCGGTAATCGCTGCACAGGAAAGGATAAGTCCTATTGATACAGCAAGATAGCTTGGTTTCATCATCATTTTTATATCACTCGGTATGTGATTGATTGTATTTATGCTAAACAGCTAAACCGGTTTTTCATGGCTAACATAAGGGGGATCCTCGTGGATTAGCAAAATATTTTGCTAACCCGGTTCAGCTATTGTGATCTGCGCTGCAAATTGAGTGATATGGCAGAGGGGGCGGGAATCGAGAGAGCAAGCAATAGGCGTCTGGCGAGATTGCTGTGCTGGGGTGTTTAGCAAAAAAACGTGTCAAATGAGTAAGGAGACCGGATACCGGGGCCAGGAGTATCCGGATGTCGCGAAGCAGTTAGTTATTCCGTTGTAGAAATTGCGCCAGTTGTTGCGCATCAGGCAGGGCGGTCATGGCCCCTTTGGCGCTGGTGGCTAACGCACCACAGGCTTGCGCCTTCTCTATCGCCGCCGTGAGATCTTGGCTCCAGTGCCAATCTGGGTGTTGTGCCAAAGCGGCGAGCAGCCCAGCCACAAAAGCATCCCCCGCGCCGGTGGTATCTATCGGGGTAATTTTGTGGCTGGGATATTTTTTCAGGCCACGGCGGTTATGCACCCAAACGCCCTCAGCCCCTAGAGTCACCAGCAGCAATTTGCAGGCGTAGTCAGCCATCACCTGCGCCATGGCTGTGGCGATATCTGGCTGTGGGCAGATAAAGTTCAGCTCTTCCAGCGATAATTTGACCACATCGGCCAGCTGCAATGCCTGTTGCAGGCAGGGGAGTAACTCTTGTGGTGCGCGCCAAATATCGGCACGAATATTGGGATCAAAACTGACCCATCCACCATCAGCTTTCATGCGCCGCATAGCCTCAAATGCTGTGCTGCGGCTGGGTTCCTGGCTCAAAGCAATAGAGCACAAATGTAGCCACTGATTCGGCTTGAATTCAGGTAAATCAGCGACTTGGAGAAATAAATCCGCGCTCGGTGTCACCATGAATGTAAAGGTACGCTCGCCGTGTTGATCCAAATCCACTACCACTGTTGAAGTATGGTGTGCTGGGTCCAAAATCATGGCACGGGTATCGACACTCTCTTGCTGCAATACCTGCTGCATAAAGCGACCAAAGCTGTCTTGCCCCACTCGGCCAATAAAAGCGCTTTTGCCGCCTAATCTGGCAATGCCGACGGCCACATTTGCGGGTGCCCCACCAGGGCACTTAAGGTAACTATTTGAATTTTCTGGGACTAAATCAATTACCGCATCGCCCAAAACCCAAATGGTGTTTTCCATGATAAACCCCTATTCTCTTCCATCCTATTTGCTGCTAAAAGTAGAAGAATCGGTTTAGCAAAGCAACAAAATAATCATTTAGGGTAGGAAACAGCAGATAGCAGCATGAAAAAATAATTAATCGCGACACTGAAGATAATGATTCAATTTATGAAAAGATATGGATTATCATGAGCGTTCAACTTTATCCAAGGACATTTCATGCCCGGTCTACTATCAGCAGCTTGCTACTATTCGTCGCTCAATTTTTAACGCTAACGGCATCATTCTCTATTTTGGCCGCACCAATTGTGATGGCAGATATTGTCGGCCGTCTGGCTAAGTCCGGCATGTTAATCATTTGTCGGGCTTATGCTTTTCCCCGCCTGCTGTGCTCTCTTTTCCTGAACTATCGCGCCTTTATTTAAATGATAATCATTATTGCACTCTATTCCAGAGGATGAATTTTATTCAACTCCTGACCCGGAAGGAGTAGGGGCATTATCTGGGTGGTAGGGGGGTATTGGTGTGGGATTAATAGATTCGCCATCATTCAAGAACTCATTATGTGCATTTGGAGATTGGAATGATTCGCTTAAATAGATGTTTTCTACCAAAGGATGAGCCAATAATTTATTTTTGTATATGGGATGGCACGGCTTAATAACATAAAGAGAGTGAAAAATAATAGCGCAGTATTAAGCTCAACCACGGGCTGAGAAAATAATAGTCGAGCGCTGTGCTCTACCACTTTATCAGGGTGAAGACTCCACATTTGACAATTTTTCTCCAGCAAAAGCTACCTTATTGCGACCATCTTTTTTAGCCCGATAGAGCGCCTCATCTGCTGCTTTGAGTGAGGATGCCAAATCGTAGGCTTGCAGCGGGGATATACCCGCGCTCAGTGTTACGGTTGTTGATACTTTATGATTGAAAACATGTGGAATATCAAGACCTAACACCCTCTGGCGCACCCGCTCAGCCAATTGGCTGGCATACTCTTCACTCACATGTGTCAGTAAAACCAAAAACTCCTCGCCACCATAACGCACTACGATATCCCGTGAACGCACGGCATCACGGATCGCCGCAGCAACCCGCACCAGCGCTTGATCGCCCATGGTGTGTCCATAGTTATCGTTATAGGCCTTAAAATGGTCGATATCGAGCAGTAACACATAATGATTACCTGGAGACTGTGCCAGCAGTGTCTCAAGTTTGTTCTCCAGACCACGGCGATTATACAAACTGGTTAAGGGATCTATCATGCTTAAATCACTGAATTTTTCTCTTTCATTATAAAGATGTGCGACTAGTTTTCGGGTAAAATCATCGCTGCGCCGCGACATTAAATGATGCAAAGAGAAGCCAATCAGAGGCAGCATAAGAGTGAATGTTATGCGGAAGATATTTTGAAAATCATCCAGGAAAATAACGGTTAATGCAGCTGGCGCAGTGTGCAGGCAAAAAGCGATAAAGTTATCAGACAGCGCAATGGTGCTGATAAAGAAAATGGTAAACAGGCTAAGCAATAAGTAGTTATTTTCATTAGTGCCTAGATATTCGTATTTTAGAATGATTTGCCAGGCCCATAACACGCCCATGATGATTGAAAATAAATTCAGTTTATCCGCATATTTCCTCGAAATAAAAATTAAATAAGCGGCGGAACCTAGGCTGATAACTGCGATCATAACAATCGGCAATGTCACCGCAGGTGTTTTTGGTGACGGTAATATCATACTAAAAATAGCTGACGACGCATTAAGAAATAGAAAAAGCAGTAAAGAGAGCCGATGCTTACTTTTCAGAAGCTGATCGTAGGAGTGGCTATTCATATTCAATTCACTCTGCATAATGTCGTGCTGTCAGTAGACAAATAAACAATATCCTCATGAAGCCATATTATTCAGGCATCACGATAAATAGTTTTTCTAAGTAATTATTTTTGTTTGAAGCGTTTAATATCGTTTTAGGAATTTTCTTAAGTAAAATTACCATTTTTGTTTCCACCTGTCATCATGATGTTTCTTCGCTGATGCCAGCATCGTGCTAGCCCATGGCAACTTCATGATGCAGACTGGCAAAGAGTGATATATGATATTGGTTATCATTATCACTTGGGTGGGGCGTTACTATGATTTCAGCCAGATTAGCCGCTTACCGTTCGTGGGGGATTGGTGGATTATTGAGCCGTGGCATGTCCAGTGGTTGGGGAATACTGCTCCCTTTTGCGTTGCTGCCGCTGCTGGAGTGGGCCGATATCACCGTCGGTCAGTTGCGAATAGTGATAGTACTCGCGATGCTGGCAACCATTAGTATGCTATATCACACTCGGCTGCGGCATTTTCTGTTGCTACCATCTTGTTTGGCGTTGTTGGGGGGGATGGTTGCAGTATTGATGCACAGTGGCATCCGCGAGCTATTTTTTTGAATAAAAGAAAAAGTAAGGGGAGAACAAACAGATAACAATTGGCGGAGATATGAAGCGGAAGAAGATTGAAATCATTGTGGTGCGAAGGGAGGGACTTGAACCCTCACGTCCGTAAGAACACTAACACCTGAAGCTAGCGCGTCTACCAATTCCGCCACCATCGCCCAAATGATCTCTTACTGCTTATCAGCTAATTTGCGTAGCATGATATTTTTTAGATTTATATCACCAGCTTGGTGCGAAGGGAGGGACTTGAACCCTCACGTCCGTAAGAACACTAACACCTGAAGCTAGCGCGTCTACCAATTCCGCCACCATCGCATGTGCTGTGCAATATAAATCTCTACTGCTGGTTGTATAAAAATAATGTTTGGTGCGAAGGGAGGGACTTGAACCCTCACGTCCGTAAGAACACTAACACCTGAAGCTAGCGCGTCTACCAATTCCGCCACCATCGCGTACCGGAAACATGACTTTTTGATGCAACCACGGAGGCGAATTCTAGAGATTTTCACGTTCAGGTCAATACTTATTTCCCCTAAGCGGGACGTTTGCTGTAAAAAACATCATATGTTGTTCAATTGATTTGATTTTTGAGGTATTTTTCGTTTTATCCGCTGAACAACATCTTTCACCGCACTCCGCTCGACGGTGGCGGGTAATGAGCAAATAGCGCGATCAGCCAGTCAATCAGCACTCTGACTCTGGGGGCGAGAAATCGCCCTGGTGGAAACATAATAAACAGCGGCATGGCAGGCGGCGGGCTGTGGGGTAACACCTCAATCAGCTCCCCTTGCGCTAATTGACTCTGGATACCCTGGGTTGGCGCTTGAATTAACCCCAAGCCCGCCACCCCTGCGGCAATATAGGCATCCGCGCCATTAACACTCAAAATACTGGGCAACTCCCGCGTTTCAACCCGCCCTTGATAAGTAAATTCCAAAGGATAGTCACGGTGAGTCAGCTGTGAAAAATAGCCCACCGCTTGATGCCCCGCCAAATCGTCCAGTGATGTTGGCACGCCATATTTCGCCAGATAAGCCGGTGATGCGCAGGTGATCTGTGGTTGCTGGCCAATATTGCGCACGGCTAATTGTTCGTCGTGGGGCAACCAGGCGCGCAACACGCAATCCACCCCTTCGCGCATCAGATCAATAGTGCTGTCATTGGCGCCAAGAATCAGTGTGATATGGGGATAGCGCTGATAAAAGTCACTGAGTGCCGGGATCACGACATTGCGGGCCAGCGAGTGGGGCATATCGATGCGCACTTTCCCCTCGGGCTGCAGCCGTTGGTGGCTAAAGAGTGAGTCCGCTTCTTCAAACGCCGACAGTAATTGCAGGCAGCGCTGGTAGTAGAGCGTGCCTTCGGCGGTGATATTCACCTGGCGGGTGGTGCGCACCAGTAAACGCACACCTAGCCGCTGCTCCAGCCGTTTTAAGGTGTGGCTGACCGTCGCACGTGGCAATTGCAGTTTTTCTGCCGCACGGCTGAAACTGCCCAACTCAACAATACGGACAAAAATCCGCATGGCTTGAATTTGATCCATGATTACATCCGCCTATTGTTGGTGTTTTTTGAACAGTGGTGAGCAGTTTGCATTATTTATCTTTCCTCACGAAACAACCACACTTTCTTCCGACATCACTAATGGGGAGTATCACAATGCAACAACGTCAATTAGGTTTGAATGGTCCGCAAGTCTCGGCACTGGGCCTTGGCTGCATGGGAATGAGTGATTTTTACTCCACCAATCAAGACCACAACGAGTCCATTGCAACCCTCCATCGGGCGCTGGAGCTGGGGGTGACGATGCTCGATACCGCAGATATGTATGGCCCCTTTACCAATGAAGAGTTGGTGGGTCGGGCGATTAAGGGCAAGCGAGATCAAGTCTTTTTAGCCACCAAATTTGGTATTGTACGTGATCCGGCAAATCCGGCGGTACGTGGCGTCAGCAGCCGCCCTGACTACATTCGTCAGTCGGTCGATGGCAGCTTGAAGCGGCTGGGTGTCGAGGTGATTGACCTCTATTACCAGCATCGTGGTGATCCCACAGTGCCAGTTGAAGAGGTGATTGGCACGCTGGCTGATCTGGTCACCGCGGGTAAAATCCGTTATATCGGTCTGAGCGAGGTTTCGGCGGCTACCCTGGAGATAGCCCATCAGGTGCATCCGATTACTGCGGTGCAGAGTGAATACTCACTGTGGACGCGAGATGCAGAGAGTTCTGTGTTGGCGACCTGCGAACGATTAGGTGTTGGGTTTGTCGCCTATAGCCCACTAGGGCGCGGTTTCTTGACTGGCGCGATTCGTAGTCCAGACGATTTGGCTGCTGATGATTTTCGCCGCCATAACCCGCGTTTTCAGGGCGATAACTTTGCACTGAATCTGGCGCTGGCCGATAGCGTGATAAAAATGGCGCAAGATAAAGGGGTTAAACCGTCGCAACTGGCATTGGCGTGGGTATTGGCGCAGGGGAAACACATTGTGCCGATCCCTGGCACCAAACGTCGCAGCTATTTGGAAGAGAATTTGGCGGCATTAGAGGTGGAGCTCAGCCCGCAAGAGTTGGCAGCGCTGGATGCGGTGTTCCCGTTCCATGCCGCAGCAGGTGAACGCTACGGCG
This sequence comes from Yersinia bercovieri ATCC 43970, assembly GCF_013282745.1. Lineage (NCBI taxonomy): Bacteria > Pseudomonadati > Pseudomonadota > Gammaproteobacteria > Enterobacterales > Yersiniaceae > Yersinia > Yersinia bercovieri. Next base: position 2,047,044 of record NZ_CP054044.1, read on the forward strand.
CGGAAGGGATGGCCCATCTTAACGCCTGATCTTAACGTTTTTTCTTAGCGTCTCGTGGCGCGCGCCCGACGGTTGCCTGATACACTTTAAAACGGCCATTCTGCGCCAGTACTTCATGGCTGCCAAATGCGGCATCCAGCAGGGCAGGATAAGGCAAGAAGGAGTTCGCCACGATACGCAATTTACCGCCGACATGCAGATGCGCGGTCGCACCACGGATCAGCATTTCAGCCGCTGTTAGGCTAGTTTGAATCCCATCATGGAAAGGTGGGTTCGAAATAATCATCTCGAAACGGCCTTTGATGTCGGAATAGACATTGCTGGCAATCACTTGCGCATCAATATTATTCGCCGCCAGTGTCGCCCGGCTGGCTTCGATAGCTGCCGCAGAGACATCACTCAGGGTCCATTTGATTTTTGGCGATTGTTGCGCCAAAACCGAGGCCAGGACACCGGCACCACAACCGACATCCAGCACGCTGCCTTTAAATGGCTCGCTGAATGTGGAGAGCAACAGATGGCTGCCTGAATCCAGCGAATCACGGCTGAACACACCCGGCAAGGTTTTCACTGTCACATCGCCCACCTGATAACTCTCCCACCAGTCATCGGCATCAAATTCTGGCTGTTTATCCAGGCGGCCATGGTACAAGCCACAACGGCGAGCACTGTCTATCTTGGTCAACTGCGCGAAATCAGCGAGCATCTCTTCTGCGCTGCGCACGCCGCTGCGGTTTTCACCCACCACAAAAATATCGGTGCCGACCGGCAATAAGGAGAGCAGATTCGCCAATTGGAATTGGGCTTCTTGTTTGCTTTTTGGCCAGTAATAGACCAGCGTGTCGCAGGTCGCGACGATTTCAGGTGTCGCCAAAAGCCCGAATTGCACACTCTCTTCCAGCGTATTGCTCAGTAATTGCCAGTGGTGATATTGATTGGAGTGAACCCGTACCCCGGCGGCATCAAACTGCGCTGGCAGCGCATCTTGCAAGTCACCGGCAAACAACACGTGGCGGGCTATAAATTCATCACTATGGCGCAGTATCACTTCACTGGCTGGGGTTAATGCTGACATCAGTCTTTGGCTCCTCAATAATATAATCGGGGATTATAGAGGTTTGTTGGCTCAACCTCTATTTTTGTATTTTTTAGACAAAATAGAGGTGATGCTATCGCGACAAATTGTTGCATTTTGCGCTCTTGTGCCACATTATTGTGGGGTGTGTAATCTGTACATTAAAGAGTGCGTTTTACACGACAAAAAGTGCAGCTACGCACGTTAAAAATTGCGCAAAAAGGAGTAAAACTATGGCAATCAGTATTCGTCTGGATGAGGATTTTGTCACTGACGTTAAAATTCACGCCGAAGCATCAAGTCGCAGCGTGCCAAAGCAGATCGAGCACTGGGCAAAAATTGGTCGTATCGCTGAGGATAACCCTGATCTGCCCTACAGCTTTATTCTGGAAACCTTACTGGCGAAGAGCGAAATCGAGAATAAGAAGGTGTCACGTTATGTCAGAAGAACCAAGCGGTCGGAAGATTGATGTTTATGAAAGTAGCCGCTTCGCAAAAGCGCTGAGTAGGCTCTCTGAACAACAACTTATTGTGGTTGAAGATCACATTGAGCTCATTATTACCAGCCCAGAAATAGGTGAATTAAAGAAAGGTGACCTGAGCTATCTTCGGGTGCATAAGTTTCAGCTCAATAATCAACTGACGCTGCTGGGCTACAGTTGGATCGAGCAGAAAATTGAATTGTATCTTTTGAGCCTCAGTTCCCATGAAAATTTCTATCAGGAGCAAAAGCGCCTACGTAAAGCGGATCTGAAACTGATTAGCTAACTATATTTATCACCAATATGCCATCCGCTGAGCCTGATAAGTAGAGGTTTGTTGGCGCATGTTCGATGGGTTTGCTAGCATAGCGTCGAAATAGGGGTCGCTCTGACAGGAAATGGCATGGCATCGAGACGAGACTTGCTGTTACAACAGCTTGGCATTACGCAGTGGACATTGCGCCGCCCAGCGGTCTTGCAGGGTGAAATTGCAGTGCGCTTACCCGAAGATACCCGCCTGCTGATCGTGGCAGATACGCTCCCTGAAGATGATGATCCGCTGTTGTGCGATGTATTGCGCAGCTTAGGGCTTACTCCTCGTCAGGCCTATGGGCTGACACCGGATCAGGTAGCCATGTTACCAGCGGATACGCAGTGCAACAGTTGGCGGCTGGGCATCAGTGAACCACTAGCGGTCGCGGGTGCACAGTTACACAGCCCGGCATTGGCCGGCCTTTATCAAGACGCGAGCGCGAAGCGCGCACTTTGGCAGCAGATTTGTCACCATGAAGCAGATTTCTATCCTGACGCCAGCCGATCTGGCCACAGCGTACCAAATTGAGCAAGCCAGCCACGCTTTCCCGTGGACGGAAAAAACCTTAGCCAGCAATCAGGGTGAGCGCTACCTCAATTTTAAGTTGAGTGTCGACCAGAACATGGTTGGTTTCGCCATTACCCAAATCGTATTGGATGAAGCAACGCTGTTTAATATCGCCATTGATCCACAGTATCAGCGTCAGGGCTATGGACGCCTGCTGCTTGAACACCTGATTACCCAGTTGGAAACACGGGGTATTGTCACACTCTGGCTTGAAGTTCGGGCCTCAAACGCCGGCGCTATTGCCCTGTATGAGAGTCTCGGTTTTAACGAGGTCTCGGTGCGCCGCAACTACTACCCGAGTGCTGATGGGCGTGAAGATGCCATTATGATGGCGTTACCCATGGGATAGCACTGTTTTTGCCGATGGTTTGTCTTGAATAAGATGGTTTGTCTTGAATAACCGCTGGTTTGTCTTGAATAAATTGTCTATCTCGCATAAATCAGGGAAAATACCGCGCTATAACCACTTATACCCCAAGTGACGGGTGTTGCCGCTGAATAGGCAGCAACGTCAAATAAGCGGGGTATAGCGCCATAATTCAATGCCTTGCTTTGCCTGACTGGCACATCAATAGGATGTGCGGCCCAGAGCAGGGCGGCCTAAAAGTAGAAATTTCAAACTATGTCTCCAAGTGAATATGCACTGGAAGTGGCGAAACGACGTACTTTCGCCATCATTTCCCACCCCGATGCCGGTAAAACTACCATTACCGAAAAAGTGTTGCTGTTTGGACACGCAATCCAGACCGCCGGTACGGTAAAAGGCCGTGGCTCAAGTCATCATGCCAAATCTGACTGGATGGAGATGGAAAAGCAGCGCGGTATCTCCATCACCACCTCGGTGATGCAGTTCCCGTACGGCGGTTGCCTGGTTAACTTGCTCGACACCCCAGGGCATGAAGACTTCTCTGAAGATACTTATCGTACTCTGACCGCGGTCGACTGCTGCTTGATGGTGATCGATGCGGCTAAAGGGGTTGAAGACCGCACGCGCAAACTGATGGAGGTCACTCGTCTGCGTGATACGCCGATCCTGACCTTTATGAACAAATTGGACCGCGAGATCCGTGATCCGATGGAAGTGCTGGATGAAGTGGAGCGTGAGCTGAAAATTGCTTGTGCGCCAATCACCTGGCCGATTAGCTGTGGTAAGTCGTTTAAAGGGGTTTACCACCTCTATAAAAATGAAACTTACCTGTATCAGACCGGCAAAGGCCACACCATTCAGGAAGTGCGCACTATTAAAGGGCTAAATAACCCGGATCTGGATGTTGCGGTGGGCGAAGATATCGCCAGGCAGTTCCGTCAGGAGCTGGAGCTGGTGCAGGGCGCTTCCCATGAGTTTGATCATGAAGCTTTCCTGTCGGGGGACTTAACGCCGGTCTTCTTTGGTACTGCGCTGGGTAACTTTGGTGTCGACCATATGCTGGATGGTTTGGTGGAGTGGGCGCCAGCCCCGATGCCACGTAAAACCGACACACGGGTCGTGGTTGCGGCTGAAGAGAAATTCACCGGTTTTGTATTCAAGATTCAGGCCAATATGGACCCGAAACACCGTGACCGCGTTGCTTTTATGCGTGTAGTTTCAGGCCGTTACGAGAAAGGCATGAAACTGCGTCAGGTGCGCACCAAGAAAGATGTGGTGATTTCCGATGCGCTGACCTTTATGGCCGGTGACCGCTCACACATTGAAGAAGCCTATGCTGGCGACATTATCGGCCTGCATAACCATGGCACGATTCAAATCGGCGATACCTTCACCCAAGGTGAAGATATGAAGTTCACCGGTATTCCGAACTTCGCCCCTGAACTGTTCCGCCGCATTCGTCTGCGCGACCCATTGAAGCAAAAGCAGCTGCTGAAAGGTTTGGTTCAGCTGTCAGAAGAGGGCGCGGTGCAGGTGTTCCGCCCATTGACCAACAACGATTTGATTGTCGGCGCGGTCGGTATTCTGCAGTTTGAAGTAGTTTCATCACGGCTGAAAAGCGAATATAACGTGGAAGCGGTATATGAATCCGTTAACGTCTCAACTGCCCGTTGGGTTGAGTGTGACGACGTGAAGAAATTCGAAGAGTTTAAACGTAAGAATGAAGTTAACCTGGCATTGGATGGTGGTGATAATTTGAGCTATATCGCGCCAACCATGGTCAATCTTAATATTACGCAAGAGCGTTACCCAGAAGTCCGTTTCCGTAAAACTCGCGAGCATTAATCCCGCCGCAAGCCGCACGCTATCGGGGTACAGCGTACCCCGATTCATTAAACTCCCTCATAAACTCATCCCTAAGATAACTCTGACTTAATCATAAAAATCTGCCTTTAGGCCGATTCCGACTCTATTTCTCCTCAAATGCTCTATCTTTATAACTACGCACAGGATTGAGTCGCATTTACTTTGGGGCGACTAACCTGTAGTAATCGTAAAGTATTCATCAAATGGCTACCCCTCTGCGGTGGCATAAGAATCCGCAAATTGGGGCGTTATAGCCAGTTTGGGGTTCAAAACAATAAAAGGAAGAAATCGATGAAAAACACAAAATTTGCCCGTTCAGTGATGGCTGTTGTTTTAGGTACTGCGCTTATCAGCGGTAGTGTGCTGGCCGAAGACACTATGCTCAATAAAGCCTCCAACGCTGTGGACAGGACCGGTGCCAAAATCGATAGCTCCATGAAGAAAGTGGATAATTACATGGGGGATAGCGCAGCAACGGCAAAAGTGAAAAGCGCGTTGCTGGAGGAGAAATCCCTCAAAAGTACTGATATTTCAGTTGAAACCAACCATGGCGTCGTGACGCTGAGTGGCTTCGTTACTTCTCAGGCAGAAGCTGAAACTGCCGTTGAAATTGCCGCAAACGTTGAAGGTGTAAAATCCGTTAGCGATAAGCTGCATGTGAAAGATCAGAAAACACAATCGGTTAGTGAATATGCTGGCGATGCTGCGACAACCAGCTCCATCAAGGCCAAATTACTGGCTGATGACATTGTCCCGTCACGTAAAATAAAAGTTGAAACCACCGAGGGTGTGGTGCAGTTGTCCGGTACTGTTGAGAATAAAGCTCAGTCCGAACGTGCTGAAAGTATCGCCAAAGCGGTAGATGGCGTGAAAAGTGTCAAAAATGATCTGAGCATCAAGCCTTAATTGTTATCCGACTGACGGGTGTTTCGTGGGTTATTGATTAGCCCACGGAATATTAATTAAAACGGTAAGGAGAAGCTTATGTTTCGCTGGGGCATCATATTTCTGATTATTGCATTAATCGCTGCGGCATTAGGTTTTGGTGGGCTGGCGGGCACCGCAGCCTGGGCGGCGAAAGTCGTCTTCGTCGTCGGTATTGTGCTATTTCTCATCAGTTTGTTTACAGGACGTAAGCGCCTTTAGTATGGCGAGAGGGTTACAGCAAAGGTGAAGAAGGGGTATCCTCGACACCTGTTGTAGCCGAATTAAGGATGGATGGTGGGATACAGAATACCTATCACGCTCGGAAATATTGAGCCACTCGCCTATAAACCATATCAACCCGGTAAAATGGCGTTGGTGTGTGAGGGGGGCGGGCAGCGGGGAATTTTTACAGCCGGTGTGCTGGATGAGTTCCAGCGCGCCCGCTTTAACCCTTTTGATCTAATGATCGGCACATCCGCTGGCGCACAAAACCTCTCCGCTTTTATTTGCGGCCAACCTGGCTATGCCCGTCGCGTCATTACCCGTTACACCACAACCGCTAATTTCTTCAATCCATTACGTTTTGTCCGTGGTGGGCACTTAATTGATCTCGATTGGCTGGTGGATATCACTTCACAGCAACTGCCGCTGGCACTCGATCACGCCGAACAGCACCTGATTAATGGGCGCGAATTCTTAATGTGCGCCTGCCGTAGTGATGATTTCGAGCCAACCTATATCGCTCCCACCCGTGAAAGCTGGCTACCGGCGCTTAAAGCCTCCAGTGCCATTCCCGGTTTTTATCGTCAAGGCGTTGATTTGGATGGCATAAGTTATCAGGATGGCGGCATCAGTGATGCAATTCCGGTTGAAGAGGCCTATCGCCGTGGCGCGGATACTATCGTGGTTATCCGTACTGTTCCTTCGCAGGCTTACTGTACCCCGCAATGGATGAAGCGGATGGAGCACCTGCTGAGTGAGAGCAGTTTGCAGCAGCTGGTGCGGATCATGCAACAGCATGAACAGAGCTATCATCGCATTCAGCAATTCATTGAAAAGCCGCCGGGTGACCTGCGGATTTTCGAGATTTTCCCGCCCAAACCCCTTGCCAGTAATGCACTAGGGAGCCGTGTGGCGGCACTGAATCAAGATTACCATTTGGGCCGCCGCTGTGGCCGCTATTTTCTGGCCACCGTCGGGCACTGGCTCTTGCCCCGTGACGGGCAGTATCAAGCTGAAATGAGTGGCGAGAAAACTGCGATCCCTCTCTCCCGCCGTATGATCCAGCCACAAGATATTAACCAGCTAGATGATATGGCTGAGTTGATTGATAGCGATGATTCTTCATTTGATATCATTCAAACGCCAGATATTATCACTCCCGTCGATTCAGTTACCGTGGCAAATCAACATATTCCACCTCAGATGACCGTGGCAGACAGCGGGCTTATTTTGCCGACCACCACGCACAATAAAAGCAAAAGTAAGCTGTTGGCGGGCGAGATTATTTCGCCTCTGAGCGCGGCAAAAAACAAAGGTGATACGGCCTAATGGCACTGATAGCGGGGCCGACGCCCTCATTTATTGATCCCCCCTATTTTGTTGACACCCACTGTCACTTTGACTTTCCACCATTCAGCGGTGAGGAGCTCGCCAGCTTAGCGAGCGCTGCGCAGGCGAATGTCAGGCAACTGATTATCCCTGCTGTGAGTACGGCTTACTTCCCCCGCATTTTAGCTTTGGCTGAGCGCTATCCGCCGCTGTTTGCCGCACTGGGTATGCACCCGCTCTATATTGCTGAGCATCAGGAGGCAGATTTAGCGGCGCTGGCCTCTTATTTGGCGAATAAACCGGAAAAACTGGTAGCGGTGGGGGAGATTGGTCTGGATCTCTATATGGATGAGCCGCAGTTTCTACGACAATTAGCGCTATTACAGGCTCAGCTTAAGCTGGCTAAACAGCACGATCTCCCGGTTATTTTGCACTCCCGCCGCTCCCATGATCAACTGGCTGCCGCATTGCGCAAAGCTGCATTGCCGCGCACTGGTGTGGTGCATGGCTTTGCTGGCAGCTTAGCGCAAGCGCAGGCATTCATTCGCTTGGGTTATTACATTGGCGTTGGGGGAACCATCACCTATGAGCGGGCGCAGAAAACCCGCAAGGTTATGGCGGCATTACCGCTCTCTGCTCTGTTACTGGAAACTGATGCGCCGGACATGCCATTGGCCGGTTTCCAAGGTCAACCCAATCGACCCGAGCGTGCTGCCCATGTGTTCGCGGCCTTGTGTGAATTGCGCTCAGAAGCGCCGCAAGAGGTAGCCACCCATCTGCTGGCGAATAGTCAGCGCTTATTTCGCTTACCCTCTGCTGATAAGCTTTCGCGATAACACCGTCTCCTCGATTGCACATGAAAAGCTAACTAATAATTAGCGTGCCATTTCTTCTATTGTGATTTTTCTGTGACCATCATCACAATAAATATCAAACAGTTGCTCTGAGTTGTGTTTATTTGTGACAGAGATTGTTTGATAGCGCGCGCTTGTCGGTATAATCCCGCCCATATTATTTTCATACAAATCATTAACAGGATGATCTTACATGCTTATGAGCTTGGTCGGGATGGCAGTTCTGATATTAATAGCCGTGCTTCTTTCCAGTAATTTTAGGGCGATTAATATCCGCACTGTGGTGGGGGCATTTATTATTCAGGTGGGTGTCGGGGCACTAGTGTTATATGTGCCGATTGGGCGTCGTATCCTGGGCGGGATGTCTGAAGGTGTGGCGAACGTTATCGCTTACGGTAATAGCGGTATTTCATTTATGTTTGGCGGTTTGGTTTCCGACAAAATGTTTGAAGTCTTTGGCGGTGGCGGTTTTATCTTCGCCCTGCGAGTATTGCCGGTTATTGTCTTCTTCTCATCATTGATCGCGGTTCTGTATTATCTCGGCATTATGCAAATTGTGATTAAGGTGTTAGGCGGCGGCTTACAAAAGCTGCTCGGCACCTCACGTACCGAATCCCTCTCCGCGACCGCCAACATTTTTGTTGGGCAAACGGAAGCCCCGCTGGTCGTGCGGCCATATATTGCCACCATGACTCAATCAGAACTGTTTGCTGTGATGTGTGGTGGTTTAGCCTCGGTCGCCGGTTCAGTTTTGGCCGGTTACGCGCAGATGGGGGTGCCGTTGGAATATCTGATCGCCGCCTCCTTTATGGCGGCTCCGGGCGGGCTGCTCTTTGCTAAATTGATGGTGCCAGAAACTGAAAAAACCCGCGATACCGTCGATGCCACCACCCTGATTGCTGAAGATGACCGACCAGCTAACGTGATTGACGCTGCGGCTTCCGGTGCTGCCTCTGGTCTACAACTGGCGCTGAATGTCGGCGCAATGTTGCTGGCTTTCATTGCATTGATTGCATTGCTAAATGGTATTTTGGGCGGAATTGGTGGCTGGTTCGACTACCCGCAACTCTCGCTGGAGCTGATTCTGGGCTGGGTATTCTCCCCAATCGCTTACCTGATTGGTGTGCCGTGGAGTGAAGCAATGGTTGCTGGCTCCTTTATTGGCCAGAAAATCATCGTCAACGAATTCGTGGCATTTATGAATTTCGGTCAATATCTACAGGCGGAAGAGTTAGTTAAAGCGGCAGGCTTGCAGGTGCTTTCTGATCACACGAAAGCGATTATCTCCTTCGCGCTCTGTGGTTTTGCTAACTTGTCATCGGTCGCCATCTTACTCGGTGGGTTGGGCAGCATGGCCCCGAATCGCCGCCATGATATCGCGCGATTTGGTCTGAAAGCGGTTGCCGCAGGGACACTGTCGAATTTGATGAGTGCTACCATCGCCGGCTTCTTCCTGGCCCTGTAATTAGGCTAGCTAACCCTATTTCTGCCCATAAGCTATTCTTGATGCTAGTGGGCATAATAGTTTTGGTAAGCCATAAATCAGGTTATTTTGTGATTCCAATCACATATAATATTGGCGCGTTACAAATTACTATTGATTAGTGTGAAATTGAACACACCTCAGGTGTTGATAACGTGTTCAAATAGCATGATTAACTTTTCTGAGTGAGAGCTGCGAATATTGCGGCAACTTCCAGTAAGAAGAGTATTGCGGTGAGAAGGATCTCAATTGCAACCTAGGGGATTACCCATGGGGCTTTCTTCAAGGAACCAAGTCCGCTCGCCAACGTCTTGAGTTCAAAGCCAGAGATATCAATACACTCTCTGGTTCACTCATAAATAAATGCTCAGTTCTGGCAAGGTGCCGGGGCTGAAATAGTGTTGGAGAGTTTTATGACCGAATTAACCGCCTGCGCGAATCTGCATGATTATGCCAAACGCGCGCTGAGTTTGATGGATTTAACCACCCTGAATGACGACGACACTGATGATAAAGTTATCGCGTTGTGTCGTCAGGCAAAAAGCCCTGCCGGTAATACGGCAGCAATCTGTATTTATCCTCGCTTTATTCCTATTGCGCGTAAAACATTGCGCGAGCAAGGTACACCTGAAATTCGCATTGCGACTGTGACTAACTTCCCACATGGCAATGACGATATTGCCATTGCTCTGGCCGAAACCCGTGCTGCCATTGCTTACGGTGCTAATGAAGTTGATGTGGTGTTCCCTTACCGCGCCTTAATGGCGGGTAATGATAAGGTCGGTTTCGAATTAGTGAAACAGTGCAAAGAAGCTTGCGCTGCCGCAAATGTATTGCTGAAAGTCATTATCGAAACAGGGGAGTTAAAGCAAGAGCATTTGATTCGCCAGGCCTCTGAAATTGCCATCAAAGCAGGCGCTGACTTTATCAAAACCTCCACCGGTAAAGTGCCGGTGAATGCCACATTGGAGAGTGCGGGCATCATGATGCGCACCATCCGCGATTTGGGGGTGGGTAAAACCGTGGGCTTCAAGCCAGCGGGCGGTGTACGCACCGCTGAAGATGCCGCGCAGTTCCTACAACTGGCCGATCAATTGATGGGTGAAGGCTGGGCAGATGCTCGCCACTTCCGCTTTGGGGCGTCCAGTCTGTTAGCCAGCTTATTAACAACTCTGGGTCATCAGAGCGATAGCAAAAGCAGCGGCTATTAACTGTCTGCGCCGATTTGAATTTAGCCAATAACTGAATTTAGCAGATGCACTGCGGGCCAATTTGCTCGCAGTGCGGCTTTCATTCCATAAACAGGGGGATGCCTTGTTTCTCGCACAAGAAATTATTCGTAAAAAACGCGACGGTCAGCCACTAAGCGAAGAAGAAATTCGCTTCTTTATCAATGGTATTCGCGACAATGTGGTTTCCGAAGGGCAGATTGCTGCTTTGGCGATGACCATTTATTTCCATGATATGAGCATGCCTGAACGTGTGGCGCTCACCATGGCGATGCGTGATTCAGGCACGGTACTGAACTGGAAGAGCCTGAATCTCAATGGCCCAATTGTGGATAAACACTCCACGGGCGGTGTAGGCGATGTGACATCACTGATGCTTGGCCCAATGGTCGCGGCCTGTGGTGGTTATGTGCCGATGATCTCAGGCCGTGGTTTGGGGCATACCGGTGGGACACTGGATAAACTGGAAGCCATTCCCGGTTTTGATATTTTCCCCGATGACACTGCATTTCGCAAAATCATTCAGGATGTCGGCGTGGCAATTATCGGCCAAACCAGCTCGCTGGCACCGGCGGATAAGCGCTTTTATGCCACCCGTGATATCACCGCGACAGTGGACTCTATCCCGCTAATTACCGCCTCTATTCTGGCTAAGAAACTGGCGGAAGGGTTGGATGCGTTAGTGATGGACGTTAAAGTCGGCTCTGGTGCATTTATGCCAACGTATCAGCTATCCTCTGATTTGGCGCAGGCGATTGTCGGCGTCGCGAATGGTGCTGGTTGCAAAACCACGGCGCTACTGACTGACATGAATCAGGTCTTGGCCTCCAGCGCGGGTAATGGCGTTGAAGTGCGCGAAGCGGTGCGTTTCCTGACTGGCGAGTATCGCAACCCGCGCCTGCTGGAGGTGACCATGGCGCTGTGTGTGGAGATGCTGCTGTCCGGCGGCCTGGCCCAAGATGATGCCGATGCCAGAGCCAAGCTGCAAGCGGTGCTGGATAACGGCAAAGCGGCGGAACTCTTTGGTCGTATGGTGGCGGCGCAAAAAGGCCCAAGTGATTTCGTTGAGCGCTATGACAGTTACTTGCCGGTTGCCATGTTGAGTAAGCCGGTCTTTGCTGAGCGGTCGGGGATTATCACTGCCATGGATACACGTGCATTAGGTATGGCCGTGGTAGCCCTCGGTGGTGGTCGTCGTCGCGCCACAGATGCTATTGATTACAGTGTTGGTTTAACCGATATGGCCCGTTTGGGTACTCATGTTGATGGTCAACTGCCATTAGCCGTGATTCATGCCAATAACGAAGATGATTGGCAGCAGGCGGCAGATGCCGTGCGCACGGCCATTACACTGGGTGACAAAGCAGCGGAAGAGACGCCCGTTATCTATCGCCGTATCACGGAATAATCGCCCCATTTTGATGATCCCCGCCAGGCGGGTGAATCTTTGCAGGAGAGAATAATGAAACGTACATTTATTATGGTTTTAGACTCGTTTGGTATCGGCGCGAGCGCAGATGCTAACAAATTTGGTGACCAAGGGGCGGATACACTGGGCCACATCGCTGAAGCCTGCGCCCGTGGTGAAGCTAATGTGGGCCGTAGCGGCCCATTGACGCTGCCGAACCTGAGCCGTTTAGGGCTGGGTAAAGCGGCAGAAGAGTCGACCGGTAAATTCCCGGTAGGGCTGGATAAAGATGCCGATATCATTGGCGCTTATGGTTATGCCAGTGAGTTATCCTCCGGTAAAGATACGCCATCAGGCCACTGGGAAATTGCCGGTGTGCCGGTCTTGTTCGACTGGGGCTACTTCAGCGATGTAGAAAATAGCTTCCCGCAGGAGTTGCTGGATAAGTTAGTCAAACGCGCCAACTTGCCGGGCTATCTGGGTAACTGCCACTCAAGCGGCACGGTTATCCTCGACCAACTGGGCGAAGAGCATATGAAAACCGGCAAGCCGATTTTCTACACCTCAGCTGACTCGGTGTTCCAGATTGCCTGCCATGAAGAGACATTTGGTCTGGATCGCCTGTATGAGCTGTGCGAAATTGCCCGTGAAGAGCTGACCGAGGGCGGCTACAATATTGGCCGCGTGATTGCACGTCCATTCATTGGTGATAAGCCGGGTAACTTCCAGCGCACCGGCAACCGCCATGATTTAGCCGTTGAACCGCCAGCACCGACCATGCTGAAAAAACTGGTGGATGAGAAGGGCGGGGAAGTGGTTTCTATTGGTAAAATCGCCGATATCTACGCCCATGTGGGCATCACGCAAAAAGTGAAAGCCACGGGTCTGGATGCGCTGTTTGACGCCACCATTGAAGAGATGAAAAAAGCGGGTGATAACACCATCGTGTTCACCAACTTTGTTGATTTTGACTCTTCATACGGCCATCGCCGTGATGTTGCTGGCTATGCCGCGGCACTGGAACTGTTTGATCGCCGCCTGCCAGAATTGCTGGCGCTGGTGAAAGAAGATGACATTATGATCCTGACCGCTGACCACGGCTGTGACCCAACCTGGCCAGGCACCGACCATACCCGTGAGCATATTCCGGTGTTGGTTTATGGCCCAAAAGTGAAGCCGGGATCGTTGGGGCATCGTGAGACCTTTGCTGATATTGGGCAGACGGTGGCGAAGTATTTCAACCTATCCCCAATGGATTACGGTAAGAGTATGCTTTAGGGCATGAAGCTAAGCTGAGCGTGTCATTTTGGGATTGGGCAGTGCTAAAAATCCTCACGTACTTCGTGTACGCTCCGGTTTTTGCGCGCTGGCCGCACCCAAACTGCTTGTGCTCATCTACGCTCGTGATACCAAAGTTTTTCCGAACTGCACAAAGTAGTTAAAATTTGAAAACGGTTTGGTAATACAAAATTTAATTATCTGATTTTTAAGGAAAGTGATTATGGCAACGCCACATATTAATGCTGAAATGGGTGATTTCGCTGACGTTGTACTGATGCCAGGGGATCCGCTGCGTGCGAAGTTTATCGCCGAAACCTTCCTGCAAGATGTGAAGCAAGTGAATGACGTGCGTGGCATGTTGGGCTTCACCGGCACTTATAAAGGCCGCAAAATCTCGGTGATGGGCCACGGTATGGGCATTCCATCCTGCTCCATTTATGCAAAAGAGTTGATCACCGATTTTGGCGTGAAGAAGATTATCCGTGTGGGTTCATGTGGCGCAGTACGGGCTGATGTTAAGCTGCGCGATGTGGTTATCGGTATGGGGGCTTGCACCGATTCCAAAGTAAACCGTCTGCGCTTTAAAGATCACGACTACGCGGCGATTGCTGATTTCGAAATGACCCGCAATGCCGTTGATGCTGCCAAAGCGAAAGGTATTGATGTCCGTGTGGGCAACATCTTCTCTGCTGATCTGTTCTACACGCCAGATCCGCAAATGTTTGATGTTATGGAAAAATACGGCATTCTGGGTGTGGAGATGGAAGCCGCAGGTATCTATGGTGTCGCTGCTGAATTCGGCGCGAAAGCCCTGACTATCTGTACCGTGTCTGACCATATCCGTACCGGCGAGCAAACCACCGCCGCCGAACGCCAGACCACGTTCAATGACATGATTGAGATTGCATTGGAATCCGTGTTGTTGGGCGACAAAGCTTAACACTCGTACTGCGTTCTCTATTCAGCAGCAGGTTATTCTGCTGCTGAATCTATTCATAAAAATCATTGTGAAAAATAAACTTATTTACACATCAGCTAATTAACGCTATAAATCCATTCAATCTTCTATTCATCTTTCTATTCAAGAATCTATTCATATGCTCTCTCTGGAAGCGCTATTACGTCAAGGGCCAGCAACGGCGTCCTATTTGGCTCATACCATGGCGATCAGTCAGCCCACTGTTTCACGACACTTAAACGGGTTAAAAGACAAGGTGCTGAAAATAGGTAAAGGCAGAGCAACACAGTATGCCTTACGGCGTCCTATTGCCGGAGATTGCACAGAAGAGGGGCGATTTCCCCTGTATCGTATTGACGAGCGAGGCCATGCTGCTCATTTCGCAACACTATATCTTATCCATCCAGTCGAGATGTGCTGTGTGCATCAATTGGAATTAGATAGTTGGCAGCAATTTGATAGCTTGCCTTGGTATTTGACCGATATGCGCCCTCAGGGATTTCTTGGGCGAATTTGGGGAAAGTCAGTCGCAACTAAGTTGCAGCTTACGGATGATATCCGCTTGTGGAGTGAAGATCATATTTTACTTGCGCTGTCCCGTCAGGCGGATGATATGAATGGCAATCTATTGATTGGAGAGCAAAGCTATCAAAATTGGCTAGCGGCCCCTGATGCAATACCGATTGAGCCAGCGAATAAGTTAGCTCGTTACACTGAATTGTCCCAAATGGCACTTGCCGGTGAAATGGTGGGGTCTTCTGCGGGGGGGGAACAACCCAAATTTACCTGTTATGCCGGATACTCAGAACAACCACCGGCGTATGTTATTGTTAAATTTACCGCCACACAGGATAACCCTAACTCACAACGTTGGGCGGACCTGCTCATTGCCGAGTCTCTGGCGCTGAACACATTAAAGGGCGCCGACTACCCGGCAGCTGCCACCCATATCTTGCAAAATCAGGATCGGCAAATTTTCCTTGAGGTTGAGCGCTTTGACCGATATGGGGCGCGTGGCCGCGTTGGTATGGTGTCTTTGGAGGCCGTGAATGCTGAATTTGTTGGTATGCCAGTGGCCAGTTGGCCAAAAGTTTGTCGCGAACTGGCGGCAAAAGGCTTACTGAGTTCCGCACAACTTGAGCAAGTGCACTTAATCTGGGCTTTCGGGATATTGATTGCGAATACAGACATGCATCATGGAAATTTATCATTCTTGCATCCCGAAAATAGTCCTTTATCTCTTGCCCCTATTTACGACATGCTGCCAATGGCTTTTGCTCCGTCAAATACGGGGAATATGCGACATACAGCACCCGATATAACGTTATCTATTGATATAAGCCGGGAGCATTGGTTGCTAGCGCAAGAGTTAGCACTGCAATTCTGGCAAAAAGTGGGGGCACACTCAGCTATCAGTACCGGCTTTAAAGTGATAGCTAGTCAGATGCAGGAAAAGATAGCTTCACTGACCCCTGTCATTGAGCGCATGGCATAATCTGTTCGCTCTTGTTGTCACCGCTTTGTTCGCGGCACTACTTTTCATCAGGTTTTTTATCTGACTCCGGCGCGTCATCTTCACTTTCATCCTCTTTCACCGGCGTATTGGCGGTTAGCAGATAGGGCGATTGCTGCCAGCGGCTGCGGCGGCCTTGTAACAGGGTACGTGCCAGAATAATGCCCACGGCCAGCGCGACCAATATCATCAGGCGCAGTAAATTGGTGGTATTATCCACCTGCTTGGATTCGGTCGCCAGCACATGGGTGTCCAGCGTCATACGCAGAAATCCACTTGGCCCGCTTTTGCCGGGGATAAGCTCAACAATCTGGTGGTTGAAATAGCTACCGGGGCGTTTACCATCTAAAGCTAGCCGATCACGGACTTTTACGTTCTCACCGGCGGCGGCCACGAGTGTACCGTCAATCTGATAGACACTGGCATCCAGAATGCGGCTTGATTGCGTCAGTTGCTGGAGGATGGCATCGACCTTCTGGCTATCGATATCGTCATCACCACTGTCCATGATGGGCGACAGACTGAAGGCGACCTGTTTCGCCAATGTTTTCGCCAGCTCTTCAACTTGTTCTGAACGTGCCAGTTGATGACTGAGGCTGAAATAGGATGCACCTTGCATTAGCAAGACTAACAATGCCAGGCAAATCAGTACAATGGCGGTCCGGTGCAGTCGGAATTTTAATTTAGCCTTGGCCATGCAGGTTCCTTGCCGAATTCGGTGACTTTATACCCGTCATCCTTCAAGTTGCAGGTGTGTTGACGGCCCTCGTTCACCCCAGTCACTTACTAAGGTAAGCTCTTGGGGATTTGCTCAGTTGCCACCTTCCCGCAACTCGAATTATTTAGGGTATATGTTGCCAGAAGCAAGGGCGATAGGATAGCTTGATGCGCTGTTTTGTCTTGCCTTTACCCCGTTCTCTACAGGAGTTATTCATGTCTAATAGTCTGACCTATTGTGATCTTCCCGCGGAGATCTACCAATGGCCGGGTTTGCCACTTTCACTCAGTGGCGATGAAGTTATGCCGCTGGATTATCGTGCTGGTCACACAGGTTGGCTGTTGTACGGCAGGAAACTGGATAAAAAGCGCATTACCGATTTTCAACGCCAACTGGGTGCGGCAATGGTGATTGTTTCCGCCTGGTGCGTGGAGGATTATCAGGTTATCCGTCTCGCGGGCAGCTTGACGCCACGGATTAAAACGCTGGCTGATGAGAGTGGTCTTGATGTCGCGCCATTGGGAGCCATTCCACATTTACGCACCCCAGGTCTGCTGGTGATGGATATGGACTCCACAGCCATCCAAATTGAATGTATCGATGAAATTGCCAAGCTAGCCGGTGTGGGTGAGGAGGTGGCCGCTGTCACTGAGCGCGCCATGCAAGGTGAGCTGGATTTCACCGCCAGCCTACGTCAACGCGTGGCTACCCTGAAAGGGGCCGATGCCAATATCCTAAAACAGGTACGCGACGAGCTGCCACTTATGCCGGGGCTGAGCAGTCTGGTGCGCAAGCTTCAGGCGCTGGATTGGCATGTGGCGATTGCCTCCGGCGGTTTTACCTATTATGCCGAGTATCTGCGCGACAAATTGCGGCTGGTGCATGTTGCCGCCAACGAGCTTGAGATCAAAGATGGCAAGCTGACGGGCAAAGTTCTGGGGCCGATTGTCGATGCGCAATATAAAGCTGACACCCTGCTCAAACTAGCCGAAAAGTTGAATATTCCAGTGGCGCAAACGGTGGCGATAGGCGACGGTGCTAATGACCTGAAAATGATGCAAGCCGCCGGTCTGGGGCTGGCTTTCCATGCTAAACCAAAGGTTTATGCGAAAGCGAAAGTGGCTATCCGTCACGGTGATTTGATCAGTGTGCTCTGCATTCTAACCGGTAGCCTAAAGCACGAGGAGCGCTAATCCCTTTCGTCCTGCACTACAGTGTTGTTAGCGGCGCTGGTTACTCGAATCACTGACCAAAGGGATGAGTTCACAGGCTGCAACGCCAATGATTTTGGGGATGTTTTATTATTTGATTGAGGTGAATCGTGGCTAAAGCGCCAAAAAGGGCATTTGTCTGTAATGAGTGCGGGGCGGATTATCCGCGCTGGCAGGGGCAGTGCAGCGCGTGTAATGCCTGGAATACCATTACTGAGGTGCGGTTGGCGGCGGTCTCCTCCTCGTCGTCACGAACTGAACGTTTTGGCGGCTATGCCGGTGATACGGGGGTTAGCCGGGTACAGAAACTATCGGATATCAGCCTGGACGAGCTACCGCGCTTCTCAACGGGTTTTCTTGAGTTTGACCGGGTGCTGGGTGGTGGGGTGGTGCCGGGCAGTGCCATTCTGATTGGTGGCAATCCGGGGGCGGGGAAAAGTACCCTGTTGCTGCAAACGCTCTGCAAATTATCCGAAAATATGAAAACCCTGTATGTCACCGGCGAAGAGTCGCTGCAACAGGTTGCGATGCGCGCCCACCGCTTGGGTTTGCCCACCGCGGGATTGAATATGCTATCAGAGACCAGTATTGAGCAGATCTGCCTGATTGCCGAGCAAGAGCAGCCACGGCTGATGGTGATCGACTCCATTCAGGTGATGCACATGGCGGATATCCAATCGTCGCCGGGCAGTGTGGCGCAAGTGCGCGAAACCGCCGCCTATCTGACGCGCTTCGCTAAAACGCGTGGTGTCGCCATTGTGATGGTCGGCCATGTCACCAAAGATGGCTCGCTGGCAGGGCCAAAAGTGCTGGAACACTGCATCGACTGCTCAGTGATGCTCGATGGCGACGGTGACTCACGGTTTCGTACACTGCGCAGCCACAAAAACCGCTTTGGCGCCGTCAATGAGCTAGGTGTATTCGCCATGACCGAGCAAGGTCTGCGGGAGGTCAGTAACCCCTCGGCTATCTTCCTTAGCCGAGGGGATGAAGTGACGGCGGGCAGTTCAGTGATGGTGGTGTGGGAAGGGACACGCCCGCTGCTGGTCGAGATCCAGGCGCTGGTGGATCACTCCATGATGTCTAACCCCCGCAGGGTAGCGGTCGGGCTGGAACAGAACCGGCTGGCGATCTTACTGGCGGTGTTGCATCGTCATGGCGGTTTGCAGATGTCGGATCAGGACGTGTTCGTCAATGTGGTCGGTGGCGTGAAAGTGACGGAAACCAGCGCCGATCTAGCGCTGCTGATGTCGCTGGTTTCTAGCCTGCGTGACCGCCCGCTGCCACAAGATCTGGTGGTGTTCGGTGAAGTGGGGCTGGCGGGTGAAATCCGGCCGGTGCCCAGTGGTCAGGAGCGTATTTCCGAAGCCGCTAAACACGGCTTTAAGCGCGCTATTGTGCCTTACGCTAATATGCCGAAGAAACCGCTGCCCAATATGCAGGTTTTCGGCGTGAAGAAACTGGCTGATGCTTTGGCCGTTTTGGAAGATTTGTAACCGCGCATTTAGTAGTACGAATCTCGCAGCATACTGTGTTATTTTTGTTTAGCGCACTAAACAAGGAGGCGGCATGCTGCAGTTCGACTATCTCAAAACAGCAATTAAGCAGAAAGGCTGTACCTTACAGCAGGTGGCTGAAGCCAGCGGCATGACCAAGGGGTATTTAAGCCAGCTACTCAATGACAAAATCAAAAGCCCCAGTGCGCAAAAGCTGGAAGCTTTACACCGTTTTCTGGAGTTGGAGTTCCCACGCCGCGAGAAAAAAGTGGGTGTGGTGTTTGGTAAATTTTACCCGCTCCACACCGGTCATATCTTTTTAATCCAGCGCGCCTGTAGCCAGGTCGACGAGTTGCATGTCATTTTGTGTCACGATGAACCCCGTGATCGCGAGCTGTTCGAAAACAGTTCGATGTCACAGCAGCCCACGGTCAGTGACCGCCTGCGCTGGTTGCTACAAACCTTTAAATATCAGAAAAATATCCATATTCACTCATTTGATGAGCATGGCATTGAACCTTATCCCCATGGTTGGGATGTCTGGAGCCGTGGCGTCAAAAAATTCATGGCTGAAAAGAGTATCGTCCCCAGTTTTATTTACTCCAGCGAAAGTCAGGATGCGCCACGTTACCGCGAGCAGTTAGGTATCGAAACCATCCTGATTGATCCACAGCGCTCATTTATGAACATCAGTGGCCGCCAAATCCGCCGCGATCCTTTCCGCTACTGGGACTACATTCCGACAGAGGTGAAGCCCTTTTTTGTTCGTACCGTGGCGATATTGGGGGGCGAATCCAGCGGAAAATCTATTTTGGTCAATAAGTTAGCCAATATCTTCAATACCACCAGTGCATGGGAGTATGGCCGCGACTATGTTTTCTCTCATCTTGGCGGCGATGAGATGGCGCTGCAATATTCCGATTATGACAAGATTGCACTAGGGCAAGCGCAGTACGTGGATTTTGCGGTGAAATATGCTAATAAAGTGGCCTTTATCGACACCGATTTTGTCACCACCCAGGCATTCTGCAAAAAATATGAGGGGCGCGAGCACCCCTTTGTGCAGGCGCTGATTGATGAATACCGCTTTGATCTGGTTATCTTGCTGGAGAACAACACGCCATGGGTCGCCGATGGGCTGCGTAGCCTTGGCAGTGATCGTGACCGCAAAGCTTTTCAGCATTTGCTGGAGCAGATGTTGCGCAGCAATAATATTGAATATGTGCATGTTGAATCGGCAGATTATGACGCGCGTTTCCTACGCTGTGTCGAGTTGGTTCAGCAGCTCCTGGCCGCCGACCTGCAACGTCTTGCCCGCCCTTCAGTACTGGCTGAAGCGCGGGAAGAGTAACCTTAGTAAGCAATCACTATCTTGCCCTGCATATGCCCGCTTGCCACTTGTGCATGGGCAGTATGCAGGTTTTCTACCGTCAGACCGTGCAGTGTTTCGCTCAGGGTTCCTTGCAGTTTGCCCTCATCCACGAGCTGGCTCACCTGCTGTAAAATCTCCCCTTGTTGGGCGATATCTGGCGTAGAGTACATGCTGCGGGTGAACATAAACTCCCAATGCAAGGCCGCACTTTTTAGCTTTAACTGATTCTGATCCAAGGGTTTTTCATTCTCAACAATGGTGCAGATCTGCCCCAGTGGCGCGATAAGTTCGCTGATAGCGGGCCAGTGGCCGTCAGTGTCATTCAGGCAGAGAATATAATCTACTTTATCGATACCTTCTTTTGCTAACTGCGCTTTCAGGTCACGGTAATCTACCGTCAAATCTGCCCCCCGTTCACGGCACCAGGCGGCTGATTCTGGCCGTGATGCGGTCGCAATCACGGTTACCGGACTGCGCAATGCGGCCAATGGAATAGCCAGTGAGCCGACACCGCCCGCGCCACCGATGATCAGCAAGTTTTGCTCGGCACTGGCATGTTGGATGTTCAGGTGCTCGAACAGTGCTTCCCAGGCGGTGATGGCGGTCAATGGTAGCGCGGCGGCCTGCGCCCAGTTGAGAGTGCGGGGTTTATGGGCCGCAATGCGGGCATCGACCAATTGCTGATTGGCATTGCTGCCGGGGCGGGTGATATCACCGGCATACCAAACCTCATCGCCAGCACGAAAATCGCTGACCTTCTCGCCGACACTGACTACCACTCCGGCTGCATCCCAACCCAGAATTCGTGGCTGCTGCAGGCCGTTTTTCTGCAAGCTGCTATGCACTTTGGTATCAACCGGATTGATGGATGCCGCTTTGACTTCAACCAGCAGATCAAAGGGGCCGGGGGTAAGCAGATCTAGCGCGATTTCAATAAAATCAGCGGGTTGTTGTGGGTTCACGGCAATAGCTTTCATCGTCATTTTTATCTTCCTGTTTAGCGTATTGATGGAGTCTAGACCTATCTGATGGCAGTGATAAGATGGACAATCACTAACGCAGTGTTCGTCTGAGGTAAACAATCATGTTTAAGCAACTGCAGGATATGGCGCTGTTCGCGCGAGTCGCAGAGTGTGGCAGCTTTACCCGCGCGGCTGAAATGGCCGGTTTACCGAAGTCGAGTGTCAGTAAGCGCATCAGTCAGTTAGAGCAAGGTCTAGGGATTCGGCTGATCAACCGCACTACCCGTCAGTTGAATCTGACCTTTGCCGGTGAGCGCTATTTGGTGCATTGCCAAGAGATGTTACACGCGGCTGAGCGCGCAGATCTGGCACTGCAACGGCTGAAAGATAACCCCAGTGGGCGCTTGCGTATTTCAACGCCGGCAGGATTAGGTGCCACCTTGCTGGCGCGGCTGGCGACCGATTTTCAGCGGCAATATCCGGATGTGCTGCTGGAGGTGCTGGTGTCGGATACCATGGTGGATCTGGTGGAGGAGGGCTTTGATGTGGCGCTGCGCACCGGGAAGCCACAGGACTCGTCACTGATTGGCCGCAGATTGGGCTATGCACCACGCTACCTGCTGGCTGCGCCAGACTATTTGGCACAGCATCCACCCTTGTCTCATCCCAGCCAATTGGCGATGCACCACTGTATTGCCCATCGCGCCTGGCAGGCGCTAATCCTGCGCCGTGAAGGTGAGTTTTATCGCTGGCAAGTGCCAGTGCAGCATGTCACGGATAATCTGTTGTATGCCCGCGAATGCGCCCTCGCAGGTGGCGGGATCACGCTACTCCCCGCATTTTTAAGCCGTGATGTGGTAGCGAGCCGCCAGCTAATTGAAGTGTTGCCCCAATGGCAAGCCGAGGGCAATGAGCTCTATTTGGTCTATCCAAGCCGCAAATTAAACTCACCCGCGCTGAGCTGCTTTATTGATGTGGTGATGGGTCATCCGGTATTTGAGGATTACATGCAAGGGCTGGCAATGTCTTGATGAGCCGAATATACTGCTTATTCGGCTCAAAAAATGAGCCGAATATGGCGACTAATCGGCTCACTCTCAACTCTGGAGATAACGATGCACGAAAACCTATGGGTGTGGCAGCATGAGAAGTGGCCCCATTTTTACTGGGATGAGGCGCTTATTCAGCCCCAGCTACGCAACACCCGGTTTAAGCTCGGCCAACTCCTTGGTGAAAATAGGGGAAATACCTCGGCTGAAAGCGCCTTAAAAACCTTAGATGTGCTTTTGGCTAATATTGTCGCGTCATCAAAAATAGAAAATGAGCAACTTAATGTCCGGTCGGTGCGTTCATCGCTGGCAAAAAAGCTTGGGATGACTTTGACAGAGAGTGACCCGACATCTGATCGTTCTGATGGTTTGGCTGACATCATGCTCGACGCCATTCATGAATGTAATGCGGATTTAACGCTTGAACGATTGTATCAATGGCACGAATGGCTGTTTCCCCATAATTCATGGATGCTGAATCCTATTAAGAGCGGTCAATTGCGAGGGGGGGACCCGATGCAGGTCGTTTCAGGCCGAATGGGCAAGGAAAAGGTTCATTTTGAAGCACCACCTCGCGATGTTCTGTCTGCGGAACTAAAACAGTTTATCGATTGGTTTAATGTATCTCGCATTGATAACGCGGTTGATCCACTTTTACGAGCCGCAATAGCACATTTCTGGTTCGTCACCTTGCATCCCTTCGAGGATGGTAATGGTCGTATTACTAGGGCACTGACCGACATGGCATTATCACAAGCGGATAGCCAAAGTATTCATCTTTACACCATGTCAGTCGCCATCCTTGAGAACCGCGATGGGTATTACGCTATTTTGGAGCAATGCCAACGTGGAAGTCTGGATATCACAGCTTGGTTACTATGGTTTATCGCCACTCTGGAACAGAGCTTGAATCAAGCATCTGAAGGAGTTCGCTCTACATTGGCCAAGAATCGCTTCTGGTTAAAGCACAATAACTGCGGGTTGAGGGGCGAGCAGATAAAAGTGCTTAATCGCCTGTTAGATGGCGGTGAAAACGGTTTTGCTTTAGGTATCAGTGCGTCTCAATATCAAAAAGTCGCCAAGGTCAGTAAAGCGACAGCAACCCGCCATCTCGCAGAGTTATTGGAACGGGAATGTATTGAAAAGTTGCCGGGGGAAGGGCGGAGTACCCGCTACCGAGTTAGGTTTCCAGAATAAAACGGCCTGCAATGGCAGGCCGTTTGTCTCAATAAATCAGGTTAATGATTACTTAACCATTTTCTTATACTTAATACGGTGGGGTTCCAGTGCTTCGGCACCTAGAGTGCGTTTTTTCCACTCTTCGTATTCAGTAAAGTTACCTTCGAAGAATTGCACTTTGCCCTCATCTTGATAATCGATGATGTGAGTGGCAATGCGGTCAAGGAACCAGCGGTCATGGGAGATAACCATCGCGCAGCCTGGGAACTCCAGCAAGGCATTCTCTAGTGCGCGCAGGGTTTCGATATCCAGATCGTTGGTCGGTTCATCGAGCAGCAGCATGTTGCCGCCAACCTGTAGCAGCTTAGCCAAATGAATACGGCCACGCTCACCACCGGACAGCTCACCGACACGCTTACCTTGATCAATCCCTTTAAAGTTAAAGCGGCCGACGTAAGCGCGGCTTGGAATTTCAAAGTTGCCGATCTTCATGATGTCCTGACCACCAGACACCTCTTCCCAGACGGTTTTGCTGTCATCCATGTTGTCGCGGAACTGATCAACCGAGGCCAACTGCACGGTATCACCCAGTGAAATGGTGCCGGAGTCCGGCTGTTCCTGACCCGATAACATGCGGAATAGTGTTGATTTACCCGCGCCGTTCGGCCCGATTATCCCCACTATCGCGCCTTTCGGCAGCGCAAAGGTCAGATCGTCAATTAACAGGCGGTCACCGTAAGATTTGCTCAAATGCTCAACTTCCAGCACTTTGTCGCCTAACCGTGGGCCTGGTGGAATGAATAACTCGCTGGTTTCGTTACGTTTTTGATACTCGACACTGTTCAGTTCTTCAAAGCGAGCCAGACGTGCTTTACCTTTCGCCTGACGGCCTTTTGGATTCTGACGAACCCACTCCAGCTCTTTCTCAATGGATTTGCGACGTGCAGCTTCAGAAGAGGCTTCCAGCGCCAGGCGGGCATCTTTCTGCTCCAGCCATGAGGAGTAGTTGCCTTCCCATGGAATACCTTCGCCACGGTCCAGCTCCAGAATCCAACCCGCCACATTATCGAGGAAGTAACGGTCATGGGTGATAGCGACCACCGTACCTTCATAATCGTGCAGGAAGCGCTCAAGCCATGCCACGGACTCTGCATCCAAGTGGTTGGTCGGTTCGTCCAGCAGCAGCATGTCTGGTTTTTCCAACAACAGGCGACAGATGGCGACACGACGGCGTTCACCACCAGACAGGTTGGCAATCTTGGCATCCCAAGGTGGCAGACGCAGTGCATCAGCAGCACGTTCTAACTGGTTATCCAGATTATGGCCATCCTGGGCTTGGATAATGGCTTCTAGCTCACCTTGCTCTTTAGCGAGTTTATCGAAATCAGCATCAGGCTCGGCATACAGCGCATAAACTTCATCCAAACGGGTCAGTGCGCGTTTGACTTCACTAACCGCTTCTTCAACTGATTCACGTACCGTTTGCTCAAGATTTAACTTAGGCTCCTGCGGTAAGTAACCAATTTTGATGCCAGGTTGTGGGCGAGCTTCACCTTCAATATCGGTATCGATGCCAGCCATAATGCGCAATAGGGTCGATTTACCGGAGCCATTCAAGCCCAGTACACCAATTTTGGCCCCAGGGAAGAAACTCAGGGAGATGTTTTTCAAAATATGCCGTTTCGGCGGAACGACTTTGCCGACACGATGCATGGAATAGACGTATTGAGCCACGTTGCGTCTGCCTCTCTATTAGTAGTGATCTCTGATGCGGAGTGTAGCCCGTTTGGATTCTACGAACCAGTATCCAAAGTGGATAGTCGAGCCGTGTCGACAGATTTCGCGGGATAAATGCAGAAACCGGTTTACCAACGTAAACCGGAAAACAAAAAAGGGTTATGGCGCGGTGACTATCATCGCGACACGGCGGTTTTCCGCCCGCCCTTTGGCGGTGCGGTTATCGGCGACGGGTTCGAGCTTGCCACGACCACGAACATCAATATTTTTTCTTGGAATGCCGATGGTTGTCAGGGTATCCGCGACCGCCGCCGCCCGTTGGTAGGAGAGCTGCTGATTATAGCTATCTTCACCCATAGCGTCGGTATGACCATCAACTCGAAAATGGGTGATACCCACGGCCGTTAATGCTTTACCAATATTTTGTACTGTTTGCTCACCTGACGGATTTAACTTTCTGACATCACTGTCAAACAGCACTTTATTGGCCAGACCAAACTCCCAGCCGTTATCTGTTAACTTGAACCCCTGCTCTTGTAATGCGGCAATTTGCTCAGCACTCAGCCCTGCTGGTTTGGTCTGGCAGCCCGCCAGTACCAATAAGCAGATAGCAAAAAAACTAAGCCAGATACGGCTGATCAGATCCCTATTTTTCAATCCCTGCATGTCACCTACCCTAAGCTTTCTGTGAGAGTAATATCCGATGGCTGAGCAATAGCTCTTCCGCCACTGGACTGGAAATTTTTCTTGGCGTGATACATCGCCTCATCTGCCCGCTGTAGCAGCTCTTCGGGTGTTTGTGCATGATCAGGATAAATCGCAATGCCAATACTCAGCGAGGTGGTAATTTCAATCCCATCCGCCAGAATGATGGGTTGACTCATGCTTTCAATGATATTGTTAGCAATAATCAGCACATCATCTGTTTCGTGGATAGGTGCCAGTAACACGGCAAACTCATCCCCACCCAAGCGGGCGACTAAATCGGTTTCACGTAGCAGGGCACGAATACGGTCAGCGATGGTGGTCAGCACCACATCACCTGCCGCATGACCATAGCTATCGTTGATCTCTTTAAAACGATCGCCATCCAGGAAAAGAACGGCAGCGTGTTGGTCTGACTTGCAATCATTGAGTGTGCGGCTTAAGCGGCCTTCAAAAAAGGCACGGTTTGCCAGGCCGGTCAGGCTATCGTGTGCCGCCCGATGGGCGAGGAAGTCATTCTCTTGCGTCAGATGTTTTTGCCAAACTTCCAGCTCTTCCAGCAAGCCATTGAAGTCATTACTTAACTCATTTAGCTCGGCAATTTTGGCCGACGGGACTCGCTGACCAAAGCTGCGGTTGCGGCTGACATTATGGGCCACTTTGGTAATTTGGTTCAGTGAACCGATGATGCCAAAGAGCATACGCCGTGACAGAACTAACGCGACCAAAGTACTGAGCAGCAGACAGGCCAGTAAGCCTGCCAGCCCTTGCAGCAGAAAACGCAGCAAGCTGCCGCCATGGCCGACAATCACTATCGTGCCAATCTCATTTCCGGAATGAACCATCGGCAGCACCACCGGTTGAGGTAGCGCCCAGCGGGCAACACTTTGCTCCATATAGTGTATGGGGCCATCATCAGGCAGTGTCCAGCTCGCCACCTCGCGACCATTCACATCCAGAATTTTTGCTTCGGCCACCTCTTCATTGGCGGCAATCAGCGACAGAGATTCGTTAGCGGCCACATTGTCACCAAATACCACCGCAGCTTCAGTGGTATAGCTTATCGAACGGGCAATTAAATGCAGATTATGGTCAGCATAAACCCGCAGGGCGAACAGTGCCGCCAGAGTGAGGAAGATACCTGCCGTGGCCACGGAAACCAGTGCCACCGTTAAGTGAATCCGCCCCAGTACACGACCCAGCGTGGGGAGTCTGGCTGCATCATGGTGATGTTGGGTCTGACTGGCAGACTTATTCTTTATTGAACTCATAATGCGTCAGCCTTTTTACGGGCAAGTTGCAACACGCTGGGGTGAACTCGAACCCCACCGCGTGCTAATGCATCCATATTGACTTTGAAAGAGGCCTGCTTATCTTCCAATAGCAGACAAAATGCACTGCCCAGCGTACATTCGTCATAATCTTCACTGATGGTAAGCACCGAGTGCCCCGAGAGGAGTGCCGCCAGTTCCTGCCGCTTCTGTACTGTGACACGCCCTAGATAAACCACATCACAGCTGGCGGCAACCGAAGCGTCGGGCTGTGGGTAGCGCGCCGTTTTGATCGGATGGGCGGTTTGCATCAATGCTGGATTGAATAGCGCTTCAGCGTAATCAGTTTGAGCCACGATACATAAGCGAATCACCGCAGGCGGTGTTGGCCAACGCGCATAGCTGATAATGCCCAGCACCATTTTGGCGGCGGCATCATTGCGTTCATGCAGGAGTTCGGGGCTAAGAGTATTCGCGGCCCTTAAGGGCAACGCGGTGAACAGGAGCGAAATAAGGAATAAAACAGAGGCACATGCCCGCCAGATACGCTGTGGCGTAATCAGTTTAAGCGGATGATAGTGTTTATCACTACTGACGCCGTTAATTGCGCAAGTGACGATATTCATTTTTGCGCTTCCTGTAGGGCGACACGGTTTACACGCTAATGGCAGCAGACAAATAGTAAGCCGCGATACCATTATAAGATTTAATTGATGCAATAATAGTCGTGGTATCGGCAATATAAGATTTATCTTAAATAATATCTCGAATTTATAAAAAAGCCCGACTGATTAGCCGGGCTTGATGATTGTTGCTGAAAATCAGACCGCGCTTGAAGCGCCTTTGAAGCGCCCGATGATCCATTTTTCGATCTCTACGATGATAAAGATAGCGATAGAGACCAGCAATGTTACGCCCCAATAGTAAGCCGGTAATGGCTCGGTACCGAACGCGGTATTCATAAACGGCAGGTAGATAATAGCTAACTGCAACAGAATCAGGACACCAGAGACTAACCACAACCCCTTGTTGACAAAGAGTTCTTTGTTCAGTGGGAAGCGATCCATCACGCGGCAGTTAAACATATAAATCCACTGTGCGGTGACCAAGGTCTGCATCAGCACGGTGCGGATAAATTCGGTGCTGTAGCCGCGCGGCTCCATATAGGCTTCCAGGGCAAAAGCACTACAGGCAATCAAGGTGCCGACAAACGCGATGCGCCAGATAGCGTGGCCGTCTAACACGTGTTTTGATGGATCACGTGGGTTACGGCGCATAATGCCGCGCTCTGCCGGCTCAAAGGCCAAACCGAATGAGAGCGTGGTGGAGGTCGCCATGTTTATCCAGAGGATTTGCAGTGGCGTCAGCGGAATCACCGCACCCACCAGGATAGCAAAGATGATTAACAGCCCTTGCGCCAGGTTGGTCGGCAACACAAACAGAATGGTTTTTTTCAGGTTATCGTAGACACGACGACCCTCTTCAACCGCATGGGCAATGGTGGCGAAGTTGTCATCAGAGAGCACCATATCGGCGGCCTCTTTTGTCACTTCGGTGCCCTTGATGCCCATGGCGATACCCACATCGGCCTGTTTCAGCGCCGGCGCATCGTTAACACCGTCGCCGGTCATGCCGACGATTTCGCCTTTCTCCTGCAAGGCTTTGACCAGACGTAACTTATGTTCCGGGCTGGTTCGGGCGAATATATCATAACGGACGGCCGCTTCCGCCAGCGCCTTATCGTCCATATGCTCCAACTGGCCGCCAGTAATGGAGTCTTTCCCATTACCTATCCCCAACATGGCACCAATCGCCATGGCGGTTTCCTGATGGTCGCCAGTGATCATTTTCACGCGAATACCGGCCTGTTGGCAGGTGGCAATGGCGTCGATAGCTTCAGGGCGCGGTGGGTCCATCATGCCGGCAATACCGACAAATACCATCCCTTGCTGGATGTCGCTGTGGCCTAACTCGCTGATGGTCTGCTCTGTTGGGCGGTAGGCCGCAGCCAACATACGCAAACCCTGCTGGGTATAGCGCGTCATCTGGGCATCCCAGTAATCACGGCGGAATGGCACCACACCCTGGTCCGTCAGCTCTTGCTGGCAGAAAGTGAACAGCACGTCAGGCGCACCGGTCAGGAAGATGCAGTTTTCCGACTCAACCTGATGGCTGGTGGCCATATATTTATAAGCCGAATCGAAAGGAATTTTACCGTGCTGCGCAACTTGACCCAGCTCGATCCCCGATTTGGCAGCCAATACTTTTAATGCGCCTTCGGTTGGCCCGCCGACAATGGTCCAGTGGCCTTGATCGTTCTTTTGAATCTGGCTGTCATTACACAAATTCACCGCAGTGATAAATGTTTTTAACGGCCCCGCCAGTGAGGCTTGCTGCTCGCTGCCCTCTGGGTAGATATTGCCGACCGGCTCGTAGCTTTCACCGGTGACGCGATAGCAGTTGTCAGCCAAAATCACCGCTTTAACGGTCATTTCGTTCATCGTCAGTGTGCCGGTTTTATCGGAACAGACGACTGTCATGGCACCCAAAGTCTCTACCGTTGGCAGCTTGCGGATAATCGCGCGGTTGCGCGCCATCGCTTGCACACCCAGGGAGAGAATGATCGAAATAATCGCCGGTAACCCTTCCGGTACTGAGGCGACGGCCAGGCTTATCAGCGCCAGCAGCAGTTCATTGACCGGCAGATCCCGTAGAATAAAGGCGAAGACGAACAAAAATGCCATCATCACTAAAATCAGGATGAAAATGGCTTTGCCCAAGCGGTCCATCTGTTGCAGTAATGGTGTGCGAATCGATTCAACCGCTGACATCATTTGGTTGATATGGCCCAGTTCGGTATTGCCGCCACTGGCAATGACCACGCCTTTTGCCGTACCGGCGCTGATAGTGGTGCCTGAGAACAGCAGATTTTTGCGATCGCCAATAACAGATTCGTCCTCAATCACCCCAGTCTGCTTCTCCACCACGGTCGATTCACCGGTCAGGATAGCTTCTTCAATCTGAAGATTATGGGCTTCGAGCAATCGCAGGTCGGCAGGGATTTTGTCCCCTGGTTTCAGCGTAACAATATCACCCGGTACAAGATTTTGAGCGTCAATGGTTTGTGCGCTGCCATCACGGATGACCACAGCTTTACTGGAGAGCATGTTTTGTATGCTTTTCAGTGACTTCTCAGCTTTATTTTCCTGAACATAACCAATTAAGGCATTAATGACTGCCACGCAAAGGATAATAATGGTGTCAACGGAGTGACCCATCAGGCCCTTAACTAAGGCGGCGGCAAGCAAAATGTAGATCAGGACATCATTAAAATGGGCTAAGAACTGTAGCAGGGGGTGCTTACTTTTTTTAGCCGGTAGAGCATTGGGGCCATACTGTTTAAGGCGCTCTTCGGCCTCTTTTTGGCTTAATCCTTCTTCGCGGCTACTTAAGTGCTGCAAAGATTCTTCCGTAGTAAGTTGATACCAGGCCTTTCCCTCTGGGGGCGGGGAGGCGGATTTATGGTCTGATGAGTTTTGCATTGAAAGAACCTTCTTAAAAATGAATAAATCTACAATCTATCAATCTGCTTTCATTTATTTGCCGCAAAGATATTACCATTCATCTTCGGCCCTGCCGGAGGTTAGCAATGTCAATGACTTTGGATATAAATGAAATATTTACAACAGCATAGTGATATTAAGCAAGGATAGTAGATTTTTATGAAAACAGTGCCTTGATCTGAGATAATAAATACGAAATATTTGGCAGCGGGTTGGTTTTAATCTATTGAATTATAACTAAATATATGATTTTTCATTCTGTGGTTTCTTTTTTTCAAGGCACAAAATATCCTCAACAAAGCATAGAAGACTCTTGCCGATTTTAATCATCACTCAAAAAGATTAATCCTACAAATCCATTAGTGTGTGTAATCACTGGCTATCAAGTGAAACTCTTGGTTAGTATATCCCGCTGCCGGAACTAATTATGACTTTGCTCGTCATATGCTACTCAAGAGGTTGCGGTAAGTGAAATGCAGTAGCCAACAACCAGTGAGGAAACAGTGAGTATGGAAAAGTGGCGATATCTGGCGATTGGCGTGTGTCTGGTGACGATTTCAGCAGCGGCATCCGCTGACTCCCTTGATGCCCAACGACAACGCTATCAGCAAGTTAAACTGGCCTGGGACAGCAATCAGATGGATACCGTGGCGCAGCTAATGCCCACGTTACGTGACTATCCGCTGTACCCATATCTGGAATACCGCCAGTTAGCACAAGATTTGAGCCAAGTGAGCGCGGCGCAAGTTAATGATTTCCTGAGCCGTAACCCAACATTGCCGCCTGCAAGTTCGCTCCCATCCCGCTTTGTTAATGAGCTGGCCCGCCGAGAGGATTGGCGCGGGTTATTGACCTTCAGCCCAACCGCGCCGAAACCGGTTGCCGCCCGCTGTAACTATTACTATGCCAAATGGGCGACAGGCGAACAGCAAGCTGCTTGGGATGGGGCAAGTGAAATCTGGCTTAATGGTCAGGCACTCCCCGCTAGCTGCGATAAATTATTCAGTGTCTGGCAACAAGCCGGGCATCAAACACCCTTGGCGACACTGGCGCGGATGAAGCTGGCGCTGAAAGAGGGCAATGCCAGTTTGGTCAGCTATCTGCTCAAACAGCTGCCGGCAGATTACCAGACCATGGGCACAGCACTGGCGAAACTGCAAAGCGACCCTGCCAGTGTTGAAAGCTTCGCCCGTACGGTCGGGCCGACGGACTTTACCCGCTCAGCGACCCTGATTGCATTTACCCGTTTGGCCCGTCAGGACGTAGAGAATGCCCGCGCGATGATCCCAACATTAGCGCGGCTACAGAAAATGAGTGACAGCGAGAAGCTGGAGCTGGAAGAGGCCGTTGCCTGGCGTTTAATGGGCGCGGATGCAACTTACGATCAAGCCAAATGGCGAGATCAGGTGACATTACGTAGCCACTCCACCCCCTTGCTCGAGCGCCGAATCCGCATGTCTCTGGGCAGTGGCGATCGCCAGGGCTTAGCCGCTTGGTTAGCGCGCTTGCCAGCAGAGGCACAAAATAAAGATGAGTGGCGTTACTGGCGCGCATCACTGTTATTGGAGCAGGGCAAGAGAGCCGAGGGCGAAGCTATTTTACGCGGCCTGATGCAAGAGCGTGGCTTCTATCCGATGGTGGCGGCCCAGAAACTGGGGGTTCCTTATCCGATTAATGTCGAGATTGCCACCAAACCCGATGCCTCGCTGGCACAGCGGCCAGAAATCGCCCGAGTGCGCGAGTTGATGTACTGGAATATGGATAATCTGGCCCGCAACGAGTGGAGCTATTTGGTCGCTAGCCGCAGTAAACCTGAACAGGAAGCACTGGCCCGCTACGCGTTTAACCAGAAGTGGGCCGATCTCAGTGTACAGGCGACCATCGTCGCCAAGCTGTGGGATCATCTGGAAGAGCGCTTCCCACTGGCATGGCCGGCGGAGTTCCGTCAGGCGACAGACGGCAAAGGGATCACCCCAAGCTATGCCATGGCGATTGCGCGTCAGGAGAGTGCCTGGAACCCGAAAGCACAATCACCGGTCGGCGCAACTGGGCTGATGCAGGTGATGCCGCGCACCGCAGAACACACGGTAAAACTGAATAATATCAGTGGCTATGTGAATAGCAGCCAGTTGCTCGATCCTGTCAAGAATATTGAGATTGGTACCAGCTATCTGGAAGAGGTCTATCAACAGTTCGGGCGCAACCGCATTCTATCCAGTGCGGCCTATAATGCGGGTCCATCACGGGTCAATACCTGGCTAGGCAACAGTGCCGGACAGGTTGATGCAGTGGCATTTATCGAGAGTATTCCCTTCTCCGAAACCCGTGGCTATGTGAAAAATGTGTTGGCGTATGATGCTTTTTATCGCCACTTTATGAATCGCCCAACGAAGGTGTTGAGTGATGCCGAGTGGCAGCGGCGCTACTGATCCTCTTCGTCCTTGGCGCTGCGGCGGTGTTAGCGGCGCTGCAGCACCCGAATCACTGACTGATGTCAGCTCATCGGGATTTGCTCGCTTGCTGCCTTGCCGCAACACCAATGACTTTGAGGATTTTCGTTATCCTTGGCGCTACGGCGGTGTTAGCGGCGCTGCAGCACCCGAATCATGTATTGGAGTCAGTGATTCGGGACTCAATGAGTTGCCGGCCTACCTGTAGCGCCAAGTTCTTTGGCTATATCTGAGGTTATGATAAGCTGTTGTACTAGTTAAATAGTATGACAGCTCTCCCTTGGGTACTTATTATGACAAAACTACGATTGACCGATCCGAATCTGTCGACTGAAGATAATCAGCACTGGCTGAGCTTTGTTGCACTGCTGCAAAATGCGATTGCGCAAGATCTCCATTTGCCGTTGTTACAATTGATGTTGACACCCGATGAGCGCACCGCGCTGGGCACCCGTGTCCGTATCATTGAGGAGTTAATGCGTGGTGAGTTGAGTCAGCGTGAACTAAAAAATCAGTTGGGTGCCGGTATCGCCACCATCACCCGGGGTTCCAATAGCCTGAAGGCTGCGCCACCACGGCTTAAAAGCTGGCTCGAGGCCCAATTACTGGCAGATAAAAAGTAGCTTCTTTCGCGGCGATTTAGCTCTGGGCTGACTGTTGATAAATTTCATTATGAAATGGCACTAGCGCCAACAATAACGCTTGATGATAAACACTGGTACGAGTCAACTTGCCGTCGGTGAAAATGCCGATGGCCCCGCCTTTCTGCTTAACATTCGCTATCCCGGTTAAAACTGCCATTTCGTCGCCTAGCTCACGGCCTTGGCGAACTCCTTGCAATATAATATCGGGCAGCATCAAACTGGCAGAACGCGACTCTCCCCGTGAATGTAAGTGCTCAATAACCATCCATGCAAAGGTCATATTATCTTCGATACCGGCTTCAATCCCGACCCAAAAATCAGCCTCAGGGCGAAGCCGACGTGCATGAGTCACTCGTTGTCTGGCACCGGTGCGTGTTTCAATACTGCCGATAGGTTGCAGGGGGACACCACTATCAACATTGACACCTTCAATGCGGTAACTGTCAGCGCCATAAACGTCATCGAAGGCGAGGCTAATAGCCTTAATCTTTGCAGGGTTGGTAGTTGCGGCAACAACATGGTACATAATAAGTCTCGATATATTTAAGAACCTATACCCTTCGCATATGAAGTCGCAGGGTTATTTCACGCAGTATAACGGAAAAAAGACATGTTACAGGTATATCTCGTGCGTCATGGCGAAACCATTTGGAACGCGGAACGCCGTATTCAAGGCCAGTCAGACAGCCCGCTAACCGACAACGGTATACGTCAGGCGTACTTGGTTGCACAACGGGTTCGCAGCCAAGGGATCACACATATTATCGCCAGTGATCTTGGGCGTACGCAGCAGACGGCAAAAATTATCGCCGATGCTTGCGGGCTAAAAATGGTGACAGATCCCCGTTTGCGCGAGCTGGATATGGGGGTGCTGGAAACACGTCCGATTGAGAGCTTAACACCAGAAGAGGAGCAGTGGCGTAAGCAGATGGTCAATGGCACTGAAGGTGGTCGTATCCCTGAAGGGGAGTCGATGACAGAGCTGGGGCGGCGTATGCGTGCGGCGCTAGATAGCTGCCTTGAGTTACCTGCTGGCAGCAAGCCGCTGTTAGTCAGCCATGGTATGGCGCTGGGGTGCTTGCTGAGTACGTTGCTTGGTTTACCCGCACATGCCGAACGGCGTCTACGTTTGCGCAACTGTTCGCTGTCGCGTGTTGATTATCAGGAGAGCCCTTGGCTGGCTTCGGGGTGGGTGATTGAAAGTGCTGGCGATACCGCTCACTTGGATATGCCAGCACTTGATGAGCTACAGCGTTAACGCCGGATAGGGATGAGATATTCACATTTCAGCGAGGTCGGAGGCTGATCTTTTGGCCTCCCCTGCGGGAAGAATCGTTCGATATCATAGCCACGTCTACGGGTTAATCCTAACTGCGGCAAGCTGGTGCCATAGAGTGTCAGGATGAAGTTCTGTAAACCGTCCAGCGGCCCCTCGTAGCTAAACAGCACATATTCGCCACCCTGCAAGATAACCGCTTGCCCCTCCTGCACGTTACCCGGCACATGCTGTGGTTCAATGGCCGTGGTGTAGAAAATCTCTTGCTCATCATCTTTCTCCTGATTCGGTCGGGAGTGATGCAAGCCATAGAGTACCGGCGGCAGTTGATCGGCTTCCCCCAGATACTGTTGCCAGAAATGGCTCCGCAATTCAGTGCGATAGGTCGATATCTGCTCAAGGGTACAGGAGTAGCTCTGGGTTAAACCGACCAGATGTTGCTCAGGTAAGGTGATGAATTCAGGTTCAGGCAGAGCATAGGCACCTAACCGGATCGGCGGACATATTCCCGCTG
The DNA here is from genome assembly GCF_013282745.1 of Yersinia bercovieri ATCC 43970. NCBI lineage: Bacteria > Pseudomonadati > Pseudomonadota > Gammaproteobacteria > Enterobacterales > Yersiniaceae > Yersinia > Yersinia bercovieri. Next base: position 2,083,065 of record NZ_CP054044.1, read on the forward strand.
AATGCCAATCCTCCGCCCGACGGTATAGCGCCGGTGTTTGCGCAAACTGTTTTTTAAAGGCGCGGGTAAAGGTTTGCTGCGAATCAAAGCGATATTGCAGAGCAATATCCAAAATAGGGCGGCTGGTGAGTCGTAACGCGACAGCGGCTTTAGATAGCCTTCTTGCACGAATATAAGCACCGATAGCACTCCCGGTGACATCCTTGAACATTCGCTGCAAATGCCATTTTGAATAGCCTGCTTTAGCAGCGACATTGTCCAGTGCTAAAGGCTGGTCTAAATGACTTTCTAGCCAGCTGAGCAAATCACGAATGATACTGGCTTGATCCATAGATCTTCCTCGTAAAGCGGCCTAAATTTAGGGTGTTAATAGTATGGAAATAATAACTCTGGCGCATAGTAGCAACTTTTTATGTTCCCGACTGCTTAAGAATTTCCTATCGTTATGTGTTAAAAAAGCATCTAAGATCTATAAAATGGTTTTTTAGCGGATATTTTATTTTTGCTAAAAATAGTTAGCGTTGAATAACTTTATTCAACGGAATGGAGTAAGTGTATGAAAAAAAGTTGGATATTGCTTGGTTGTTTACTTTCTTTGGGGGCAATTAGCGCCCATGCGGAGGAGATTGGTTCAGTCGATACGGTATTTAAGCTGCTGGGGCCGGATCATAAAATCGTGGTTGAAGCCTTCGATGACCCTGATGTTAAAAATGTAACTTGTTATATCAGCCGGGCAAAAACCGGCGGTATCAAAGGCGGGTTAGGGTTGGCGGAAGATACGTCTGACGCAGCAATCTCTTGCCAGCAAGTGGGGCCGATAGAGCTAAGTGACAAGATTCAGAATAAGAAATCTGACGGTACAGTGGTTTTCCAGAAGCGTACTTCACTGGTATTTAAAAAGTTACAGGTGGTGCGTTTCTACGATCAAAAACGCAATGCGCTAATCTATCTGACCTATTCGGATCGCGTGGTTGATGGTTCACCGAAAAATGCCATCAGTGCCGTGCCGATTATGCCGTGGCAACCGTCTAATTTAACAGAATAAAGAGATAAAAAAGCCAGCATCTAAGCTGGCCTTTTTATCTTTGTGTGTTCGCGAAAGATTACTCTTCCAGATCACCACAAAAACGATAACCTTCACCATGGATAGTGGCGATGATTTCAGGCGTGTCCGGTGTGGATTCGAAATGCTTACGAATACGGCGGATAGTCACGTCAACTGTACGGTCATGCGGTTTCAGCTCACGACCGGTCATTTTCTTCAGCAATTCACCACGGGATTGAATTTTGCCCGGGTTTTCGCAGAAGTGCAGCATGGCGCGGAACTCACTGCGTGGCAGCTTATAGTGCTCGCCCGCAGGGCTTATCAGTGAGCGGCTATTGATATCCAGCTCCCAGCCATTAAATTTATAGCTCTCAACCAAACGGCGCTCTTCGCCGACGCTGCCCAGATTCATGGTACGCGACAGCAGGTTGCGTGCCCGAATAGTTAATTCACGCGGATTGAAAGGTTTGGTGATGTAATCATCAGCGCCAATTTCCAGGCCAAGGATCTTATCTACTTCGTTATCACGACCTGTCAGGAACATCAGGGCAACACTGGCTTGTTCACGAAGTTCCCGTGCCAGCAGCAGGCCATTTTTGCCCGGCAGATTGATGTCCATGATAACTAAGTTAATATCATTCTCAGACAGAATGTGGTGCATTTCTGCGCCATCATTGGCTTCATGAACAACATAGCCTTCCGCCTCGAAAATGCTCTTCAGGGTGTTACGAGTAACTATCTCATCTTCTACGATCAGAATGTGCGGGGTCTGCATGTTTGCTACCTAAAATTGCCAACAAAATAGAAATAGGAAGTACAGAAGTCTTTGTTATATTAGGATTTTTATTGACTTGTTACTCGTCATCCCGTTCATCACATGACTAAAGTACGTAAACGCGTTCTTGATGCACTTTCCATCAACGTCAACAACATCACTAGCTTGGTCGGGGTGTTACTCCCTACAGCCCCAAAGGTGACAAAAGCGGCGCATATCCTAACCCTATTAACAGCAATATAACAGTGTAAGCCGAATCTACCACCCAACAAAACTACGCTTTGTTGACATATATCAAATTCAATTGTAGCACGTTAACACTTTTGTGAAAAAGACTTACAAGAATACCAGCTTAAGTGATGGTGGGCTAAAATATGTGTTCGATTCAGTGTTATTAATATTAAAAATTGATTGTCAGACGTAACAAAAAAAACACTTTTCTAATCTGTTGATTTTTATTGTTTAAAATCAATATTCTTCCGCCATGGCGGCAATGAAGCGGTTTTTCTTGCCAGTGCGCTATTTCGCACAAAAGCATAAGAAGAATTATCGCCAATGTTAGCCAAATGTAAAGCAACAAGGGCAAGAGGCATTTTTTGCTACTTTTTAGAAAGCTAGTCTGAATAGCGAGTCAGAAAATGACTATTTCGTTGCTTTAAGCGGTTTTTATCATAGAGCTGGTATCAATGGCCTGTCAGGGGGTTCTATCATTAAGTTGAAAAAAAACGTTAAAGTTAATTATATGGATTAAAGTTAATATTTCAGTTTTATTATCTGGCTGTTAACCATTATTTTTAATTGTATTGCCAGATAACCCCTGTAGGTTTAGAGGATTAACCCTGATTGAGTAATGAGTTAATTAGCGGCATTAGATGAAAAAATTTGACTTCATCGGGCGATTGCTTTAACCAATATAGGGAGAGCTTCATTTATGAGACAGACAGACGACATGCGATACATCAGCCTGACTACAACGATTATTACCACCACCGAAACCACTGGTTACGGGGCGGGCTGACGCGTACAGGAAACAACAGAAAAAAGCCCGCACCTAGACAGTGCGGGCTTTTTTTTTCAATCAAATCTTTGCAAAAAAGTTTGCGATAAAAAAGCGCGAAAGCGGGAGAGAACCAGAAATGCGAGTGCTGAAATTTGGCGGGACATCAGTAGCAAATGCAGAACGCTTTATGCGTGTTGCCGATATCATTGAAAGTAATGTGCGTCAGGGACAAGTGGCTACGGTATTATCCGCCCCCGCTAAAATTACCAACCATCTGGTCGCGATGATCGACAAAATGGTCGCCGGGCAAGATATCTCGCCAAACATCAGTGATGCCGAGCGGATTTTTTCCGAGCTTTTACGCGGATTAGCCGATGCCCAACCGGGCTTTGACTATGAGCGTTTGAAAGCCTTGGTCGCCCATGAGTTTGCGCAACTCAAGCACGTTTTACATGGTATCTCCTTGCTGGGACAGTGCCCGGACAGCATCAATGCGGCTATCATTTGCCGTGGCGAAAAACTCTCCATTGCTATTATGGAAGCGCTATTCCAAGCGAAAGGTTATCAAGTCAGCGTGATTAATCCGGTCGAGAAACTGCTAGCTCAAGGCCACTATCTCGAATCCACGGTGGATATCACTGAATCGACTCGCCGTATTGGCTCCAGCAATATTCCTGCCGATCACATCATTCTGATGGCAGGTTTCACTGCCGGTAATGACAAAGGTGAGTTAGTGGTGCTGGGGCGTAATGGTTCCGACTACTCAGCCGCCGTGTTGGCCGCCTGTTTGCGCGCGGACTGTTGTGAAATCTGGACTGATGTTGATGGGGTTTATACTTGCGATCCCCGTGTTGTCCCTGATGCGCGCTTATTGAAATCGATGTCATATCAGGAGGCGATGGAGCTATCTTACTTTGGCGCTTCAGTTCTTCACCCCCGCACTATCGCCCCCATCGCCCAGTTCCAGATCCCTTGCCTGATAAAAAACACCGCTAACCCGCAAGCTCCCGGCACACTGATTGGCGGCGAGAGCAGTGACGACGGTTTCCCGGTAAAAGGCATCACCAACCTGAATAACATGGCGATGATCAATGTTTCAGGGCCGGGAATGAAAGGGATGGTCGGTATGGCTGCCCGCGTCTTTGCCGTGATGTCGCGCAGTGGTATCTCTGTGGTGCTGATCACTCAGTCCTCCTCCGAATACAGCATCAGCTTCTGTGTGCCACAAGGGGAGCTTCTGCGCGCCCGTAAGGCACTGGAGGAGGAGTTTTATCTAGAGCTTAAAGATGGCGTGCTGGAGCCGCTAGATGTGATGGAGCATCTGGCTATCATCTCTGTCGTCGGCGACGGTATGCGCACCCTGCGTGGGATCTCAGCCCGCTTCTTCTCGGCACTGGCCCGTGCCAACATCAATATTATCGCCATCGCCCAAGGTTCGTCCGAGCGCTCTATTTCGGTGGTGGTCAGTAATGATGCGGTGACCACCGGCGTGCGTGTCTGCCATCAAATGCTGTTTAACACTGATCAAGTGATTGAAGTGTTCGTGATTGGTGTCGGTGGCGTGGGCGGGGCATTGATTGAGCAAATCTATCGCCAGCAGCCATGGCTGAAACAGCGCCACATTGATCTGCGCGTTTGCGGTATCGCCAACTCCAAAGCCATGTTGACCAATGTGCATGGTATTGCGCTGGATAACTGGCGTCACGAATTGGCTGAAGTGCAGGAGCCATTTAACCTGAGCCGCCTGATTCGCTTGGTGAAAGAGTATCATTTGCTCAATCCGGTGATTGTTGACTGTACCTCTAGCCAGGCGGTGGCGGATCAATATGCTGATTTCCTGGCAGATGGTTTCCATGTGGTCACGCCAAATAAGAAAGCCAACACCTCATCAATGAACTACTACCGCCAGATGCGCGCGGCGGCGGCAAAATCATGCCGTAAGTTCTTGTATGACACCAATGTCGGCGCGGGTCTGCCGGTGATCGAAAACTTACAGAATTTGCTCAATGCCGGTGACGAACTGATGCGCTTCTCTGGCATCCTGTCAGGTTCGCTCTCCTTTATCTTCGGCAAGCTGGACGAAGGGATGACACTATCAGAGGCCACCTTGCAGGCCAAGGCGATGGGGTATACCGAGCCAGATCCACGGGATGACCTGTCTGGAATGGATGTTGCCCGCAAGTTGTTGATTTTGGCCCGTGAAGCGGGGTACAAACTTGAACTGGCAGATATCGAGGTTGAGCCTGTGCTACCTGCAAGTTTTGATGCCTCTGGTGATGTAGCGAGCTTCCTGGCACGTTTGCCATCATTGGATGCAGAATTTACCCGTCTGGTGGCGAATGCCGCAGAGCAGGGGAAAGTACTGCGCTATGTCGGGGTCATTGAAGAGGGGCGTTGTAAAGTGCGGATGGATGCGGTTGATGGTAACGATCCACTGTATAAAGTGAAGAGTGGTGAAAACGCGCTGGCGTTCTATACCCGCTATTATCAGCCGATTCCGTTGGTATTACGCGGTTATGGCGCAGGTAATGATGTGACTGCCGCAGGGGTGTTTGCCGATCTTTTACGCACATTATCATGGAAGTTGGGAGTTTAAATATGGTTAAAATCTATGCTCCGGCATCGATTGGCAATGTCAGCGTCGGCTTTGATGTGTTGGGCGCGGCAGTGACACCGATAGATGGCACCCTACTTGGCGATTGCGTCAGTGTGACGGCGGCTGATCGTTTCAGCCTGCGCAATGAAGGTCGCTTTGTTAGTAAATTACCTAATGACCCGAAAGAGAATATCGTTTATCAATGTTGGGAGCGTTTTTGTCAGGCGATCGGCAAAACGATTCCGGTGGCGATGGTGCTGGAAAAGAACATGCCGATTGGTTCAGGGCTGGGTTCCAGTGCTTGCTCGGTGGTGGCCGGTTTGATGGCAATGAACGAGTTCTGTGGCAAGCCGCTGGATGAGGTGACGCTGCTGGGGCTGATGGGTGAGCTGGAAGGGCGCGTCTCTGGAAGTGTCCATTTTGATAATGTCGCGCCCTGCTATTTGGGTGGGATGCAGCTAATTCTTGAGCAGGAGGGCTACATCAGTCAGGGCGTCCCCGGTTTTGACGACTGGCTGTGGGTGATGGCCTATCCGGGTATTAAAGTCTCAACAGCTGAGGCACGCGCCATTTTGCCGGCACAGTATCGCCGCCAGGATTGCATCGCACATGGGCGCAACCTGGCGGGATTCATTCATGCCTGCCACACGCAGCAGCCAGATTTAGCCGCCAAAATGATGAAAGATGTGATTGCCGAGCCTTACCGCACCCAATTGCTGCCAGGCTTTGCGGCTGCACGACAAGCGGCACAGGATATCGGCGCACTGGCCTGTGGCATTTCTGGCTCCGGCCCGACACTGTTTGCTGTCTGCAACGACACTGAAACCGCGCAGCGCATGGCGAGCTGGCTACAAAATCACTACCTGCAAAACGACGAAGGTTTTGTTCATATTTGCCGTCTGGATACCGCAGGCGCACGACTACTGGGATAACGCATGAAACTGTATAACCTTAAAGATCACAACGAGCAGGTCAGCTTCTCGCAAGCGATCAAGCAGGGCCTGGGTAAGCAGCAGGGGCTTTTTTTCCCGCTGGAGTTGCCCGAATTTAACGTAACAGAGATAGACCAACTGCTGGATCTGGACTTTGTGACGCGCAGCAGCCGTATTTTGTCTGCATTTATTGGCAGCGAAATTGCCCCTGAGGTGTTAACCAAGCGCGTCCAGGCCGCTTTTGAGTTTCCGGCACCGATAGCGCAAGTTGAGAATGATATCGCCACACTGGAGCTGTTCCACGGCCCGACTTTGGCGTTTAAAGATTTCGGCGCTCGTTTTATGGCGCAAATGCTGGCTGAAGTCGCCGGTGACCAGCCGGTGACCATCTTAACGGCGACCTCCGGTGATACTGGTGCGGCGGTAGCCCATGCTTTCTACGGCTTGAAAAATGTGCGTGTGGTTATCCTCTATCCACGCGGAAAAATCAGCCCACTGCAAGAGAAATTGTTCTGTACGCTGGGGGGCAACATCCACACCGTGGCGATTGATGGCGATTTTGATGCCTGCCAGGCGCTGGTCAAGCAAGCCTTTGATGATGAAGAATTAAAGCAGGAACTGAGTCTTAACTCGGCGAACTCAATCAATATCAGCCGCTTACTGGCGCAGATTTGCTACTACTTTGAAGCAGTGGCCCAACTGCCACAAGAAGCGCGTAATCAACTGGTTATCTCTGTGCCAAGCGGCAACTTTGGTGATTTGACCGCAGGTTTGCTGGCTAAATCCTTAGGTTTACCGGTGAAGCGCTTTATCGCGGCAACCAATGCCAATGACACCGTGCCGCGTTTCTTGGTCAACGGCCAGTGGCAGCCAAAATCCACGGTCGCGACCTTATCGAATGCCATGGATGTCAGCCAGCCGAATAACTGGCCGCGTGTAGAGGAGCTATATCGCCGTAAGGTCTGGCAGTTGAAGGATTTGGGCCACGGTGCAGTGAGTGATGAGGTGACAAAAGAGACCCTGCGCGAGCTGGCGAAGCTGGGTTACATTTCAGAACCTCACGCCGCTATTGCTTACCGTGTATTGCGTGATCAGTTGCAAGATGGTGAGTTCGGGCTGTTCATTGGTACGGCACACCCGGCGAAATTCAAAGAGAGCGTGGAAGCCATTTTGGGCCAAGAGCTACCCTTGCCAAAACCACTGGCGATACGGGCGCAATTACCATTGCTATCCCATGATTTACCAGCAGATTTTGCGACAATGCGGGCGTTTTTAATGGCCTTGCCAAAGTAATCTGTTGTTAGCATCAAGGTGAAAGGGCCAGTTCAGTTTTCTAATGGCCCTTTCAATTTCAGTGCTGTTCAGCCCGCTTAAATACCAGTTCGTTTTTCGCCGACAGCCCGGCATCAAACTCATAACCTTCCAGATTAAAATCAACCAGTTGTTCAGGTTTGGTTAACCTATTCTGGATGATAAAACGGCTCATCAAGCCACGGGCTTTCTTGGCGTAGAAACTGATGATTTTGTATTTACCGTTTTTCTCATCTAAAAATACCGGCTTAATCAGTGAACCGGCTATTTTGGCCGTTTTCACGGCCTTAAAATACTCATCAGAAGCCAGATTAATCAGCACATTATCTCCTTGCTGTGCCAGCGCCTGATTCAGTTTTTCGGTTATCTGATCACCCCAAAATGTATAGAGATCTTTGCCCTGTGGATTCGCCAACTTAATGCCCATTTCCAGCCGGTAGGGCTGCATCAAATCCAACGGGCGTAGCACGCCGTATAGGCCCGAGAGCATGCGTAGATGCTGTTGGGCGAAATCAAAATCGGCATCGCTAAAAGTCTGTGCCTGCATCCCAGTGTAGACATCACCTTTGAAGGCCAAAATGGCCTGACGGGCATTTTCTGGCGTGAAATCAGGTTGCCATTCGCTAAAGCGAGCCGCATTTAAGCCCGCCAGTTTGTCGCTAATCCCCATCAGGCTGCTGATTTGAGCTGGCGTCAACTCGCGGCAGATTTCGATAAGCGCTTGTGATTTATCCAACATTTCAGGTTGAGTGAACTTGTTGGTCGCTAATGGACTTTGATAATCAAGGGTTTTGGCTGGGGAGATAATAATAAGCATCACGGCATCCTGTTAATCCAGATAGCACACTGTAGCAAAAAGCGCGCGTCAGCAAAAAGAAGATTGGGCGATTGCTAAGATAGGTAGGCTGCTTTCTTTATCGGGGGTATAGTTTCCAAAGGATATATAGCTTAGCTAAATCGTCTCAGCCCCACAATAATGGACAAATTTGCTATTAATCAGATGATTTCCAGCTGTTTTGAAAGGCGTAAACGGTTGCGAAGCGGAGAGCGCAAGGTTGCGCTTTTTTTAATCAGTTTAACTGCCTTGCACCGAGGCTTACGCATGTTATTATCAGAACAAGGCAGGGCTGCGAAATGCCAAAAGTTCATGCACAAACGACGAGAAACGACAACATGACCGATAAACTTACTTCCCTACGTCAAATCACCACTGTAGTCGCAGATACTGGGGATATCGCGGCAATGAAGCTGTATCAGCCGCAAGATGCAACCACCAACCCATCCCTTATTCTGAATGCCGCTCAAATTCCTGAATATCGCAAACTGATCGATGAAGCCATTGCTTGGGCGCGTGAACAAAGTAGCGATCATGCTCAGCAGATTGTCGATGCAACGGACAAACTGGCCGTCAATATTGGTTTGGAAATTCTGAAACTGATCCCTGGGCGTATTTCTACCGAAGTTGATGCGCGTCTCTCCTATGACACTGTTGCTAGCGTGGCAAAAGCTAAACGCCTGATCAAATTGTATAACGAAGCGGGCATCAGCAATGACCGCATCCTGATCAAGCTGGCCTCTACCTGGCAGGGTATCCGTGCCGCAGAACAGCTGGAAAAAGAGGGTATCAACTGCAACCTGACCCTGCTGTTCTCCTTTGCTCAGGCACGTGCTTGTGCTGAAGCGGGTGTGTTCCTGATCTCTCCGTTTGTTGGTCGTATTCTTGACTGGTACAAAGCCAATGGCGACAAAAAAGAGTTCGCACCAAACGAAGATCCAGGTGTGGTTTCAGTGACTGAGATCTACCAGTATTACAAAAAACATGGTTATAAGACTGTAGTGATGGGCGCAAGCTTCCGTAATCTGGGTGAAATCATTGAATTGGCCGGTTGTGACCGCTTGACTATCGCCCCATCGCTGCTGAAAGAGCTGGCAGAAAGCGAAGGTCCAGTCGAGCGTAAACTCTCTTACACCGGTGAAGTTCAGCCGAAACCTACACCGCTGACTGAAGCTGAATTCTACTGGCAGCACAATCAGGACCCAATGGCGATTGATAAACTGGCTGACGGTATTCGTAAGTTTGCTATCGATCAGGGCAAACTTGAGAAAATGATCTCAGACCTGCTGTAATCTGAGCAGATCACGCGAGATTTGACGAAAAGGTGGCGTAAGCCGCCTTTTTTGTTTTTCTACTGCCTCTGCACTGGAGAGGTTTACTGCCCGGGCCGCCACTGCAATCACTTTGGGTATGTTATCATTTGATCAGATAAAGGCATTTCGTTGAGGTAATCGCATGAATACATTACGTATAGGTTTAGTCTCTGTCTCTGATCGGGCGTCGAGCGGGGTTTATCAGGATAAAGGCATTCCGGCGCTGGAAGAGTGGCTGGCAAGTGCGTTAACCACCCCCTTTGAAATAGAAACGCGCCTTATTCCTGATGAGCAAACACTGATTGAACAAACATTGTGTGAGTTGGTCGATGAAATGGGCTGCCATTTGGTGTTGACCACCGGTGGAACTGGCCCGGCAAGGCGCGATGTTACCCCTGATGCCACTCTGGCTATCGCCGATCGGCAGATGCCAGGTTTTGGCGAGCAAATGCGTCAAATCAGCCTCCATTTTGTTCCTACCGCTATTTTATCCCGTCAGGTAGGGGTTATCCGCAAGCAAGCACTGATCATCAACTTACCGGGGCAGCCTAAATCGATTAAAGAGACGCTGGAAGGGGTGAAAGATGCGCAATCTAACGTTATGGTCGCCGGTATTTTTGCCAGCGTACCTTATTGCATTCAATTACTGGACGGGCCTTATATCGAAACGAACAGCGCAGTAGTAGCAGCTTTTCGTCCTAAGAGTGCCATAATTGAAATAAAAAGCTAAATTGAAAGTTTCTACAGCATTAGATGTCATTATACGAGTGTGGGGAATTTTGTACGGTATAGTCATGTTTACTTTACAAAAAGATGAAAATATTTTTCTTCCCCAACTCTGGTTTACTACGGTGTCATATGTCTCAAGAACACAACTCATCTCAAAGCGACTTTTCCCAACATGATGCTGGCCCGCAGCAGCATCATAATCGTCGATTAAATAAGCAAGATTATAAAACGCTGACACTGGCTGCATTAGGCGGGGCGTTAGAATTTTATGATTTTATTATTTTTGTCTTTTTTGCCGCGGTAATTGGTGACCTCTTCTTCCCGACGGATATGCCTGAATGGCTGCGTCAGGTGCAGACATTCGGTATTTTTGCCGCCGGTTATCTGGCTCGTCCGCTGGGCGGCATCATCATGGCGCATTTTGGCGACTTGGTTGGCCGTAAGAAGATGTTTACCCTCAGTATTCTATTGATGGCACTGCCAACGCTGGCGATCGGTATGCTGCCGACTTACGCCTCTATCGGCATCGCGGCACCACTGCTACTGCTCCTTATGCGCGTGTTGCAAGGTGCGGCGATTGGTGGTGAAGTCCCCGGGGCATGGGTCTTTGTGGCTGAACATGTGCCACGCCGACGTATTGGGATTGCCTGTGGCACCTTAACTGCTGGTTTAACGGCGGGGATTTTGCTGGGGTCGCTGGTTGCAACGGCAATGAATACCTCGTTGAGTCATCAGGCTATTCTGGATGGCGGCTGGCGTGTGCCGTTCTTCCTGGGTGGGATTTTTGGTCTGTTCGCCATGTATCTGCGCCGCTGGTTACAAGAGACACCTATCTTTAAAGAGATGCAGGCACGTAAAGCCTTGGCTGAAGAGTTGCCACTGAAATCTGTGGTGGTCAATTACAAAAAAGAGGTGGTCGTTTCGATGCTGCTCACCTGGCTACTTTCTGCCGGTATTGTGGTGGTTATCCTGATGACGCCAACTTATTTACAGAAACAGTTTGGTGTATTACCCGCGCTGGCACTGCAGGCGAACAGTTTAGCAATTGTTGCGCTAGTTTGTGGCTGCGTGATTGCAGGCCTGGCTATTGATCGTTTCGGTGCCAGTAAAACCTTTATTGTCGGCAGCTTGATGTTAGCGCTATCGACATGGTCGTTCTACCACACCAATTTGACTGATCCGACTCAACTGTTTACCCATTATATGATGGCGGGTTTCTGTGTCGGAATTGTTGGGGCGGTACCCTATGTGATGGTGCGCGCTTTCCCGGCAGAGGTTCGCTTCACTGGTATTTCATTCTCTTATAATGTGGCTTACGCCATATTTGGCGGCCTGACACCTATTTTAGTGACCCTATTAATGAAGGTAACCCCTATGGCGCCAGCATATTATATGCTGCTGCTCTCGCTGGTAGGCTTGTTGTTAGGAGTTTATCTACGTAATGATATTAACAGTGAAGTGAAAATCAATATGGCCAAGAAGGTGATGAGCTGACCCACTCCTCATCAATTAAAGCCAACTCAGTTTGAAGAATAGCCCATAATGCGTGATAAATTTATGGGCTATTTTTTCAGCTAAGTCAGTTAGAATTCTGATTTAAAGTTAAACCCGACCTTTTGTTTGACGCGAGCTGAGGGTTGGGAGATGACTTCAGAAAATAGTGTGCTGGCCCCGCGCTGCTGTAAATATCGCGCTAATTCGTTTACGGCGGCGGTTCCCGCCCCTCTTACGGTTCCTTCACTATGTGGTGTTAACACATACTCCGGTTGTGTTGCAGAGGCAACCAGTTCGACTTGTTTTCTATCATTGAAACAATCGGCCAGAACAATGGCGATAATCTCTCCCCGATATTTGACGACAACATAAATTTCACCAGGACGCTTAATGATCAATCTGCGGTGAATAATCCCAGTGACAATATGTCCGGCATGAAGGGTCTTGCTTAATGCTACAGTTGCATCGGAATCAGCATCGAGATCAACAACATGAGTACCTTGATATCGTTGGCCCCATTGTTCAATAGTTTTGGTAAGTTCATCCCGCAAAGCTCGATTATTTTCAATTTCAGCATCGGATAATTTCTCTGCTTCTTCAGCTGTGGGGGTAGTTATTATTTCTATTTCAAAATTTGACTCAGGTTGTGCGACTAACTCACCATGTTGAATAACCATAGGCGTTGTTGGTTTGTATACATATGTTTCTAGCAGCAACTCATAAACACCCAGAGGTAGCTGTTCTACATGGACTGGCATATCATCGGTTGAGTAATAGAAGCCAAAGGCCAAATAACTTAATTGAGCATAATCAAATGCAGTCTTTATATCACTAAGGGCATTCCCGGTACTTCTATCTGCGAGTTTGTCTCTTATCGCTTTACTGAATCGTTGTTCTATTTCTGCATCTTCTACTACCGCACCTGTACTCCCTGTTTTTATAATTGAGTTTATGATTTTGCTAAAATACTCGGAATTCCAGGTTCGTAGATCGTTGCCAAATAACAGAGTAAAATCAGTCATGATCTCTAGCGTCCAATCAATACAAGGGGGCCTTATTTGGCGGGATGAACGTGGGTTCATTAGTAAATAGATCGAAGTCATACAGGTTTTTGCTGCAGCGGGTAGACTCAATGATTGATGATGATTTGTGCTATCGATGTAACTTAGCATCATATAATTTTCAGTGGGTCCATTATCACCTCTCTCTTTTGATATTTCTTTTGTTGATAAATTTTTCTTGAGTGGTCGACTATCTCCGGCAATATGCAATGTTTTCTCTTTTGTATTACTACGAAAATACTCTTCGGAACTGAAGATGATTTGATCAAGTTGTTGACATGAACCTTGAGTAATATAGTTATAGATATTGAGGAATGGAGTGAATGAACATATTATTTTACTTGTTTCAGATAAATCCCTTTTTTCCCAATGTTGCTCACCAGTGTCGGCAGTCAGTATAGATCTATCTAATATCAACGGGCTGTTACTATTATAGTTATAATTCTCGATAATTATTCTTGGCTCTATACCAGCAGGTTCTTGCCACTTAAATGAGATAATAGGTGATATATCAACCAACTGCTCTTTTAATGTCTTAATATATTGAAATTGTACTATGCCATTACTTGGTTGTATAATAAAAGCAAGTTCATCCGAATATTCTTGATATTCAAAAATAAATTCATTAAGCATATAAAGATCAGAAAAAACAATACCTTTTTCAGTTACGTTAATGTTTGGCCCATTGATTAAGTTAATACTATAGCCATCACCCTGCATTAGAGTCTTATTTTTAAAAACGAGTAGAATTTGCTTGTTAATTAATCGTTTGTCATACCAGTGCTGACCGAATGATTCAGGTATTTTTATTTCGTATGCATCTAATATAAGACAATTTTGATTACAGTTGAGTTTTTCATTTTTTAATACTTTCATACTGCTTATCTGATTATCCATCCCTATTGCACTTAATTCCTTAGCGCTAATGCTTTCTGTTACTGAAAAAAAATGGGGTTGAAGTTATCATTTTTATATATTTTAGCCATCATTCCTGATGGGATCTTTATTGATCTTATACTATCATTATCAATAAAAGGTGAAGGGTAGGCTGAATGGAATGATTTTTTATACTCAAGATATAAATCTATTTCTTGACCAGAGTGTAAACAAGTGCTCTCACCTTGATAGTCGTCTTCCATATAGAAACAGACGCTATCATTATTTGAGTAGCCCGGTTTTGATAGTGCCAATATAATGCTAACTAACCATTTAGTTGCTGTTTTCATAAGTATCCCCTTAACTTCGTTAATTAGAGTTGACTTATTATTATCTAGGCTTGGGGATTATATGATATGTCGAGAAATTCACCTTATCTATTTTTCAATCATTCTTAGTGATAATATTATGCTGTCTCTTTTGTGGTGGTATATATTAAAAAAATAGTTCTATTAAATAATATATAATTATAGCGTTAAGAGGGGATTTAATGATGAGCAGTAAAACACACTGAATATTAGATACTCTCTAACATTCAGTGTTACTAAATATAAATTTTAGTTTATGCGGAAATTAAGCCACAGGTTGCAGCTGTAAACTTTGGCTTGGTTCGCCAATTGGCAGCACAGTACGACCATATTGTTCGTTCAGCACTTCAGCCATGGCCAGATAAATTGCACTGGCACCGCAAATAATCCCTTCGAAGCCAGCAAAGACCAGCAATGAATGGTTACCGGTGAAATTGCCCACGGCCAGTAGCGCAAATAGCAGTGTCAGACTGCCGAAAACAAACTGCAAGGCGCGGTTAGCAGGTAAGGTGCCGAAGAACATAAATAGTGTAAAGATGCCCCACAGACCTAAATAAACGCCGAGGAATTGTGCATCAGTTGCCTCCGCCAGACCCATTTTAGGCAACATCAGTAAGCCAACCAGACTCAGCCAGAATGCGCCATATGAGGTAAAGGCGGTTGCGGCAAAGGTATTCCCCTTTTTGTACTCCAACAAACCGGCCAAAATTTGTGCCAGACCGCCGTAAAAAATCCCCATACTCAGAATGACAGAGGTCAGGGGAAAGAAGCCTGCGTTGTGCAGGTTAAGCAAGACGGTAGTCATCCCAAAGCCCATTAGGCCTAATGGGCCAGGATTCGCCAACTTGGTGGTGTTCATAAGTCCTCTGCAAATTTGGTATAATTATTTAAATAAATATAAAGCGCCTGAATGACCAAAAAGTGGCCTATTCCGTCAGTGCGCGCGGCATCATAATGATCCGCGCGGTAGGAAACAATGATCTCGAGGGTGATAAAAAGTAATTTTTTTTCATCTCCCCCCTTGATGCTGCGTTTCCTGGCCCCATCTTATTCCCAACCGCAGGAGCTAATCGTGGATCAGCGGAGACATGCATCAACAGAACGTTGGGCGTGAAAACATTGATTAAGAAAATACGGGCAGTTGAAAATAAGCAATCCGCCCACATATAGATTAGTAACTTGACCGAATATGACTTTTTAGTGGAGGCGTTTTAGATGGGTAAAATTATTGGTATCGACTTGGGTACTACCAACTCTTGTGTAGCTATTATGGATGGTACAAAAGCGCGTGTGCTGGAGAACAGCGAAGGCGACCGTACTACACCTTCTATCATCGCTTATACCCAAGATGGTGAAATTCTGGTTGGTCAACCTGCTAAACGTCAGGCTATCACTAACCCACAAAATACACTGTTTGCTATCAAACGTTTGATTGGCCGTCGTTTCCAGGATGAAGAAGCACAGCGCGATAAAGATATCATGCCGTACAAAATCGTGGCAGCTGACAATGGTGATGCCTGGATTGAAGTTAAAGGCCAGAAAGTTGCACCACCGCAGATCTCTGCTGAAGTGCTGAAAAAAATGAAGAAAACAGCTGAAGATTTTCTGGGCGAACCAGTCACTGAAGCTGTTATCACTGTACCGGCGTACTTCAACGATGCTCAGCGTCAGGCAACGAAAGATGCGGGCCGTATCGCAGGTCTGGAAGTAAAACGTATCATCAACGAACCGACTGCTGCGGCTCTGGCCTACGGTCTGGACAAAGAGATGGGTAACCGCACTATCGCGGTTTATGACCTCGGTGGTGGTACTTTCGATATCTCTATTATCGAAATCGATGACGTTGATGGCGAAAAAACCTTCGAAGTTCTGGCAACCAACGGTGATACCCATTTGGGGGGTGAAGACTTCGATAGCCGCTTGATCAACTATTTGGTTGATGAATTCAAGAAAGACCAAGGTATGGATCTGCGTACTGATCCACTGGCAATGCAGCGCCTGAAAGAAGCCGCTGAAAAAGCAAAAATTGAGCTATCTTCAGCTCAACAGACCGACGTCAACCTGCCGTACATCACGGCTGATGGTAGCGGTCCAAAACATATGAACATCAAAGTGACCCGCGCTAAATTGGAGTCACTGGTAGAAGATCTGGTCAACCGTTCTATTGAACCACTGAAAGTGGCTCTGCAGGATGCTGGCTTGTCTGTTTCCGATATTCAGGATGTTATCCTGGTGGGTGGTCAGACTCGTATGCCAATGGTTCAGAAGAAAGTAGCTGATTTCTTCGGTAAAGAACCACGTAAAGACGTGAACCCAGATGAAGCTGTAGCGATTGGTGCGGCAGTGCAGGGTGGTGTTCTGTCTGGTGAAGTGAAAGACGTTCTGTTGTTGGACGTGACTCCACTGTCACTGGGTATTGAAACTATGGGTGGTGTCATGACACCGCTTATTACCAAAAACACCACCATCCCAACTAAGCACAGCCAGGTGTTCTCTACTGCAGAAGATAACCAGTCTGCGGTAACCATCCATGTGCTACAGGGTGAACGTAAACGTGCTCAGGATAACAAATCTCTGGGTCAGTTCAATCTGGATGGTATTCAGGCGGCACCGCGTGGTATGGCGCAAATCGAAGTGACCTTCGATATCGACGCCGATGGTATTTTACATGTGTCTGCGAAAGACAAAAATACCGGTCGCGAGCAGAAGATCACCATCAAGGCATCCTCTGGTCTGAATGAGGAAGAGATCCAGAAAATGGTACGGGATGCGGAAGCTAACGCCGAAGCTGACCGTAAGTTTGAAGAGCTGGTACAGACCCGCAACCAGGCTGACCATCTGATTCACGGTACACGTAAACAGTTGGAAGAAGCCGGTGATAAACTGCCAGCAGAAGACAAAACAACCATTGAAGATGCTTTGAAAGCGCTGGAAGCGGCTCTGAAAAGTGAAGACAAAGCTGAAATTGAAGCAAAAACTCAGGCTCTGGTGCAGGTTTCTGGCAAATTGCTGGAGATGGCTCAGCAGCAGCAAGCTGCCGCAGGCGGTGATGCTGGCGGCGATACCAGTGCCAAGAAAGAAGACGACGTTGTAGACGCCGAATTCGAAGAAGTGAAAGACAAAAAATAATCGCCCTTAAGCGGGCACAGCAGTGGTAGGCCTTACTGTTGCTGGAAACCAGCACGGGCGTCGAGGAAACTCTACGCCCGTGCACGCATGTTAAGGGTAGGAAAATAAGAGAATGGCGAAGAGAGATTATTACGAGGTTCTGGGTGTTCAAAAGAACGCCGATGAACGTGAAATCAAAAAGGCCTATAAACGCCTGGCAGTAAAGTATCATCCGGACCGTAATCAGGACGAGAACGATACCGGCGAAAACTTTAAGGAAGTTAAAGAAGCCTACGAAATTCTGACCGACCCACAAAAACGCGCAGCATATGATCAGTATGGTCATGCCGCTTTCGAACAAGGTGGCATGGGCGGCGGCGGTTTCGGTGGTGGTGGCGGTGCTGATTTTAGCGATATCTTTGGTGATGTTTTCGGCGATATATTTGGTGGTGGGCGGCGTCAGCGTGCATCCCGTGGTTCGGATCTGCGCTACAACATGGATCTGACACTGGAAGAAGCGGTACGCGGTGTAACTAAAGAGATCCGCATCCCAACGCTAAATGAGTGTGACGTTTGCCATGGTAGCGGTGCTAAACCGGGAAGCTCTCCGGTCACCTGTTCGACTTGCCGTGGTGCGGGTCAGGTGCATATGCGCCAAGGGTTCTTTACCGTACAGCAGGCATGTCCTACTTGTCATGGTAATGGCCAAATCATTAAAGATCCGTGCAACAAGTGTCATGGGCATGGTCGCGTTGAGAAATCAAAAACGCTGTCGGTCAAGATCCCGGCTGGTGTTGATACCGGTGACCGCATTCGCTTAACGGGCGAAGGTGAAGCGGGTGAGCACGGTGCACCAGCAGGCGATTTATATGTTCAGGTGCAGGTCAAAGCGCACCCAATCTTCGAGCGCGAAGGCAACAATCTGTATTGTGAAGTGCCAATTAACTTTGCAATGGCAGCCTTGGGTGGCGAGATTGAAGTTCCAACGCTAGATGGTCGCGTTAAGCTGAAAGTGCCTGCGGAAACCCAGACTGGCAAGCTGTTCCGTATGCGTGGCAAAGGTGTTAAATCCGTTCGTGGCGGGAGTCAAGGTGATTTGTTATGTCGCGTCGTGGTTGAAACACCAGTCCATCTGAGCGAAAAGCAGAAACAGCTACTGCGCGAACTGGAGGAGAGTTTTGTCGGCGCTGCGGGTGAGAAAAATAGCCCCCGCTCTAAAAGCTTCCTCGATGGCGTGAAAAAATTCTTTGATGATTTAACCCGTTAATAAGTAGCTTAGCCTGTGAGTTATGCAGCTTAAGCCACCAACAGCACAATGCCGATCAATTAAGGATAAGCCCAAAGCTCCTTAGTTGGTCGGCATTGCGCTTTATGGCTGATTTGATGCTGAAATCGATTCATTTAAGTTATTTGTCATGATGTGTTGCCGCATTATGGCACGCCCATCCATGCGTTTTGTGACACCCCGAACCATAGATTTTCTCTCTATCGCGAACATATATCAGCAGATACTTTGCGCTTTAGTCGCAAATTAATGTGATTGATATGGCAATCAGATCGGTAATTCCGAGTAATCTTTGCTATAAAAACGACTTTTTACGAGCTAATAATTAGCCTAGAATTTATAGATTATTTGCCAGCCACTGTGGCTGGTTTTTCTGTCCGATGTAGGGAGTATTCATTGTGACAAACATGATTCGTCAATTTTTGCGCCAAGAGGCTGCGGGCGGCCTGATTCTAATCTTTGCCGCCATCGTGGCCCTATTTATGGCTAATACCCAGCTTCAAGGGATTTATCAATCATTTCTTGATGTGCCGGTATCAGTAAAAATTGCGTCGCTGGATATCAGTAAGCCGCTATTGTTGTGGATTAACGATGGCTTAATGGCGGTATTCTTTCTTGTTGTTGGCTTGGAAGTTAAGCGCGAGCTGATGGAAGGTTCATTGGCCGGCCGTGATAAAGCGGTTTTTCCGGCGATTGCGGCCTTGGGCGGCATGTTGGCACCTGCCCTGATCTATTTACTGTTTAATGGGGCGGATGAAGTCACTCGCCAAGGCTGGGCAATTCCGGCCGCAACGGATATCGCCTTTGCCCTTGGTGTCATGGCGCTTTTGGGGAACCGCGTACCGACCAGTCTGAAAGTGTTTTTACTGGCACTGGCAATTATTGATGATCTGGGTGTCATCATTATTATTGCGCTGTTTTATACCCATGAGGTTTCGGTGCAAGCCTTGGGGATCGCCGCTGCGGCCATTGCGCTACTGGGCTACATGAACTGGCGTGGCGTCGGGAAAACTTCTGCCTATTTGCTGGTGGGGTTGGTGCTGTGGGTCTGCATTCTTAAGTCAGGCGTACATGCAACCTTAGCTGGAGTCATTGTTGGCTTTATGATCCCGCTACATACCAAAAATAAGCATTCACCTTCTGAATCGCTGGAACATGGTTTGCACCCGTGGGTGGCTTATTTGATTCTGCCACTATTTGCTTTTGCCAATGCAGGGGTTTCGCTACAGGGGGTCTCTCTCTCCGGGCTGACATCGTTACTGCCCTTAGGGATCGCGAGTGGTCTGTTTATTGGTAAGCCACTGGGGATTTTCATCTTTAGTTGGCTCGCGGTTAAGTTAGGGATTGCTAAACTGCCCGATGCGATAAACTTTAAGCAGATTTTCGCCGTTTCAGTGCTCTGTGGTATCGGCTTTACAATGTCGATATTTATTGCTTCACTGGCGTTTGAAGGCGCGGATCTTGCTCTGACCACCTATTCCAAACTGGGGATATTGCTAGGTTCGACCGCTGCAGCGATTGTGGGTTACAGCTTGTTGCGCCTGGTGCTTCCGGCGAATAAAAAAAGCAGCTAAAGAGTCCAATGTAATAGCTACCCAATGTATTGGTATTGCCGATGTCAGACAAAGGCATCGGCAGTTTTACTTGATGGAATTCCTGGCTCACAGTCTGTGAAGTCTAAAACAGGGAGTGTTTTATCGTGCATGGGGCCATACCTGGCTTCGCGATATGTTAAGGAGATAACAACATGCGAGTGTCACATATCAATTTCAATCATCTTTACTATTTTTGGCAGGTCTGCAAGGAGGGCTCCGTTGTGGGAGCGGCCGGCGCGTTATTCCTGACGCCACAAACCATTACCGGCCAAATTAAAGCCTTGGAAGAGCGGCTGGGCGGTAAACTGTTTAAGCGCCAGGGGCGAGGTTTAGTGCCGTCGGAGTTGGGGCAATTGGTCTTCCGCTATGCCGATAAAATGTTCATGCTCAGCCATGAAATGCTGGATATTGTTAACTATCGCAAAGAGTCCAATCTGCTCTTCGACGTGGGTGTTGCCGATGCTTTATCCAAGCGCTTGGTGAGCCAGGTGCTGGAAACGGCGGTAGTTGATAATGAAAAAATTCATCTGCGCTGTTTCGAATCAACCCATGAGATGCTGCTCGAGCAGTTAAGCCAGCATAAGCTGGATATGATTCTGTCAGATTGCCCGGTAGATTCTAGCCAGCAAGAGGGGCTGTTCTCGGTCAAACTTGGTGAATGCAGTGTAAGTTTTTATTGCCGTCAACCTATCCCAGATTTATCTTTCCCAGCCTGTTTGCAACAGAAACCGCTGTTGATCCCCGGGCGCCGTTCCATGCTTGGGCGCAAATTACTGAACTGGATTAACAGCAAAGGGCTACAAGTAGAAATTTTGGGGGAGTTTGATGATGCAGCGCTGATGAACGCTTTTGCTATCTATAACAATGCCATTTTTGTCGCACCCACAATTTACGCTGCTGATACTTATGCCAAAGATGATCAAATTGTTGAAATTGGCCGACTGGATAATGTGCAGGAAGAGTATTACGTCATTTTTGCTGAACGGATGATCCAACATCCAGCAGTACAGCGGGTATGTAATAAAGATTTTTCAGCCCTTTTTACCGGCTAATGAATGGTTTTGGTGATTGAGTGGCTAAAATATGCGCTATTTGGTGATGGCACTATTGTTCTGCTGGCGGTGAGGTAGTGAAACAGTGGGATGATAGCCAAACGATGGACATAAAAAAACCGGCCTAGGCCGGTCTTTTTACTAAGCAACCAACATAATGCATTACTGCATTGCGTTGATTTGCGCGACTAAGTTTGACTTATGACGTGCTGCTTTGTTTTTGTGGATCAGACCTTTACAGGACTGACGATCCACGATTGGTTGCATTTCATTAAATGCTTTTTGCGCTGCGTCTTTATCGCCAGCTGCAATTGCCGCATACACCTTCTTAATGAAGGTACGCACCATTGAGCGACGGCTAGCGTTATGCTTGCGGCGTTTCTCAGACTGTACGGCGCGTTTCTTAGCTGATTTGATATTAGCCAAGGTCCAACTCCCAAATATATTCTATTGAGGACAATTCAAAGGCCGAGGAATATGCCCTTTTAGCCTTCGTTTGTCAATGGATTTGTGCAAATAAGCGCCGTTTGTACGGGCGGCACTTGCTACGTTGTGATGGAGCGGGATTTTACCAGCTTCGCGCTGTGGAATACAGTCTTTCGAAAGAAAATTCCACAGTTCACTGCCTCGAAGGGATTCGACGGTGGTTCTTGTAAAAATCTCAGCCTGCTTCTGTATTCAACGGCGAGCGTATTCTACAGGATAAAGTCAGTAAAAGGGATTTTACCTGCATAATATTGGCAAAATGGTATGACTTTCGATTAAAGGTGCCAATCGCGGGTTAACCTTAACCGCTGTACAAGGTATAATCCGGCGATTTCCACTGTTTTGAGCCAGCTATGGAGCTAATTCGCGGTATACATAATATCCGGGCACGCCACCATGGTTGCGTGCTAACTATCGGTAACTTTGATGGTGTCCATCGCGGACATCAAGCCCTATTGGAGCAGTTAAAGCGCGAAGGTCAGCGTTTAGGGCTGCCCGTTATGGTCATGATATTTGAACCGCAACCACTGGAATTGTTTGCAGCGGACAAAGCACCAGCACGGCTGACGCGCTTGCGTGATAAAGCTCGATATCTGGCCGAAGCGGGTGTTGACTACTTATTGTGCGTTAAATTTGATCCGCGTTTTGCAGCGAATACTGCGCAAGCTTTCGTTGCTCAGTTGCTGGTAGAGAAGTTGGGTGTTAAGTTTTTAACGGTTGGCGATGATTTCCGCTTTGGCGCAGAGCGTCAGGGGGATTTTCAGCTGTTACAACAGGCGGGGGCTGAATTTGGCTTTGATGTCATCAGCACTGACAGCTTCTGTGACAGCGGGTTACGCATTAGCAGCACCGCGATTCGTCAGGCGCTTCATGATGACGATCTGGTGCAGGCTGAGGTGTTACTTGGTCACCCGTACAGTATTTCTGGCCGTGTGGTTCACGGTGATGAACTGGGGCGGACGATTGGCTTCCCCACGGCGAATTTGCCGTTAAAACGTTTAGTCGCTCCGGTAAAAGGAGTGTATGCGGTTGATGTTTATGGCTTGGGTCCAGAGCCATTGCCCGGTGTTGCCAATATTGGCACCCGGCCTACTGTTGCCGGTGTTCGCCAGCAGCTAGAGGTTCATCTGCTTGATGTCACAATGGATCTTTATGGGCGTCATATTGATGTGGTGCTCCGCGCAAAACTGCGCAATGAACAGCGTTTTGCTTCGCTCGATGCCCTGAAGCAGCAAATCGCCAATGATGTGGTGACGGCCCGAACATTTTTCGGGCTAAAGACACCGGTTTAATATTTCTAGCCGAAACGGAACCGAGAATCTAATGAGTGACTACAAGAATACCCTGAATTTACCTGAAACAGGGTTCCCGATGCGCGGCGATCTGGCTAAGCGTGAACCTGACATGCTGAAACGTTGGTATGAGCAGGATCTGTATGGGATTGTTCGTACGGCCAAGAAAGGTAAAAAGACCTTTATTTTGCACGACGGCCCTCCTTATGCGAACGGCAACATTCACATTGGTCACTCTGTTAACAAAATTCTCAAAGATATTATTGTTAAATCGAAAGGAATGGCTGGCTACGACTCACCTTATATCCCAGGTTGGGACTGCCACGGTCTGCCGATCGAGTTAAAAGTTGAGCAGCTAATTGGTAAGCCGGGCGAGAAAGTTAGTGCCGCGGAGTTCCGTGCTGCCTGCCGCAAATATGCGGCTGAACAGGTTGAAGGCCAGAAAGCGGACTTTATCCGCCTGGGCGTATTGGGCGATTGGGACCATCCCTATTTGACGATGGATTTCAAAACCGAAGCCAATATCATTCGTGCGTTAAGCAAAATCATTGATAACGGCCACCTGCACAAAGGCGCGAAGCCGGTACATTGGTGTACTGATTGCGGCTCCTCATTGGCTGAAGCTGAAGTTGAATATTACGACAAAACCTCACCTTCTATTGATGTGCGTTTTAATGCCGTCGATGCTGCCGCCGTGAGTGCAAAATTTGGCGCAACTCAGGTCAACGGCCCAATTTCACTGGTTATCTGGACTACCACGCCATGGACCCTGCCCGCCAACCGTGCAATTTCGCTGAATGCTGAGTACATCTATCAACTGGTGCAGGTTGACGGCGAATGCCTGATTCTGGCGGAAGATCTGGTTGAGAGTGTTATGAAGCGCGCCGGTATCGCTGAATGGGCGGTGTTGGGAAGCTGCAAAGGCGCTGATCTCGAACTGCTGCGCTTTAACCATCCGTTTATGGGCTTTGACGTCCCGGCGATTTTAGGCGATCACGTAACACTGGATGCCGGTACTGGCGCGGTGCACACGGCCCCAGGCCATGGCCCAGATGACTTTGTTATCGGTCAAAAATATGGTTTGGAAGTGGCGAATCCGGTTGGCCCGAACGGCTGCTATTTGGCGGGGACTTATCCAACGCTAGATGGTCTGTTTGTGTTTAAAGCCAACGATGTGATCGTTGAGCTGCTGCGCGAGAAAGGCGCACTGCTGAAAGTTGAAAAACTGGTCCACAGCTACCCATGCTGCTGGCGTCACAAAACGCCAATTATCTTCCGTGCTACGCCACAATGGTTTATCAGCATGGATCAGAAAGGTTTGCGTAAGCAGTCACTGGAAGAGATCAAAGGTGTGCAGTGGATCCCAGATTGGGGCCAGGCGCGTATCGAAACCATGGTGGCTAATCGCCCAGATTGGTGTATTTCGCGCCAGCGTACTTGGGGCGTGCCGATGTCTCTGTTTGTGCACAAAGAGACCGAAGCACTTCACCCGCGCAGCACTGAGCTGATGGAAGAAGTGGCCAAACGTGTTGAGCAAGACGGTATTCAAGCATGGTGGGATCTGGATCTTGCTGAGATTTTAGGTGCCGATGCTGCCGATTACACCAAAGTGCCAGACACGCTAGACGTCTGGTTTGACTCAGGTTCAACTCACTCTTCGGTGGTTGACGTGCGCCCAGAGTTTGGTGGTCATAGCCCAGATATGTATCTGGAAGGTTCTGACCAGCACCGTGG
Organism: Yersinia bercovieri ATCC 43970; assembly: GCF_013282745.1. NCBI lineage: Bacteria > Pseudomonadati > Pseudomonadota > Gammaproteobacteria > Enterobacterales > Yersiniaceae > Yersinia > Yersinia bercovieri. Next base: position 2,107,952 of record NZ_CP054044.1, read on the forward strand.
TTGGTTTATGTCGTCACTGATGATTGCAACCGCGATGAAGGGCAAAGCGCCTTATCGTCAGGTGCTGACTCACGGCTTCACCGTTGATGGTCAGGGCCGTAAAATGTCCAAATCCATCGGCAACACCATCAGCCCGCAAGATGTGATGAACAAACTGGGTGGCGACATTCTGCGCTTGTGGGTGGCATCGACTGACTATACCGGCGAAATCGCTGTTTCTGACGAAATTCTGAAACGTTCCGCTGACTCCTATCGCCGTATCCGTAACACCGCGCGCTTCTTGCTGGCTAACCTGAATGGTTTTGATCCAGCGCAGCATCAGGTGAAACCCGAAGAGATGGTGGTGGTAGATCGCTGGGCCGTGGGCCGTGCTCAAGCCGCTCAAGCCGAGATCATGGCAGCGTATGAAAATTATGATTTCCACTTGGTGGTACAGCGATTGATGCAGTTCTGTTCGGTTGAGATGGGCTCCTTCTATCTGGATATCATCAAAGACCGCCAGTACACCGCGAAAGGCGACAGCGTTGCCCGCCGTAGCTGCCAGACTGCGCTATTCCATATCGCCGAAGCATTGGTTCGCTGGATGGCACCAATCATGTCCTTCACTGCAGACGAGATCTGGAATCAACTGCCAGGGGAACGTCCGCAATACGTCTTCACTGAAGAGTGGTATGACGGGCTGTTCGGATTGGCGGGCGACGAGAGCATGAACGATACTTTCTGGGCCGAGCTGTTGAAAGTCCGTGGCGAAGTGAACAAAGTCTTAGAGCAAGCCCGTAGCGATAAACGTATCGGCGGTTCTCTGGAAGCCGCAGTGACCCTATACGCAGAGTCTGAATTGGCTGCACGTTTGAACAGTTTGCAGGACGAATTGCGCTTTGTGTTACTGACCTCTGCTGCGAAAGTCGCAGATTATGCCGAAGCAGGTGATGATGCGCTGCAAAGTGAACTGATTGCAGGGCTGAAAATTACCTTTAATAAAGCTGACGGTGAGAAGTGCCCACGTTGCTGGCACTACACTCAAGACGTCGGTTTGGTAGCGGAACATGCTGAGCTGTGCGGCCGCTGTGTCACTAACGTTGCCGGTGACGGTGAAGAGCGTAAATTTGCCTAATGAGTAAGCCAATTTGTTCGACCGGATTGCGCTGGCTATGGCTGGCGGTGCTGGTGGTGATTTTGGATCTTGGCAGCAAACAGTGGGTCATGACCCACTTTGCGCTGTATGAATCTATGCCACTGATTCCTTTTTTCAATATGACTTACGCACAGAATTATGGCGCGGCATTTAGCTTCCTGGCGGACAAAAGTGGCTGGCAGCGCTGGTTCTTTGCTGGGATAGCCATCGGCATCTCAGTTATATTGATGGTGATGATGTATCGCTCAACAGCAAAACAACGCCTGATAAACTGTGCATACGCATTAATTATCGGTGGTGCACTCGGCAACTTATTTGACCGCTTAGTGCATGGCGCAGTGAACGACTTCATCGATTTTTACGTCAATAACTGGCATTTCCCGACGTTCAATCTAGCTGATGTCGCGATCTGCATTGGTGCTGCGTTGGTGATATTTGAAGGCTTCTTGAGTCCGGCTGATAAAACGGCGATTGATAAAGGTGAGTGATATGTCCGAAGTTGTACAAGGCTATCAGGTACAAGACAGCAGTGCTGTACTGGTGCACTTTACTCTGAAGCTGGAAGATGGCTCCACGGCTGAATCAACCCATATTCACGGGAAGCCTGCGCTGTTTCGTTTAGGTGATGATAGTCTTTCTGACGCGCTAGAGCAGCAGCTGATTGGTTTGAAAGTGGGTGCTAAGCACACTTTCACTTTACAACCTGAAGATGCGTTTGGCTTAGAAAGTCCTGATCTGGTTCAGTATTTTACTCAGCGTGACTTTGCGCTAACCGGGGTGCCAGATGCTGGTACCATCATGCTGTTTACCGCTCGCGATGGCAGTGAAATGCCAGGTGTGGTGCGAGAGGTGGCAGAAGAGTCCATTACTGTTGATTTTAATCACCCGTTGGCAGGGCATGTCGTCAGCTTTGAAATTGAAGTGCTGGAGATTGACCCCCAACAGGAGGCTATCCATGCAGATATTGCTGGCTAATCCACGCGGCTTTTGCGCAGGCGTTGATCGGGCTATCAGTATTGTTGAGCGTGCTATCGAGATGTATGGCGCGCCAATTTATGTGCGGCATGAAGTGGTCCATAACCGCTATGTGGTTGATAGCCTGCGTGAGCGCGGGGCTATCTTTATCGAAGAGATCTCTGAGGTGCCCGATGGCTCCATTCTGATTTTCTCGGCCCATGGCGTTTCGCAGGCCGTTCGCGCAGAAGCCCGTGAGCGTAAGTTGACGATGCTGTTTGATGCGACCTGCCCGTTGGTGACTAAGGTGCACATGGAGGTTGCGCGCGCCAGTCGTAAAGGTAAAGAAGCTATCCTGATAGGCCACGCAGGTCATCCAGAAGTCGAAGGGACGATGGGGCAATACAGTAACCCGAAAGGGGGGATGTATCTGGTTGAGTCACCGGATGATGTCTGGGGGCTGAATGTAAAAGACGAGAATAATCTGTGCTTTATGACACAGACGACCTTGTCTGTCGACGACACCTCTGCGGTTATCGATGCCTTACATAAACGTTTTCCGAAGATTGTTGGCCCGCGTAAAGATGATATCTGCTACGCCACTACCAACCGGCAAGAAGCGGTGCGGAATTTGGCGAATGATGCCGATCTGGTGCTGGTGGTTGGCTCGAAAAACTCATCTAACTCCAACCGTTTAGCCGAACTGGCACAGCGCATGGGGAAACCGGCCTACCTGATTGACTCTGCGGTTGATATCCAAGAGTCATGGTTGCTGGGAGCGGCGCGGATTGGTGTCACGGCAGGTGCCTCGGCCCCGGATATACTGGTACAGCAAGTGATTGCTCGCCTGCAAGCACTCGGCGCCGGCGGCTCCATTGAACTTAGTGGCCGCGAAGAGAGTATTGTCTTCGAAGTTCCCAAAGAATTACGTGTTGATATTAAACAGATCGATTAACCTCACTTTTAATTTCTCAGCATGTATTCGTTAAGTGATATCAGCAGCCCTCAGTGGCTGCTTTTTTTATCGGCAAAACGGCATTTTTATTATGGTGGCAAGGTAGATCCAGCAGAACCCATAATCGTGAGCGATGGAATATATTGCGCCTTAACTGAATGAATATGCGGAATAACACCAAAATGGCAGACTAAGCGCTATGGCATTGAGGCCAGATGAGTTGGGCGCTGCTGAAGTGAGATCAATTGGCGCTATTTAAGCCGCTAAGTGGTATTGCTGATAAAAGTGAACGTATATCATTTTTTTCTAATACAGATTAAATAGACTGGCAGAGTCCATAGCGGGCGGCTAATCTGAACTCTTGTCAGGGTAGATGACACAACATTAGGAGCAATCATGACCAATTCAACTATTCGTATCGCTGTTGTCGGCGCGGGTGGCCGTATGGGCCGGCAACTTATTCAGGCAATTACCCAGACAGATGGCGTTGTGTTGGGGGCAGCAGTTGAGCGCGTCGGCTCCACTTTGGTCGGCAGTGACGCTGGTGAGTTGGCCGGAACAGGCTTGCTAGGTATTGCTGTAAGTGATGATTTATTAAGTGTAATTGACCATTTTGATGTGTTGATCGATTTTACTCGCCCAGAAGGTACGCTGGTACATTTAGCCATTTGCCGTCAGCACCGCAAAGCGATGGTTATCGGCACAACTGGCTTTGATGATGCAGGTAAGGCGGCCATCAGTGCAGCGGCAGCTGATATTGGCATTGTCTTCGCGGCCAACTTCAGTGTTGGGGTGAATGTAGTGCTCAAGTTGCTCGAAAAAGCAGCAAAAGTGATGGGCGACTACACCGATATCGAGATTATTGAAGCGCACCACAGACACAAAGTTGATGCGCCTTCAGGGACGGCTCTTGCCATGGGCGAAGCTATTGCCGATTCATTGGGCTGGTCACTAAAAGATCATGCAGTCTATAGTCGTGAAGGTCATACCGGTGAGCGTAAACCCGGCACGATAGGCTTTGCGACGGTGCGGGCTGGCGATATCGTTGGTGAACATACCGCGATGTTTGCTGACATTGGCGAGCGGGTTGAAATCACACATAAAGCAACCAGCCGCATGACATTTGCCAATGGTGCAGTTAAGTCTGCGATTTGGGTGTCTGAGCATGATAATGGTCAGTTTGATATGCGAGATGTACTGAATTTGAATCAACTTTAAAGGTGTAAAGCACAGCCAGTGATGTGGTTGTTTTTATCATAATCATTTGATAATAGGGCAATATTTTATTGTCCTTTTTTATTTTCTAATTAAATAGAGTGTTTTGTCAGTTATTCATTATGTAATATCTGTTTTTTCATGTTTTCATCTGATTTCCTATCTTTTTATCCTCTCATTAGGCACTGGTACTGATTTTTATCTCCCCAGAAGGATATTTTCCAGTCACTTACCCTCGCAACCGTTTACTATGTTAAGTTAGCATCTGTTTTTGTCGCTATAACCCACTATTTTTGATGAGAACGGCAAAAAATAGAGAAGAAGTGGCATTTTGGCTAGACAAGAGCATCACTCATCATTAAAATGCGCCCAATTTGCCAAAAATTAGCTTTGAGGGCGGTTTTTGCATTGATTTAGATCGCTAGATGTGAATTAATATGCAAATAATGTGACTGTTTATTCCTTGGAGGGTGTTTTGATTAAGTCAGCGCTATTGGTTCTCGAAGACGGAACCCAATTTCACGGTCGGGCCATCGGGGCAGAGGGTACGGCAGAGGGTACGGCAGTGGGGGAAGTGGTCTTCAATACGTCGATGACCGGTTATCAAGAAATCCTCACTGATCCTTCCTACTCCCGCCAGATCGTTACTCTTACTTATCCTCATATCGGCAATGTCGGCACTAATGCCTCCGATGAAGAATCCTCCGCAGTACACGCCCAAGGTCTTGTTATTCGTGACCTGCCATTGATCGCCAGCAACTACCGCAGTGAAGAAGGCTTAGCTGAGTATCTCAAACGTCACAACATTGTGGCGATTGCTGATATCGATACCCGCAAGCTGACCCGGTTGCTGCGTGAGAAAGGTGCGCAAAACGGCTGCATTATTGTGGGTGACTTATCTGATGCCGCTTTGGCGTTGGAAAAAGCGAAAGCCTTCCCCGGTTTGAAAGGGATGGATTTGGCGAAAGAAGTGACCACCAAGGATAGCTATAAGTGGCTGCAAGGCAGTTGGACACTGGAAGATGATCTGCCTGCAGCGCAGCAGCCAGAAGATTTGCCCTTCCACGTCGTGGCTTACGATTACGGTGTGAAACGCAATATCCTGCGTATGCTGGTCGATCGCGGTTGCCGCCTGACGGTGGTTCCGGCGCAAACCCCGGCTTCAGAGGTTCTGAAGCTGAATCCAGATGGCATTTTCTTGTCCAACGGCCCAGGGGACCCAGAGCCATGCGACTATGCGATCGCGGCGATTAAGCGCTTCCTGGAAACCGATATCCCGGTGTTTGGTATCTGCTTAGGTCACCAATTATTGGCACTGGCCAGTGGCGCAAAAACGGTAAAAATGAAGTTTGGTCACCACGGTGGCAACCATCCAGTGAAAGATTTGGATGCAGATTGCGTGATGATTACTGCACAGAACCATGGTTTCGCAGTAGATGAAAGCACATTGCCATCCAACCTGCGTAAGACGCACGTTTCGCTATTTGATGGTTCTCTGCAAGGGATTCACCGCACCGATAAAGCAGCCTTCAGCTTCCAGGGTCACCCAGAAGCCAGCCCAGGGCCACATGATGCCGCCCCGTTGTTTGATCACTTTATTGAGCTGATTGAAGCTTATCGCGCCACCGCCGCTAGCCATACCCATAATTAATCAGGAGCGATTACCATGCCAAAACGTACAGATATAAAAAGCATCCTGATTCTGGGCGCAGGCCCTATCGTTATCGGCCAGGCTTGTGAGTTTGACTACTCCGGCGCTCAGGCTTGTAAAGCGCTGCGTGAAGAGGGTTACCGCGTCATTCTGGTGAACTCAAACCCCGCGACCATCATGACCGACCCTGAGATGGCCGATGCAACCTATATCGAGCCGATCCACTGGGAAGTGGTGCGTAAGATCATCGAAAAAGAGCGCCCAGACGCTGTTTTGCCAACCATGGGGGGGCAAACCGCACTGAACTGTGCGCTGGAACTGGAGCGCCAAGGTGTGCTGGCTGAATTTGGCGTCACCATGATTGGTGCCACCGCCGATGCCATTGATAAAGCAGAAGACCGCCGTCGCTTTGATATCGCGATGAAGAAAATTGGTCTGGATACCGCCCGCTCAGGTATTGCCCATAATATGGAAGAAGCGCTGGCCGTCGCGGCAGATGTGGGCTTCCCTTGCATCATCCGCCCCTCTTTTACCATGGGTGGCACGGGTGGCGGTATTGCTTATAACCGCGAAGAGTTTGAAGAAATTTGTGAGCGCGGCCTGGATTTGTCGCCAACTAAAGAGTTGCTGATCGATGAGTCACTGATTGGCTGGAAAGAGTATGAGATGGAAGTTGTTCGCGATAAAAACGACAACTGTATCATCGTCTGCGCCATCGAAAACTTCGATGCCATGGGTATCCATACCGGTGACTCCATCACTGTCGCCCCTGCCCAAACACTGACCGATAAAGAGTATCAAATCATGCGTAATGCCTCGATGGCAGTACTGCGTGAAATCGGCGTAGAAACCGGTGGTTCTAACGTGCAGTTCTCGGTTAACCCGAAAAATGGCCGTTTGATTGTGATTGAAATGAATCCACGTGTCTCCCGCTCCTCCGCGCTGGCCTCTAAAGCAACGGGCTTCCCGATTGCCAAGATTGCCGCCAAACTGGCGGTGGGTTATACGCTGGATGAGTTGATGAATGACATCACTGGCGGTCGTACCCCTGCCTCCTTCGAGCCATCCATTGACTACGTTGTGACCAAGATCCCTCGCTTTAACTTCGAAAAGTTTGCCGGTGCTAATGATCGTCTGACTACGCAGATGAAATCTGTCGGTGAAGTCATGGCTATTGGCCGCACGTTGCAGGAGTCACTGCAAAAAGCGCTGCGCGGTTTGGAGGTGGGTGCAACAGGTTTTGATCCGAAAGTGAGTCTGGATGACCCCGAAGCGCTGACCAAAATTCGTCGTGAATTGAAAGAGGCGGGTTCTGATCGTATTTGGTACATCGCCGATGCCTTCCGTGCTGGGATGTCGGTTGATGGCGTTTTCAATCTGACCAACGTTGATCGCTGGTTCCTGGTGCAGATTGAAGAGCTGGTTCGCCTGGAAGAGAATGTGGCGGAGTGCGGCATTAATGGCCTGAATGCCGAGTTTATGCGCCAGTTGAAACGCAAAGGTTTTGCCGATGCTCGTCTGGCGAAATTGGTCGGCGCGGCGGAGAGCGAAGTGCGTAAACTGCGCTACAAGCATGGTCTGCATCCGGTCTACAAGCGAGTAGACACCTGTGCGGCGGAGTTCTCTACCGATACTGCCTACATGTACTCTACCTACGAGGAAGAGTGCGAATCCAACCCAACCAGTGATCGTCCGAAAGTGATGGTGCTGGGGGGCGGGCCGAACCGTATCGGCCAAGGGATTGAGTTCGACTATTGCTGCGTGCACGCCTCATTGGCGCTGCGTGAAGATGGTTACGAAACCATCATGGTGAACTGTAACCCAGAAACAGTATCAACCGACTACGACACCTCTGATCGCCTCTACTTCGAGTCAGTTACGCTGGAAGATGTGCTGGAAATCGTGCGTATCGAGAAGCCGCAGGGCGTTATCGTGCAGTATGGTGGCCAGACGCCATTGAAATTGGCCCGTGAATTGGAAGCGGCTGGTGTGCCAGTGATTGGGACTAGCCCGGATGCTATCGACCGCGCTGAAGACCGTGAACGTTTCCAACAGGCGGTTAATCGTCTGGGCCTGAAACAGCCAGCGAACGCCACGGTTGCCACGATTGAACAGGCCGTAGAGAAAGCGACCGGTCTGGGTTATCCGCTGGTGGTTCGCCCATCCTATGTCTTGGGTGGGCGCGCAATGGAGATCGTGTATGACGAAGTCGACCTGCGCCGTTACTTCCAAAATGCGGTGAGTGTCTCGAACGATGCGCCGGTGCTGTTGGACCGCTTCCTTGATGATGCGGTTGAGGTGGATGTAGATGCCATTTGCGACGGCGAGCGCGTGCTCATCGGCGGCATTATGGAACATATCGAGCAAGCTGGGGTTCACTCCGGTGACTCAGCCTGCTCATTGCCTGCCTACACCCTGAGCAAAGAGATTCAGGATGTGATGCGCCAGCAAGTAGAAAAACTGGCCTTCGAGTTGTGTGTTCGTGGCCTGATGAACGTGCAGTTTGCGGTCAAGAACAATGAAGTTTACCTGATTGAAGTTAACCCACGAGCGGCCCGTACCGTACCATTCGTCTCTAAAGCGACCGGTATGCCACTGGCAAAAATTGCCGCGCGCGTGATGGTGGGGCAGTCACTGGCTGAGCAAGGTATTACCGAAGAGATTATTCCGCCTTATTACTCGGTAAAAGAGGTGGTATTGCCGTTTAATAAATTCCCTGGTGTTGACCCGATTTTAGGGCCAGAAATGCGCTCTACCGGTGAAGTCATGGGGGTTGGCCGTACCTTCGCAGAAGCTTTCTCTAAAGCGATGCTGGGCAGTCAATCAGGCATGAAAAAGAGTGGTCGGGCGCTGTTATCGGTTCGTGAGGGTGATAAGCATCGGGTGGTTGATCTGGCGGCGAAACTGCTGAAACAGGGCTTTGAACTGGATGCGACTCACGGTACTGCGGTGGTGCTGGGCGAAGCAGGGATCAATCCGCGCTTGGTCAACAAGGTGCATGAAGGCCGTCCACACATTCAGGACCGTATTAAGAATGGCGAGTACACCTATATCGTGAATACAACGGCAGGGCGTCAGGCGATTGAAGATTCCAAACTGATCCGCCGCAGCGCTTTGCAATATAAGGTGCACTACGACACCACCTTGAATGGTGGCTTTGCAACGGCAATGGCCTTAAATGCAGACCCAACCGAACAAGTGATTTCAGTGCAAGAGATGCACGCCAAGATTAAGAATATGAAAGGCTAATTTTGGTTGTCAGAAAGGGGGCGATGGAAACATCGCCCTTTTTTATGCTTATTATTTATAAGATCGCGCTTTTTACTTGCAGATACAGTGTTTCTTATGCGCAAAAGTATTATTCATAAACGATAGTATTGTTCATAAACAACATTGGTGAAGATCAATATTCATGCGGGTTATGGGGAGTAGCTTATAGCCCGGTGGCTCACAGCCGGTTTAACTAGCTTAAAGCGACTTTGATACCCAAACCGATTAATAGCCCACCCAGTAGCTTATCGACCACTTTTTGTGCTTTTGCCAAACCACGGCGCACTGGCGCACTTTGAATCAGAATCACCAGCAGAGGCCACCAGATCACGGCCAGTACCCAGATGATTGAGGCGTACCATAGTTTTTCACCCACGCCGGAGTCTATCTGCAATATTTGAGTGAAAACGGCGAGGAAGAACAGTGTTGCTTTGGGATTCAATAAGTTGCAAAGGTATCCCTGCAAGAATGCGGCTTTCAGCGTGATGGGAGAGTATGCTGCGTTATCAATACTGAGCTTGCTCTCTCCCCGCGACAGCAGGGCTTGGATACCAATCCAAATCAAATAGCAGGCACCGGCATATTTCAGCAGATTGAATAGCCAGGGGGTGGTGGTGATAACCACGGCCAGACCCGCCACGCAGTAAGACATATGTGTGGCTACACCCAAAATGACGCCGAGTGCGGTCATCATGGCTGCAGGGCGGCGATAGCGGGCGGCGTTTTTAATGACCAGAAAAAAATCGGGGCCGGGGGAGAGCATCCCTAAGGTAGCAATAGTTGCGACGAATAATGAAGTTTCAAGCATAAGGATTACCCAGTCAGAGTGGTGCGTTCTGGCGATAATAGCGCCACTGGACTCTCCTTGCATTATCCTTATTAGTTATCTGTGATGGTTTGATTGTCGGTAGTGATGATATTGAGCACTCATCTTTTGCTCTTTTGACGGGTTTTTACTCTTTTGACGGATAGTGATGCACAAATATGAGCCTGGAGAATGTAATAAGCAGTGAAGTGCCGCATCAGCAGCAGCGGGAGATTACACGATTGTGCATCAAATGCGCTCTGCTACTGTTGCAACATGGCGCAGAAAGTATGCTGGTTGAGCAGCTATCTGCCCGTTTGGGTATCGCACTGGGAATGGACAGTGTCGAAAGCTCCATCTCAGCCAATGCGGTTGTTTTGACCACCATCAGTCAGGGTAATTGCCTGACCTCTACCCGTAAAAATGCTGACCGCGGTATCAATATGCAGGTGGTCACTGAGGTTCAGCATATTGTCATTTTGGTGGAGCATCATCTGCTGGATGCGAAGGGGGTAGATAAGCGTTTTGAGAATATCAAACCGCTGCGTTATCCGCGCTGGCTGGTGGTTGTGATGGTCGCACTGTCTTGTGGCTGCTTTAGTAAACTCAATGGCGGCGGTTGGGATGCATTTTCCATCGCCTTTATTGCCAGTGGGTTGGCGATGTTTGTGCGTCAAAGCCTGACGGCTCGCCATATGAATCCGCTGATCAATTTCTGCATCACAGCATTTGTCGCGACATCGGCATCTGGCTTATTGATGCGGCTACCCTTTTTCCATGAGGCATCCAGTGTGGCGATGGCCGCCAGTGTATTGCTCTTGGTACCCGGTTTCCCGCTGATTAATGCTGTCGCGGATATGTTCAAAGGGCATGTTAATACTGGGTTAGCACGTTGGGCGATGGCCAGTTTGCTTACTCTATCCACCTGTATTGGGGTGATATTTGCTATGGCGCTTTGGGGATTGCGGGGGTGGTCGTGAGTTTACTCTGGGCGTTACTGCAAGATATGGTGTTGGCCGCCATTCCGGCATTGGGTTTTGCGATGGTGTTTAATGTGCCGGTGCGTGCATTGCGCTATTGCGCACTACTGGGGGCAATAGGTCACGGTTCGCGCATGTTGATGGTTCATTTTGGCATGAATATCGAACTGGCTTCGTTATTGGCCTCGATTATGATTGGGGTGATCGGGATTAATTGGTCGCGCTGGCTACTGGCGCACCCCAAAGTTTTCACTGTTGCTGCTGTGATCCCAATGTTCCCCGGAATCTCTGCTTATACCGCGATGATATCAGTGGTGGAGATTTCGCATATGGGTTACACCGAGGCATTGATGTCCACTATGGTGACTAATTTCTTGAAAGCATCATTTATTGTTGGTGCGTTGTCGATTGGTTTATCTTTGCCGGGATTATGGCTATATCGCAAACGTCCTGGTGTATAAGGCTTTTTTTGTTCTCTGTTTTGGTATCGGGCTAAGAGCTGTCTTATATGTGTGATTAGCCTGCTTATCGCTATCGACGCTGGTTTCGGCTTTACGTATAGTGTGAGCAATTTTTCGGTACTGGCTCTTGTAGCCTACATACAGGGTTTAACAATGATTATCAGCCTGATCGCTGCACTGGCAGCGGATCGCGTTATCGGTATGGAAAACGCCATGCCATGGCACTTACCTGCGGATTTAGCGTGGTTCAAACGTAACACGCTAAATAAGCCGGTTATTATGGGCCGTAAAACTTTCGAATCCATTGGTCGCCCTCTACCGGGGCGCTTGAATATTGTTATCAGTAGTCAACCGGGCACTGATGACCGTGTGACCTGGGCAACCTCTATTGATGAGGCGCTCTCTTTCGCTGGTGATGCGCAAGAGGTGATGGTCATGGGGGGGGGGCGAGTCTATAACCAATTTTTAGACCGTGCCAATCGCATGTATCTAACCCATATTGATGCTGAAGTTGGTGGTGATACCCATTTCCCTGACTATGAACCAGATGAGTGGGAAAGCACATTCAGCGAGTTTCATGATGCGGACGAAGCCAACTCTCACAGCTATTGCTTCGAGATTCTGGAACGTCGCTAAAGGCTATTGCCCCTATTTAGATTTTGCAGAAAAGCTAAAATGGGCTTTGAGGTTATTGACAAAGCGCCGCTTGCGGAGAGAACAGGTAGATTGTAAAGATGCCGTCTGCCCTTTGAAAAAATATCCCCAGAGGCTTGACCCGCGCCATTCCTGGCGCGGACGCTTTACTCCCTCACCACTTTATAAGTAGTTTGGTGGATCTTCTGATGCAGCGGCAGAGTCATCAACGCCACTGGTTTCGGCTGCAACTTTAAATGCATGTTGAGTGAAATAACGTTTATCCTCCCAACGGAGCATGGTTAAGTCGCCACCCCAGCAGCAGCCCGTATCCAGCCCATAAATACCTTCCGGAACACCTTTACCTTCCAGTGATGCCCAGTGACCAAAAATAATCGAATATTCAGGATCGACAAGCCTTGGTAGTTCGAACCAAGGTTTAAGTGGGGCTGGGGCATTATCTGGCGTATCTTTGCAAATCATATCCAACTGCCCATTAGGGAAGCAGAAACGCATACGGGTCAGTGCATTGGTGCTAAAGCGCAAGCGCCCCAGCCCGGTCAATTCGGGTGACCAGTTGTTCGGCATATCACCATACATTGCATCAAGGAATAGCGGATAGCTGTCACTGCTTAATACTGATTCGACTTCACGGGCGCACATCTTGGCGGTTTCTATATCCCATTGTGGGGTGATCCCCGCGTGGGCCATGATTAATTTTAACTCGTCATCAACCTGCAAAACCGGTTGGCGACGTAGCCAATTAATCAATTCGTCAGCATCAGGTGCTTCTAGCAGCGGTGTGATACGATCTTTAGGTTTATTGCGGCTGATGCCTGCAAAGACGGCCAGTAAATGCAGATCATGGTTACCCAGAACCATACGAACCGCCGGGCCTAATGAGCGAACATAGCGTAAAACATCAAGTGAAGCTGGGCCACGGGCGACTAAATCACCGGTTAGCCACAATCTATCCTGCTGCGGATCGAAGTTTACCTGCGCCAATAGCGCAAGCAACTCATCAAGACAGCCATGCACATCGCCAATAAGATAAGTAGACATAGTTGAGGTCAGAATTAATGGATCAGGGTAGGGATCGCTAAGCGGAACACCGGAATCGCAGTACGGAAAGCCTGACCTAGGTGGTCAACCATCTCATAGTGCCCTTCCATGGTACCCAGCGGGGTCTCTAAAACAGCGCCGCTGGTATATTGAAACTCATTACCTGGCAGGATCAGCGGCTGTTCGCCGATAACCCCTTCACCCTGAACTTCAGTCTGCCGGCCATTACTATTGGTGATTAACCAATAGCGGCCCATCAGTTGCACATTTGAACGGCCTAAATTACGAATTGTCACGGTATAGGCAAAGACGAAACGTTCTTCATCAGGTATCGATTGGGTTTCCACATAGATACTTTGCACCTGTACACAAACGCGAGGCTGTTCAATCATGATCTGCTCCTGCTTATTCTTGCGGTGTCGATTGGGCTGAAAGCCAGTTCGCCAGCTTGCAGTACTGCGCTACCGAAATGTTCTCTGCCCGCAATATTGGGTCAATACCTAATTCGATTAACTGCTCTGCAGTGAATAGATCACCTAAGCTGTTACGCACTGTTTTTCTGCGTTGGTTGAATGCTTGCGTGGTAATGCGGGTAAGCATACGCACATCACCCACCGGGTTTGGCATGTTCACATGTGGAATCAAGCGCACCACAGCCGAATCAACTTTCGGGGCCGGGGTAAATGCAGTTGGCGGTACTTCCAACACGGGGATAACGTTGCAATAGTATTGCGCCATTACGGTCAAACGGCCATAAGCTTTACTGTTAGGCCCGGCAACCAAGCGGTTAACGACCTCTTTTTGTAACATGAAATGCATGTCACGAATAGCATTAGTATAGCTGAAAAGATGGAACATCAGCGGGGTGGAGATGTTGTATGGCAAGTTACCAAACACCCGCAATGGCTGCCCTGCAAGCTCCGCCAATTCAGCGAAATTGACCTTCATCGCGTCTTGTTGATGGATGGTGAGTTTGTCTTTTAACTGAGGATGGCTAGCCAGTCGAGCGGCTAAGTCACGATCCAGCTCAATAACCGTCATGCGATCCATTCGTGCTGCGACTGGCTCGGTTAATGCACCTAAACCGGGGCCGATCTCAACTACCGCTTCACCGGGAACGGGGTGGATAGCAGAGACAATACTGTCGATGACAAACTGATCGTTTAAAAAGTTTTGTCCAAAGCGTTTGCGGGCAAAATGCCCTTGGTGGACTCTATTATTCATTGCTGTTATTTATCATTTTAATGGCTAAGTTTAATGCCGTAATGAAGCTGCCGACATCGGCAGATCCGCTTGCGGCGAGTTCTAAAGCGGTACCGTGATCCACTGAGGTGCGGATAAAAGGCAAACCGAGAGTGATATTGACTGCGCGGCCAAATCCTTGATATTTCAGCACCGGTAGCCCCTGATCATGATACATCGCGAGTACTGCATCGGCGTGTTGCAGATATTTGGGCTGGAATAGGGTATCTGCGGGAAGAGGGCCGATAAGGTTTATCCCCTGCTGACGTAATGCATTCAGCGCAGGAATAATGGTATCGATCTCTTCATGGCCCATATGGCCACCTTCACCCGCATGAGGATTAAGCCCACAGACATAAATCTGTGGCTGCTGAATGCCAAATTTGGTTTTCAGGTCACCATCAAGAATGGTGATCACTTCATGCAAGCTGGCCTGAGTGATGGCCCCCGGCACTGCCAACAACGGCAGATGGGTGGTTGCCAGAGCAACTCGTAGCTCTTCTGTTGCTAGCATCATCACCACCCGTGGACAGTGGCTACGATCAGCAAAGAACTCGGTATGCCCGATAAAAGGGATACCGGCATCATTGATAATGCTTTTTTGTACTGGGCCTGTCACCAATGCGGCAAATTCGCCGCTTATCGCGCCATCACAAGCTTTCGCCAAGGTCTCCACAACATAGTGGCTATTATTGACATCAAGCTGGCCTGGTGTCACCTCAGCCGCTGTTTTCACGGGGAAAATAGTGAGGGAGCCAGCTTGCTGTGCTGATGCAGGCTGATCTGGCTGATACTCACGTAGCTGCAAAGGCAGATTTAGCTGGCCAGCACGTGTCAGTAGCAAGGCCGGATCAGCGCATACCACTAGCTCAACAGGCCAATCCTGTTGAGCTAGGGCGACGACTAAATCCGGCCCAACCCCGGCAGGCTCGCCGGGGGTAATGACAATACGTTTATTGTGGTTGTGCATTACTACCATCAAGAATTTTTACGTAAGCAGCAGCACGCTGCTCTTGCATCCAGGTTTGTGCTTCTTCAGCGAATTTACGGCTAAAGAGCATACGGTAGGCACGATCTTTCTGTGCAGCATCAGTTTTGTCGACCTGGCGGGTATCAACAACCTGAATTAAGTGCCAGCCGAAAGAGGAGTGAACTGGTGCGCTGATTTCGCCTTTTTGCAGCTTCATCAAAGCATCACGGAACGCAGGGTCATAAATGTCTGGTGATGCCCAACCGAGATCACCCCCTTGCACCGCAGAACCTGGGTCCTGAGAGATCTCTTTGGCAATATTGGCGAAGGTCGTTTTCCCGCTTTTAATGTCAGCCGCCGCCGCCGCTAACTTAGCGCGCGCCTGATCGTCAGTCATTACCGGTGACGGTTTGAGCAAGATGTGGCGTGCGTGAACTTCAGTCACCGAAACCGTTTTATCTGCACCACGGATATCATTCACCTTCAGGATATGGAACCCAACACCGGAACGGATAGGGCCAACCACATCACCTTTATTTGCAGATTGCAGTTTTTCAGCAAACAGTGAAGGCAGCTCCTGCAATTTCCCCCAACCCATCTGGCCGCCTTTCAGCGCTTGAGAGTCAGCGGAGTTGGCGATAGCCAATTTACCAAAATCAGCGCCGCCTTTAATATCGGACACCAGTTTGTTCGCTAACTCTTCTGCCTGATCAACTTGCTGCTGAGAGGGATTCTCTGGCAGCGGGATCAGAATATGGCTGAGGTTGAGCTCGGCATCACCACTGGTCTGGTTACCAATCTGTTTGGCCAATGATTCAACTTCCTGCGGCAGGATAGTTATCCGGCGGCGCACTTCGTTGTTACGCACTTCTGAAGTCAACATCTCTTTACGGATCTGTTCACGGTAAGTGTCGTAATTCAAGCCATCGGCCGCTAAGCGGCTGCGCATCTGGGCAGGTGTCATGCGGTTTTGTGCTGCAATATCCGCGATAGCTTTATCCAGTGCTTCGTCACTGACGGTAATGCCCATTTTCTTGGCCATCTGCAACTGGATACTATCCATAATCAGGCGCTCAAGAATCTGATGGCGCAAGGTTGCATCATCCGGAACCTGCTGCCCGGCCTGCTGTGCATTCAGTTTTACTGATTGCAACAGACCATCGACATCACTTTGCAGAACAACGCCGTTATCGACCACTGCGGCAACTTTATCAACTTCTTGTGGTGCTGCGAACGCGGTATTGGCACAGACAACCAATCCGAGAATAAGCGTTCTCCAGTTCTTCATACCTTTTCCATTTATGTAATCCGCTTTAGCGGGTTAAAATTCACTGTATTCAGTGTGTTACACAGTATCAGAATGCACTTTGATAAGGCAGAATACCTGAGCGCAGCATTTGTGCAGTCCCCAGGTTATGGTCGCTACTCAGACCACGTAATTCGATGTTAAAACTGACTCTGTTATCATATTTACTGGCTTCAGTTTGTGAGTTCCAGCCGGTGATTTTACGCTCATAACCCAAGTTTACCGCCCAACAGCAGGTGTTGTATTGTACGCCAACAAGCTGGCTGGCGGGCTGATTAGCTTTAGTATCGTAGTAATACGATCCTACCAACGCCCAGCGGTCGGCAATTGGCCAACTGGCGGTGGCACCAACCTGAGATATACCCTGTTGGTAACCTGGGCTGGTCACGTTAGAGACAGCGGCCTGAATATATTCTGGGCTAGCATAGCGATAATTCAATTGAATCATACGCTCCGAGTCTTTCCTATACTCCATTACCGCGTTACCCAGGGTCAAATTCCCTAAACGGGTATCATACTGCGCACCACCTTTCAGGCCAAACTGATCACTGATTCGCCAGAATGTATCGCCAGCCCAAACAAGGCTACCGGTATCATCACTGTTATCAATAGTTTCGCTATTACCTGTACGCGAACGGCTGAAGTAATAGATTTGACCCACAGAAGCATTAAATCGTTCAACCAGTGCATCATCATATATGCGGGTGGTTAAACCGGTAGATACCTGATTCGCCGACGCAATGCGGTCGAGGCCACTATAGGTACGGTCACGGAACAGGCCAGAGTAGTCCGACTGCATCAACGTGGTGTCGTAAATATAGATATCATCCTGATCCCGGTAGGGAACATAGAGATATTGTACGCGCGGTTCTAGCGTTTGGGTGAATCCTTCGCTCAAATCCATTGGCCGATCAAATACCACTTTGCCATCAACTTTAAATTGCGGCATCACCCGGTTAACTGAGTCTTTTAGATCTGGGGCTGTTTCACCCTTATTCACGCTGGAATAGTAGTTGGCAAAACCAGTCGGGGTATCCTGCTGGTAATGAGTCGCCAGTAATTTGGCTTCGGTATTCAAACTCCCCCAACTGTTGGACAGTGGCAGGTTAACCGATGGCTCAATGTGGAAACGACTGGCTTCCGGATTATTCAGATTAACGCTAGTGAATTTGGCGGCCTGCCCGTAGACATGCAAGTCAAATGGACCAATGTCATTTTTGTAGTAATTCATATCCAGCTGCGGCTGGGCACGGTAAGCATTGCTATTACCGGCATCACTAAACACCTGGAACTGTTTTGAGGCCAGGGTGGCATTCCAGTTCTGGTCGGCATAGCCTGCGCTGAATATTTGCGTGGCATAGCCATCAGTGGTCGAGCCATATTGCGACGTTAAATCGGTGAAGTAATTGGGATCACTCACACGCGTGTAGTTGACGTTGAAACGCCAGACTTTATCCATTACACCGGAATGGCCCCAGTAGTATAACCAGCGGGTAGGGTCTTGCTCTTTGCCATCTTGCCCGTGGTATAAACGATCACTTGGCAGCCAGTCTAACGCCATGGTGCCTGAACCAGGTGCCAGCAGGTAGCGGAACTCATTCTGCCACTGCAACCCACGGCGCTCCATATAGTGCGGGGTAATGGTTGCATCAAAGTTTGGCGCAATATTCCAGTAGTACGGCAGCATAAACTCGATGCCGTTGTTACTGGTGTATTTAGCATTAGGGATCAGGAAACCTGAGCGACGCTTATCACCGATCGGCAATTGCATATACGGGCTGTAGAACACCGGCACCTTGCCAATTTTAAAGCGGGCATTCCAGATTTCCGCTACTTCTTCCTCACGGTCGTGTATGACTTCGGAACCCACGACGCTCCAGCTATTATCACCCGGCAGACAGGAGGTAAAAGTACCATTTTCCAGAATGGTGTAGCGATTCTGACCCCGTAATTTCATCAAATCTGCATCACCACGCCCCTGTCGACCGACCATCTGATATTTACCTTTATCCATATCAGTGTCTTTGGTATTCAGGTTTGACCAGCCTTTGGGGCCTTTTAGCTTGATTTGCGGATCGTCATAATTCACGTCGCCAGTGGCGGTGACCGTACGCACCGGGATAGCTTCACCGGTTTTTTGTACTTGCGTCAGCTCAACCTGATTAGCGGTTAACGTGCGATTACCTTGCTGGACAATAACATTGCCAGTGAACAGTGCGTTATCCGGGTAGTTGGCTTCGGTTTTAGCCGCATTAATGCGGACCGGTAGCTGATTCGGATCGCCTGTGACCAATGGTTGGTCATAGGTAGGTACACCGAGCATACATTGCTCAGCGAGGTCAGCCAGCGATTGCTGGCTATATAGTGCCGTCCATATCAATGTGGCCAGCAGTGTTGGGAATCTTTTTTTCATACGCGGTTTTGGTGTTCCGTCATCGGGGGGCATCATGCCGGCAAACGGTCTGAGACTATATTACTCATCACAGTTGCGCTAGTGTTAAATCCGGCCGCTTACACGTCTCGCTGTTAGGCGCTGAGCTGAATGCCGAGTATGATAATGCAAATTTTGACTGACGGCATGATGAATTGAGGAGTATATGCAGTATTGGGGAAAACTGCTCGGTCTGGTATTGGGCTTAATGTCAGGTACTGGTTTCTGGGGTGTGGTACTGGGGTTGCTTGTCGGCCATATGGTAGACAGGGTGCGAAGCACGAAGCGCCGCGGCTATTTTGCCGATCAACAAACACGACAATTAATTTTTTTCCGCGCCACTTTTCAGGTGATGGGGCACTTAACCAAGGCCAAAGGGCGGGTGACGGAGGTTGATATTCAGCTTGCCAGCCAATTGATGGATAGAATGCAATTGCATGGCGAGGCCCGGGCAGCGGCACAGCAAGCATTTCGTGAGGGGAAAGAGAGTGGATTCCCGCTGCGTGAAAGATTGCAGGAGTTGCGCGGTGTCTGCTTTGGGCGCTTTGATTTAATTCGGATGTTTCTGGAAATTCAGTTGCAGGCCGCATTTGCCGATGGTTCGTTGCATCCCAATGAGCGGCAGGTGCTGTATGTCATCGCTGAAGAGCTGGGGATCTCCCGTGGTCAGTTTGATCAATTCCTGAGCATGATTGAAGGTGGTCGACAGTTTGGTGGTCACGGCGGATGGCAGGGCCAGCAGGGAGGATACTCTCAAGGTGGTTACCAGCAAGCGTCGAATGGGCCAACACTGGAGGATGCCTGCAAGGTGTTGGGGGTGAGTAGCAGTGACGACAGCGTGGTTATCAAACGTGCTTACCGCAAGTTGATGGGGGAGCATCATCCGGATAAGTTGGTGGCGAAAGGTTTGCCGCCAGAAATGATGGAGATGGCGAAGCAAAAAGCCCAAGAAATTCAAGCCGCCTATGACTTAATTAAGCGCGAGAAGGGATTTAAATAAGATTGGCTGGTTTTATAAGATGCCTGTTATCAGGCATCTTTCGCTTCTTATTTTGAGCTGCATTAAAAAATAAGAAAAGGTGTTATTACGGCGATGCCGAGAGTTAGCATATGTTTGCCAATATTGGGTAGATCTACATTTGTCATATTATGTGAAACGGTATCGAAGGTTGTTATCGCATCGGGTAATGAGCTTATGTTTTTTGACGCTGAAGGTAAGGAGGGAGTTATTTTTTTCTCCGTAATACCAGGGGGGGTATATAGGTAATGTGCTTCTTTGATATTGTCAAAACTGACCTTTGAGTCACTTATTCCTGCTTCATTTTCCTGCTGTGGAACATAAGCGCCAAGTTTACTATAAAACGTTTTTGAATCTGCCGCCCCAAAAGGTGTGTCACGTTGATATATTTTCTCATCGCCAATAGATATTTTAATTGAGGGGGTATCTCGATGCATGACCATCTCGATAGTGAGATGATGATATTTGGCTAATTCAATTTGCTTCAACCATATATTTTCATTCTGATAAGTTTTGGCATCAGGCCCGATGGAGTCTGAATTTTGATTAACAGTGGCTATTGCCGCGACTAATGTGCCATCTTGTTTGATATGTAAAGAGAATGGAGGACGGTCGCCTCCCAATTTTTTCATGCTCCCCCCCAACTCTCTTACCTGAAAGAGAATAAGATCGTTTGGGAGATGTGTTGCTTTGAAATCAAATGAGTATATTGATTTTGCTGCGACATTAATGGGACTGAAGTTTGAGATCTCTGCACGGTAATTGCCTTGTTCTTTGGGTAAATAAAAAGTAATGGCGTTATCTTTTTTATCTATTCCATTTTTCGACTGGATCGTTATGTACTGAGACTCAAGAGCTTTGGTATTTTCTTTTTTTATTTTAGCCGAAGTGGTGTTTCTTTTTGGATGCCAGTTTTGTGTGGGGGTACTCATGCTGACCGAATATCCTGATAATGCCGCTACACTATTTTGATCAAATCTATGCATATGACTTCTGATCTTCTTCCCTTGAGGAATGATTGGTTTATCAGAAGTTTCGGTGCGGGGTGTTACGACAGCCATAATAATATTCCTTCATTTCATTTGTGATTGATGGAATATTATTACTTAGCTTACTATTTCATTGTTGTTTTATATTCTTAAATATATTTTTTTCTAATACTTAACATCATATTTAAAAGATGCCAGCACAATTCAAAAACTATCATGCAAACTAATTACTATCAAAATCCTGCTTCACACTTAAAATGCATCAGGGTGCTAAACTCTGGATGAGTAATACATAATTCCTGCGCATGTAACTGCAACCGGGGTGCCATCGCTTTGGCTTCAGGATGGGCGTAGAAGCCATCGCCGAGGATCGGATGACCCATTGCCAGCATATGAACCCGTAACTGATGTGAGCGACCAGTGATTGGTGACAATTTCACCCGGGTACTGCCATCCGCATCCCGTGAAAGCACCTGATACTCAGTTTGGGCGGATTTACCGGTCTCATAGCAGACTTTCTGTTTTGGCCGATTGGGCCAGTCGCAGATTAAAGGTAGGTCAATCAGGCCCTCATCTTGTGCCAGATGGCCCCATACCCGCGCGATATACGTTTTTTTCGGTTCGCGCTCACGAAACTGGCGCTTAAGCTCGCGCTCAGCAGCTTTGGTCAACGCCACAATAATCACACCACTGGTTGCCATATCCAGCCGATGAACAGATTCCGCAGTCGGATAATCGGCCTGAATACGGGTCATGACACTGTCTTTGTGCTCTGGCGCGCGGCCGGGTACAGAGAGCAACCCGCTCGGTTTATTGACCACCATAATATGCTGATCTTGATACAGAATATGCAGCCAGGGGTCGCGTGGAGGATTATAGGGTTCCATTTTTATTCCAAAAATATGAGCTGAAAGTCATGAGCGTGGCTCCGCTGCGCAAAGCCCCGCAGAAGGAAAACCGAGCATCCAGTCTCAGTTTTCCTCTTTGAGATTACTGGTGAGTGACCACCACCAGGCGGATAGCATCTAAACGCCAGCCCGCTTGATTTAGACTTTCCAGTACCAATTTACGGTTATGTTCCAATGCTTCCAGCTCATCATCACGAATATTTGGGTTAACCGCTTTTAGGGCTTCCAAACGCGCCAGTTCCGCACTCAACTTATCATCAGCTTCGTGCTTAGCGGCATCAATCAACAGCTGCGCTTGCTCTGCAACTAGCGCCTCTGCCTGCTGCAACATGGTGTGAACCTCTTGCTGCACCGCATTGACCAACTTGCTGGAGGTATGACGATTAACCGCATTCAACTGGCGGTTAAAGGTTTCAAATTCAACCTGTGCCGCCAGATTGGTGCCGTTACGATCCATCAGCATCCGCACCGGAGTCGGTGGCAAGAAACGGGTCAATTGCAGATGTTTTGGCGCTTGCGCTTCGACCACATAGACCAATTCAGCGAGCAAGGTGCCAACAGGCAATGCTTTGTTTTTCAACAAAGAAACTGCGCAACTGCCCGTGTCGCCAGACAGGATCAGATCCAAACCATTGCGGATGATCGGATGTTCCCAACTGACAAATTGGGCATCTTCCCGCGACAGTGCCTGTTCGCGATCAAAGGTGACAGTGCAGCCATCTTGCGGCAAACCAGGGAAGTCCGGCACCAACATGTGGTCAGATGGTGTCAGTACGATCAGGTTATCGCTACGATCTTCTTGGTTGATCCCAACAATATCGAACAAGTTAAGGGCGAAACTGACTAAATTCACGTCATTATCTTGATCCGCAATAATCTGCGCCAGCTCCTGCCCATGTTCGCCGCCATTGGAGTGCATCTCCAATAGACGGTCACGGCCTTGTTCCAACTGAAGTTTCAGCTCTTCATGCTGCTGGCGGCAGGTGTGGATAAACTCATCCAGCCCTTCCTGCTCATTGGGGGTCGCCAGATAACCAATCAGTGTTTGATAGCCGGTATCATAGATGGTGCGGCCGGTTGGGCAGGTGTGCTCGAAAGCATCCAAACCTTCGTGATACCAGCGTACCAGCACCGCTTGGGCGGTATTTTCCAAATAGGGCACCATGATTTGGATTTCGCGGTTCTGGCCGATACGGTCCAGACGGCCAATACGCTGTTCCAGCAAATCTGGGTTGAACGGCAGGTCAAACATCACCAACTGGCAGGCGAACTGGAAGTTACGCCCTTCCGAACCGATTTCAGAGCAGAGTAATACCTGTGCGCCATCCTCTTCAGAGGCAAAGTAGGCGGCGGCACGGTCGCGTTCAATCAGCGATAAACCTTCATGGAACACGGCGGCGCGGATAGCTTCGCGCTCACGCAGCACTTGTTCGAGCTGCAATGCTGTGGCGGCTTGCGCGCAGATAACCAGCACTTTTTCGCCACGATTAGCAATCAGATAGTTGAGCAGCCACTCAACCCGAGGATCGAAGTTCCACCAGGTGGCATTTTCGCCTTCAAACTCCTGATAGATTTGCTCCGGATAAAGCATATCTTTGGCGCGCGCTTCCAATGTTTTTTTGGCGCCCATGATGCCCGACACTTTAATCGCCGTTTGGTACTGAGTCGGTAACGGCAGCTTAATTTGATGCAAGACGCGATGCGGGAAGCCCTTCACCCCATTACGGGTGTTACGGAACAAGATCCGGCTGGTGCCATGTCTGTCCATCAGCATGGTCACCAACTCTTTACGGGCGGCTTCGCTATCTTCACTTTGGCTATTAGCGGCTTTCAGCAGTGGTTCAATATCTTGCTCAGCAATGAGTTCACCCAACAAATTCAGCTTATCGTCGGCTAAGCGCTCGCCACCTAGCAGCAGTGTCACGGCATCGGCAATCGGGCGATATTTCTGCTGCTCATTGATGAACTCTTCGTAGTCATGGAAGCGATCAGGATCGAGCAAACGCAAGCGAGCAAAGTGGCTCTGCTGGCCCAATTGCTCTGGTGTTGCGGTCAACAGTAAGACGCCGGGGATATTTTCAGCCAACTGTTCAATAACCTGATATTCGCGGCTCGGCGCCTCTTCGCTCCACGCCAGATGGTGCGCTTCATCCACCACCAGTAGATCCCAAGCGGCGTCTGCCAACTGCTCCAAACGCTGCTTATTACGGCGCACAAAATCCAGGGAGCAGATCACCATTTGTTCGGTTTCAAACGGATTGGTGCTGTCTTGCAAGGCTTCGGAGTAGCGGCTGTCATCAAATAGCGAGAAGCGCAGATTAAAGCGGCGCAGCATCTCAACTAACCACTGATGTTGCAGGCTTTCTGGTACTACAATCAGTATACGCTCAGCACGGCCTGCCAGCAGTTGCTGGTTGATAATCATCCCCGCTTCGATGGTTTTACCCAAGCCGACTTCATCGGCCAGCAATACGCGCGGTGCATGGCGCTGCCCCACTTCATAAGCGATATGTAGTTGGTGTGGGATCAGGCTGGCACGGACGCCACGCAGGCCGCTCCATGGCAAGCGGAACTGCTCACTTTGATACTTACGGGCGCGAAAACGCAGGGCAAAACGATCCATGCGGTCGATTTGACCGGCAAACAACCGATCTTGTGGTTTGCTAAAAGTTAGTTTGCTATCGAGCAGCACTTCACGCATCGAGACGCCGTTCTCGTCTGTATCCAGACGGGTGCCGATATAGGTAATCAGCCCGTTTTCGTGCGTCACCTCTTCCACTTTCAGCTGCCAGCCTTCGTGGTGAGTGATGGTGTCGCCTGGATTGAACATGACACGAGTGATAGGCGAGTCATTTCTGGCGTAAAGGCGGTTTTCACCGGTTGCGGGGAACAGTAAGGTGATCATGCGTACGTCGATGGCAACGACGGTACCCAATCCAAGTTCGCTTTCTGTATCGCTGATCCAGCGTTGACCAAGTGTAAAAGGCATAAATTATCGGCTCGATTTTTTTGTTGGACAGTTATGAGTAGAAAAGTGTTTGTCAGTGCGTTGATGCGAATTTTGGCAAGGGCGCTATGGTAATGGAAGGCGAGCGCTGCGTCACCTGTAAAACAGCTGAATTACGATTAAAATAGCCCCATTTGTCCGGTTATCAGTGTGGTGAAGTCATCATGCATGAACGGAAGTATAGCGTCAGCTACCGGTTGTAGCTGGCGGGTCAGGTAGTGATCGTAATCGATGGGGGATTGGCGGGTCTCCAGTGGCTCGGGGCCAGCAGTGGTCATGACGTAGCTTATCCAGCCACCATTTTGATATTGCAGTGGGCGGCCCTGCTTGCGGTTAAACTCATCCGCCAGACGGGCAGCTCTGGCATGTGGTGGCACATTGCGCTGATAGTCGTCGAGCCGCCGACGCAGGCGTTTGCGGTAGATCAACTGCTCATCCAGCTCACCATTGAGGGTGCGCGCCACATAATCGCGCACATAGTCCTGATAGGGCTGCTGCTGGAAAATTAGCAAGTACAACTCGCGCTGGAATTGCTGTGCCAGCGGGGTCCAATCGGTGCGAACTGTCTCCAGCCCCTTGTACACCATCTGATCGCCGGTGGGTGTTGATATCAGCCCGGCATAGCGTTTTTTGCTCCCTTGCTCCGCGCCACGGATGGTGGGCATCAAAAAGCGCCGATAGTGGGTTTCAAACTCCAGTTCCAGTGCGCAGGGCAAATTAAAGGTTTGCCGGATATGGTTTTGCCACCATTGATTGACGTGCTGAACCAGCTCTTTGCCGATGCGCGCTGCCTGCGCTTCGCTATGGGCATTTTTCAGCCAGACAAATGTTGAGTCGGTATCGCCATAAATCACCTGATAGCCCTGTGCTTCAATCAATTCGCGGGTTTGGCGCATGATCTCATGGCCGCGCAGGGTGATCGAGGAGGCCAATCTTGGATCGAAGAAGCGGCAACCGCTGGAGCCAAGTACGCCATAAAAAGCGTTCATAATGATCTTTAATGCTTGCGATAACGGCTTGTTTTGCTGACGTTTTGCCGCCTCTCTCCCCTGCCAGATCTGGTTGACAATCGCCGGTAGGCAGTGTTTCTCGCGGGAGAACCAGGCCCCGCGAAAACCCGGCACCGAGTGCTCATCATCCGGCTGCTGCATACCCGCGACTAACCCGACCGGATCAATGAGAAAGGTGCGGATAATCGAGGGATAGAGGCTTTTATAGTCGAGCACCAGCACCGAGTCATACAAACCGGGCCGAGAGTCCATCACAAAGCCGCCGGGGCTGTGCTCTTCTGGTAGCTCACCTAAATTGGGGGCCACATAGCCGATACGGTGCATCCGTGGCAGATAGAGGTGGGTAAAGGCCGCCACTGAACCGCCGCTGCGATCCGCCGCCAACCCAGTGACAGTTGCGCGCTCAAGCAAGAAGCTCAGCAGCTCGGTTTTGGCAAAAATCCGCGTCACCAGCTCACAATCTTTCAGATTATAGCGGGCCAGTGCTGGCTTATCATTGGCGAAGCGATGATTGATCTCATCCATGCGTTGATAGGGGTTATCACTGGCTTTCCCCTCGCCCAGCAAGGTTTGCGAGACAGACTCCAGACTGAAGGAGGGGAAGTTCCAGGTCGCCGATTTCAGCGCCTCAATGCCATCGATAATCAGTCGCCCGGCCGCCGAGGCAAAAAAATGCCCCTGCTTAAAGCCGTGCTCGCGCCACTCCAGCAGGCTACCGCCACGGCCAAAGCGCAGCGGGATCTGATAGCGATCTGCGTGTTTTTGTAGCACGCGCAGATCAAACTGCACCAGATTCCAACCAATTATGGCATCGGGATCATACCGCTCCAGCCACTGGTTCAGCTTCTCCAGCAATAGCGGGCGGCTGGCGACATATTCCAGATTGAAATCCAGTGCGGCACTCTCGGCATCGTCGCCATTGGGCGGCCCCAGCATGTAAACCTGCCGCTGACCGCAACCTTCTAAACCAATGCAATAAAGCTCGCCGTGTTCGCTGGTTTCGATATCCAGTGACAGCAGTTTTAGCGCGGGTCGATAGTTATCCGCCGGTTTCATCTGGGTATTGAGTAGTGGGCCGTTGCCGTTCTCATCCCCGCTGAACCAGACTGGCGCGGTAATAAAGCGCTCCATCAGAAAACGTTCGGGCGGGCGAATGTCACCTTCATAAACATTCACGCCACTCTCCCTGAGCAGTTTTTCCAGGCGGATTAACTGGCGATGCTGGGTGCAATACAGCCCCAGAACTGGGCGGTGATGGAAGTCGGTTAGCTCAAGGGGGCGCAGTTGCCAACGGCGTTCATCACGCAGCAGGGTTTCAACCCGTTGCCGTTGTTCGGCCGGGATAAAGGCGACCGATGGCTGAGGCGGCAGTCTAACGTGCTGCGGCCCTTCATCGGTGGCGAGCCAGAATTCAACTTCGGTGCCTGCCTGCGTGTCACGCCAGTGGCGTGTGAGCAGGAAGCCCTGACGGGTGTGCCCCACACTGCTACCTTTAGTAAGAGAAACTATTTAAATTATGTACAGGCTATTTTATTTGCCATTTTGAATTTGGGCAGTGCTCGAAATCCTCACGTACTCTGTGTACGCTCCGGTTTCTGCGCGCTGTCCGCATCCAAACTGGCTGCAACAATAACGCCTGGGGCTTAAGCTCCCTTAGTATGGGTATTTATACAGTGATTGTCTATTTCAATGATGATTCCCCATTGACTCATTTGACGGGGAGCCGGACAATCCCCCGCGCCTGAAACAGGGTTGTTAACCAACGGACAAATTTATGGAAGCCTACATATTACATTTGCTGACACAATCACTGGCTTTCGCGCTATTTGTCGTCATGTTCGTGACTTTTCTCGAATCTTTAGCGCTGGTGGGGATGCTACTGCCCGGCACTATCATGATGACCACTGTGGGGGCGCTGATTGGCAGCGGGGAGATGGATTTTTATTGGGCCTGGGCCGCAGCTACAGTCGGTTGTCTGACGGGGGATTGGCTTTCGTACTTTATTGGTCGCCGTTTCAAAGCGCCGCTGCACCGCTGGTCTTTCCTGAAAAAACATAAATCGATGCTGGCGAAAACCGAACATGCACTGCACAACCACAGCATGGCCACGGTTCTGCTGGGGCGCTTTATCGGCCCGGCACGCCCTATCGTGCCAATGGTGGCGGGGATGCTGAATTTGCCGCCGGCAAAATTCGCGCTACCCAATGTGATTGGTTGCCTCACCTGGCCGCCGGTCTACTTCTTCCCTGGCATCCTGGCCGGTGTTGCCATTGATATCCCACCGAGCGCCAATAGCTTTATGTTTAAGTGTCTGTTAGTGGCGGTGGTGCTGCTGATTTGGTTGGCGTGCGGGTTATTATGGCGCTGGTGGCGTTTTGATAAACGTAGTCCAGATCGCCTCAGCAAGTGGCTGCCCCTTGCCCGACTGCGCTGGATGACGCTGCTGGCGATTGCACTCGCGATCGCCAGTTTTGTCTGGCTGCATATGCAGCCGATGATGCCGATTTATCGCCATCTGTTATGGAAAGTCTTGGGCGGATAACGGGATGCCTAGCACGCTAGCTTCTGGCGCACTGCCGCTGACCAGTGCTTGAGTCTGGCCGTCATAGTAAATGCGGCCATCAACCACGAGTAAGGTGCGGTCGGCGATACGCGCGGCATCATCAAGATTGTGTGACACCATCAGTAGCGTCAGTTGGCGCTGGCGGCACACCTGATCGACCAATTGCAGCATTTCATTACGTAATGCGGGGTCCAGCGCAGAAAATGGCTCATCCAACAGTAGGATTGGCTGACTGCGCACCAGACAGCGCGCGAGTGCTGCCCGCTGGCGTTGACCACCGGAGAGCTGCGCGGGCAGGCGGTCGAGGCACGACTCCAATCCCACTTGCTGGGCAATCTGGCTGAGTAACTGTTTTTGCTGTTGATTGAGTTTCAGCCCCGGATGCAGCCCCAGCCCGATGTTCTGCTCCACATTGAGGTGTGAGAACAGATTATTCTCCTGAAAGAGCATCGATACCGGCCTTTGGGCGGGTACTGTGGTGGTGTGATCCTGATTATTCAGCAACATACGGCCACTGGCCGGCGCTAAGAAACCGGCAATCAGACTCAGCAGGGTGCTTTTACCCGCGCCACTCGGGCCAAGGATCGCCACCCGCTCACCGGGCTGAATGCGCAAATCAAAGCGCATCGGTAAGTGGTCGTACAGATAGGTTATTTTCTCAAGTTTTAGCATGGCGGCTCGGCAGTCGTTCAATCAGAGTAAATAGCAGGAAACAGAGCAGCAGCAGCAGCAGGGCAGTCACTGCGCCATCGTTACTGCGGTAAGAGCCTATCTGCTGATAGAGATAAAATGGCAAGGTGCGGAAGTGCTCATTACCAAATAGCGCCACCACGCCAAAATCGCCGATGGAGAGCACACTGGCAAAGGCCAGCGCTTGCGCCAATGGGCGCTTTAGGGCGCTTAGCTCAATATGGCGCAACCGGTGCCAGCCGCGAATATCCAGCGATAAGCAGAGCGGCGTATAGCGCTCGGCCAGATCGCGCATCGGGTTATCCAGCACTTTCAAGGCATAGGGCACCGCCATCAGCGCATTGGTCAGGATCACCAGCGCGTAAGGGGATTGTGGCAAGCCCAAGGTGTCGTTTAGCAGTAAAAAGAAGCCGGTCGCCAGCACGATACCCGGCATCGCCAGAATCACCATGCCGCTCACTTCCAGCGCTTGCCCGTAGGCCATCTGCTGACGCAGTTTCAGCTCACGGCTGCTCCACAGCAGCATCATAGTCAGGGTGACACAGAGTAATCCGGCCCCAATGGCGATGGTCAATGAGGTAAAGAAGGCTTGCCAGAGCGGGGGTTGCTGCAACACGGTGAGTATCGTTTGATTGCTGCCATCAATGACGACCGCGAGCAAAGGAGGAACCATCAATAGCAAAGCCGCACCAATCAGCAGAGTGTCGCTGATGCACGACCAATAGCTATCTTGCGGGTTGCGCCATATCTGTCCGTGAGTGTTTCCCACCGCCAGTACCGAGTTCAGCCGCTGGCTTAGCACCACCAACCCCAAGCAGCAGCCCAGTTGGATTAGCGCCAATAGTGCGGCGCGCCCGAGATCATAATCGTAACTAAGCGCCTGATAAATCGCTAACTCGATGGTGGTAGCTTGTGGCCCGCCGCCCAGTGACAGCACGGTGGCGAAGCTGGCAAAACAGAGCATAAAAATCAGCGCGGCAGTGGGCAGAATTTGGCGGCGCAGATAGGGCCACTCGACCCAGCGGAAATGCTGCCAGCCATTCATACCCAACTGCGCGGCCAGCTGGCGCTGCTCTACGGCGATGCTCTCCAGTGATTGCAGCAATAAGCGGGTCGCCAGCGGCATATTAAAGAAGATATGCGCCAGCAAAATGCCTTGTAAACCATAGGGCGAGAAGCGGTAATCCATCCCCAGCCAGCTAAACAGCCCCGCCAGCCAGCCCTGGCGGCCATAGACCGTCAGGATACCGAACAGGGCCACCAACACCGGCAGCACCAGTGTCATGGCGCATAAACGTAGCATCAGTTGACGGCCTGGAAAGCGGCGGCGATAGAGGGCGCGGGCTAGAAAAATGGCGGGTGTCACCGACAGCAGCGCGGAGAGAAACGCCTGCCAGAAGGTAAAGCGGATCACATGCCACAGATAGCTGTCATGCCAGAGATTTTGCCACTCTGCCGCGGGTGCATGTCGCCAAATAGCGGTGAACGCCAATAAGGCGACACCGACTATCAGCGCGGCGGCAAGCAGCCCCGGCCACAACCATGGCGGGATTAGCGGCTGACGGCGGATTGCCATGCCTGAATCCATTTACCACGGTTATCGGCTACCTCTTTGGCATCAAACTGCAATGCTTTTTGCGGCACAGTTAGCGTTTCAAACCCTGCCGGAAGATCCATTTTGATCACCGGATACATCCAGTTGCCGGTGGGAATATGGTTTTGGAAGGCGGGGGTGACGATAAATTTCATAAAGCGCTGTGCCAGCTCCGGCTGTTTGCTGGACGCCACTTGACCCGCGACTTCCACCTGCAGGTAGTGGCCTTCGCTGAAATCGGCGGCGGCGTAGTTGCTTTTCTGCTCTTCAATCAGATGGTAAGCCGGCGAAGTGGTGTAGCTCAGCACCAGATCCCCTTCCCCTTTCAGGAACAGACCGTAAGCTTCGCTCCAGCCTTTGGTGACCGTGACGGTTTTTTTCGCCAGCTCTTGCCACGCCTGCGGGGCTTTATCGCCATACACTTTTTGCATCCACAGCATTAAGCCAAGGCCCGGTGTACTGGTGCGGGGATCTTGGTAGATAACCTTCCACGGCGCTTTGCTGCTGACCAACTCTTGCAGGCTCTTCGGTGGGTTTTTCAGTTTGTTTTTGTCATACACAAAGGCAAAGTAGCCGTAGTCGTAAGGGACAAAGATTCTGTTTTGCCACGGCTCAGGCAGTGTCAGTGTGCTGGTATCCACCTGACTTGGCGCGAATAAGCCGGTTTGCTCCGCCGCCTGTACCAGATTGTTATCTAAGCCTAAAATAACATCGGCCTGGCTGTTTTTACCCTCCATCCGCAGACGATTCAGCAGTGAAACACCATCTTCCAGCGCCACAAATTTAAGCTGACAATCACATTCGGCTTCAAAGGCTTTTTTAATCGCCGGCCCTGGCCCCCAGTCGGCAGCAAAGGAGTCATAGGTGTAAACCGTCAGGGTGGGTTTATCGGCAGCAACAGCGGCAGCAGACAGCAAAAACAAGCAGGGAATTATACGTTTAAACACTTTGCACTCCTTAAGAATAAAGGTGGCAAAGGTATCTGAGGCGGTCAATAACGTCGCTATCATGATGATAAAACGTTATTTTTCTCAAATCCCTCCGCCGGTATTAACCGGATCAGGTTCGACGGGTTTGCTCTCAGCAAAAACGTGCTGCGCCATGGTTGATACAGCGTTGGGCAGTACTCGAAATCCTCACGTACTACGTGTACGCTCCGGTTTCTCCGTGCTGTCCGCCACTGTCTGAACCCGGCTCGCTGTGTTTTTAACATTTGCGGCACCGGATTGAACTTGGCTAGCGATGTTCTTGCACCCCGTTGAGACGGCGCTATTGTAGTGATTAATTCGGGCGGGTGAAAGGGCGTTTATACCTCAGGTGGGGTAAACCAGGCTGATTTGAAGTCAAACCAGCCGAGGGTGTTCATGCGCACGCCGCGCATACTGTGCTGCCCATATAATTCTAGCCAGTGATGGAACAGCGGGTGGAATTGATTTTGGCTGACTAATCGTTGGCTCCAGTCCGCCATCGGCAGGCTATTATTGCGCCATGATCCCACGTCGTGATGCAGCTCATCGTCGAGGCAGTGTTGCAGCAGCGGTAGCTCATACAGGGTGGCAAATAGAGAGAACTCCAGCGGCAGGTAGAAGTTGGCGCTGCCGAGCCAGATATCGCTCTGCGCGTCGCCTTGATACCAACTGACATAATCCACCGCCTGAATCACCAGCTTGACGCCATGGGCGGCCAGCAGGGTGGTCAGTGTCTGGCTGATGGCATCAAACTCGGAGTGCTCGCTGTAAAAGGTGAGCGTCAGTTCGCTCAACCCCTCCGGCTTGGGTTCCAGTGTGGTTAGCCGGTTGTGGTGCCAGCGCGGCAACATGCCGTAAGCCGGTGACCAGTAGCGCTGATAAAAGGGGTCTGCATGGCTGAGTAGGGCGACAGGGGTGAGAAGCCTACAGAGCCAGCGGCGGATCTCGGGATGACTGGTTTGGCGGGAGCGCTGATCAAACAGTAAAAAGTAGCAGCCCTCCTCCAACCGACTCTCCAGCTCATTTTTACTGGTGTCATCCGCTTGTAGTTGCACACCGGAGTAGACCAGCTCCTCGGACAGCTCCGGTAGTACCCAGATATTCACCTCATCAATCAATGCGCGGAACCCAAAATAGTTATCAAACGCCTGAATTTTCAATTGGCTACGATGATTGCGGATCACTGAATAGGGGCCAGTGCCGATAGGGTGGCGCGGGAAGTCGGGCTGACTTTCCCACTCCTGCGGCAAAATCATGGCGTGTACACTGCCCAACAGCCAGGGTAACCAGTGATCCGGGCTGTTGAGATGCACATCAATGACATAGGGGGTCGGCGAGCGCACCGCCGTGATATGCGAGAACAGCGGTTGTGGGATCAGACGGGTCAGGCTGGTGATGACATCCTCCATTGCCAGTTCACGGCCATGATGGAAATGGATGGCGGGGCGTAAATAAAAGCGCCAATGCAGTGGGCTGATGGCTTGCCAGTGGTGAGACAAATCTGGCTCGAGTTCCCCATTTTCCTCATTTATTCGCGTCAGGCCATTAAAAATCTGCCGAACCATGTGGGTTTCTGAGCGGCGCAGGGCGGTGCCCGGGAGTAGATTGGGGAGCGGGCGATAATAGAGTACGCGCAAAATATGTTTTCCCTGACGGAAACTGCGCCCCAACTGGGATAGCAGCATTTGGCGTACCGCTTTTTTATCCCCCACCAACTGTACCAGCTGATCAATATTGTCCTGCTCCAGCAACTCGTCGGCCCGCTGCTGTTGCAGTGCCAGCCCGGAGTAGAGGAAGGTCAATTGTGAGCGCTTACCACGCCCCGCTTCCGCTTGCCAACTCAGCCAGCCCTCATGCTGCATACTGCCCAGCAAGGATCGGACATGGCGACGTGAGCAGCAGAGCACCTCGGCCAGCTCCTGTAAGGTGGTTTCCGTTGGCTGACCATTAAACCGTTGCCAGAGGCGAATAAATTGCTGTTGCAAACGTGAGGCGGACATAAAAGAGGAACTCCACGGCAAATTTCATCAATTTTTCTTTCCCTATATTACCCAGATACTGGTTGCCATGGAAAGCGGGTTATCACCGCGATGCTGATGCAGTCACTGCTAATGGGGGAATAAGATGATTTTTAATGTGCAGCGCTATTCCACTCATGACGGCCCCGGCATTCGTAGTGTGGTATTCCTCAAAGGTTGCTCGCTGAGCTGCCGCTGGTGCCAAAACCCGGAGAGTCGTTCACCTAAACCTGAAGTGTTATTTGACCCGCGCCTGTGCCTATCTGGCTGTGATTTGTGCCAGCAGAGCTGCCCGCAGGCGATCCAACGTATTGATGATCAACTGGTTATTCAGCGTCAATTATTGGCGGTAGAGGATATTCAGGCGCTGACCATTCGTTGCCCCAGTGGTGCGCTGACGGTGTGTGGCCGCCCGATTGATCTTGAGGCGACGATGGAAACCTTGCTGCGTGACATGCCGTTTTATCGGCGCAGCGGCGGCGGGGTGACCCTATCAGGCGGCGAGCCTTTTATGCAGCCGGAGGTTGCTGCTGAACTATTGCAGCGCTGCTATCAACTGGGCATTCATACCGCGGTTGAATCTTGCTTACACACCCCGTGGCGCTATATCGCCCCGGCTTTGCCATGGCTTGATTTGATGCTGGCGGATCTCAAGCATACCGATGAGCGCCGTTTTCAGCAGTGGACTGGCGGTTCGGCCAGGCGGGTGATGGATAATTTTTGCAAGTTAGCCGCGGCAGGCACCGCTATTACGGTGCGGGTGCCGCTGATCCCCGACTTCAATGCAGATTGTGACTCGGTGAAAGGAATTGTCGATTTTGCCGCTGATGAGATTGGGGTGAAAGAGATCCATTTTTTGCCTTACCACACGCTGGGCATCAATAAATATTCGTTGCTAGGTGAAGCCTATCTGGCCGCCAATAGCCCTTTGGATGCTCCTGACCTGCTGGCCTTCGCGGAAAGTTATGCCCGTGACAAGGGCCTGACCGCAATTTTAAGAGGATGACGCAATGACCACACTCGATTTGGTAACCTTAAGCGAACGGACAAAACAGCATAAAAACGCACTGATCCACATTGTTAAACCACCGGTATGTACCGAGCGGGCGCTGCATTATACCGAGGCTTATCAGCAGCATCAGGATAAACCCTTGCCAGTTCGCCGTGCGCTGGCGCTGGCTCACCATCTACAGCAGCGCACTGTTTGGATCAAAAACGATGAGCTGATTATCGGTAATCAGGCCAGCCAACTGCGAGCGGCACCGATTTTCCCTGAATACACCGTCGGTTGGATTGAAAGTGAAATTGACCAGCTGGCTGATCGCCCTGGGGCGGGCTTTTCGGTCAGTGAAGCAGACAAAGCGGTATTGCATCAGTTGTGCCCATGGTGGCGCGGTCAAACCGTGCAGGATCGCTGCTACGGTATGTTTACCGACGAACAAAAAGCGCTACTGGCGACCGGTATCATCAAGGCGGAAGGCAATATGACCTCCGGTGATGCCCATCTGGCGGTTAACTTCCCGCTGTTGCTGGAGAAGGGCTTGGATGGTCTACGCACCAAAGTCGCCAGTCGCCGCGCGCGTCTGCAACTGACCGACTGGAGTGATTTGCACAAAGAGCAATTTCTGAAAGCGATTGATATCTCGCTGGTGGCGCTGAGTGAACATATTGAGCGCTATGGGGCTGTGGCGCAGCAAATGGCGGAGATCGAGACGCGCGATTGGCGGCGTGCTGAGCTGCTGGCTATTGCCGAAAACTGCGCGCTGATTGCTCATCAACCGCCGCAGAGCTTCTGGCAAGCTTTGCAGCTGTGCTACTTCATTCAGCTAATTTTGCAAATTGAATCCAATGGTCACTCGGTCTCCTTTGGTCGCCTCGACCAGTATCTCTACCCATGGTATCGCCGCGATGTGGAGCTGGAAAATAGCCTGAGTCGCGAGCACGCGATTGAGATGCTGCATAGCTGCTGGCTGAAATTACTGGAAGTGAATAAAATCCGTTCCGGTTCGCACTCTAAGGCGTCGGCGGGTAGCCCGCTCTATCAAAACGTCACTATTGGTGGACAAAAACTGGTGCAGGGTAGGGCCATTGATGCCGTTAACCCGCTCTCTTATGCGGTGCTGGAGTCGTGCGGGCGCTTAAAATCAACCCAGCCAAACCTCAGTGTCCGCTACCATGCGGGGATCAGTGACGATTTCCTCGACGCCTGTGTGCAGGTCATTCGCTGCGGTTTTGGGATGCCGGCCTTTAATAATGACGAAATCGTTATTCCTGAGTTTATCAAGCTGGGCGTGGAGCCGCAGGATGCCTACGACTATGCAGCGATTGGCTGTATTGAGACTGCAGTCGGCGGCAAGTGGGGCTATCGCTGTACTGGCATGAGTTTTATCAACTTTGCTCGCGTGATGTTGGCGGCGCTGGAACAGGGGCGCGATGCCACATCAGGCCAGGTGTTCTTGCCGCAAGAGCAGGGGCTGTCGCAAGGCAACTTTACTGATTTCGCCCAAGTGATGGCGCAGTGGGATCAGCAGATCCGCTACTACACCCGTAAATCCATCGAAATCGAGTGTGTGGTAGATACCGTGCTGGAAGAGAACGCCCACGATATTGTCTGCTCGGCGCTGGTGGATGACTGTATTGAGCGCGGTAAAAGCATCAAGCAGGGGGGCGCCCGTTACGACTGGGTTTCTGGTCTGCAAGTGGGTAT
Source organism: Yersinia bercovieri ATCC 43970 (assembly GCF_013282745.1). Classification (NCBI taxonomy): domain Bacteria; kingdom Pseudomonadati; phylum Pseudomonadota; class Gammaproteobacteria; order Enterobacterales; family Yersiniaceae; genus Yersinia; species Yersinia bercovieri. The sequence goes on from NZ_CP054044.1 coordinate 2,144,494, forward strand.
CGCCAATCTGGGCAACAGTCTGGCCGCGGTACGTAAACTGGTGTTCGAACAACAACTTATCGGCCAGCAACAGCTGGCAACGGCGCTCACCAATGACTTCGCCGGTCTGAACGGCGAGCAACTGCGCCAGCATCTGATTAATTCAGCCCCGAAATATGGCAATGACGTTGATGATGTTGACCAACTGCTGGTGCGGGCTTATCAGACCTACATTGATGAGCTGAAGCAGTATCACAATACCCGTTTTGGTCGCGGGCCTATTGGTGGCACCTATTACGCTGGCACATCATCCATCTCTGCCAATGTGCCATTTGGTGCGGCGACCATGGCAACACCGGATGGACGCAAGGCGCACAGCCCACTGGCGGAAGGAGCAAGTCCGGCCTCTGGCACTGACCATCTGGGGCCAACGGCGGTGTTTAACTCACTGTCAAAACTCCCCACCGCCTCGATTCTGGGCGGGGTGTTGCTGAATCAAAAGCTGAATCCGTCCACGTTGGATAACCCTCGCGATCGTGAAAAATTAATGATGATGTTGCGTACTTTCTTTGAGGAGTATCTGGGCTGGCACGTGCAGTACAACATTGTCTCCCGCGAGACATTAGTGGATGCCAAGCAGCATCCAGATCGTTACCGCGATTTGGTGGTTAGGGTGGCGGGCTACTCAGCTTTTTTCACCGCACTGTCGCCAGATGCGCAGGACGATATTATCGCCCGCACCGAGCATACCCTGTGATTGATTGTGCTAGATGATGTCAGTTGAGTGAAGTGAGTCCTGCTGCTGTATTGAGTAGCAAATGTATTGAGTATCAAAAATTTCTGAGTAATGGTGTGTTTCACCAGCCAGCAGGATTTTCTGCTGGCTTTTTTTATTACCCTTGGCACTTGAAGCTGTGGCGTTGTTAGCTGCAAATTAGTTATCAGAAAAATGATTTTTACCATTAAAATTATGCTGCTTTATATAAGAGCTTCTGTAGCATAGAGATAAATCGCTATTTCTGGCGCTGGAGCCTGGAATGAAATCTGCACTCACCTTTTCCCGTCGTATCAACCCGGTTTTTCTCGCTTTCTTTGTGGTGGCCTTTCTTTCTGGTATCGCTGGCGCGTTACAGGCTCCGACATTAAGCCTGTTTTTAAGCACCGAAGTGAAAGTTCGCCCACTCTGGGTTGGTCTGTTTTATACCGTGAATGCCATTGCCGGGATTACTGTCAGCTTTATTCTGGCAAAACGCTCCGATTCACGTGGTGATCGCCGCAAACTCATCATGGTCTGTTATCTGATGGCGGTGGGCAACTGCCTGCTATTCGCCTTTAACCGTGATTATCTGACATTAATTACCGCGGGTGTGTTGCTGGCGTCGGTCGCCAACACCGCCATGCCGCAGATATTTGCCCTCGCGCGTGAATATGCCGACAGTTCTGCGCGTGAAGTGGTGATGTTCAGCTCTATTATGCGTGCGCAGCTCTCATTGGCGTGGGTTATTGGGCCACCGCTGTCGTTTATGCTGGCACTGAATTATGGTTTTACCCTGATGTTCAGTATTGCCGCTGGTATCTTTGTGCTGAGTGCGTTAGTGGTGTGGTTTATTCTGCCGTCAGTGCCGCGCGCAGAGCCGGTGGTGGATGCGCCAGTGGTGGTGCAGGGCAGCTTGTTTGCCGATAAAAACGTGTTGCTGCTGTTTATTGCCTCAATGCTGATGTGGACTTGCAACACCATGTATATCATTGATATGCCACTGTATATCACCGCAAGCCTGGGTCTGCCTGAGCGCTTAGCGGGTTTGTTGATGGGCACTGCCGCCGGGCTTGAGATCCCCATCATGCTGCTGGCGGGCTATTCGGTTCGGTACTTTGGCAAGCGCAAAATCATGCTATTTGCCGTGCTGGCTGGCGTGCTGTTCTATACCGGATTGGTGCTGTTTAAATTCAAAACCGCGTTGATGTTGCTACAGATTTTCAATGCCATTTTTATCGGGATCGTCGCGGGTATCGGTATGCTCTATTTCCAGGATTTAATGCCGGGCAGGGCGGGGGCCGCTACCACGCTGTTTACTAACAGTATTTCAACCGGGGTGATTTTAGCGGGGGTGCTGCAAGGGGGATTGACCGAAACCTGGGGACATGATTCGGTATATGTGATGGCGATGGTGCTCTCCATTCTGGCGCTGATTATTTGCGCACGGGTGCGGGAAGCTTAGCGCCCCGTAGGGCGCTGGAGGTTATTGACAAAGTGCCGGTTGCGGAGAGAACAGCTAGATCGTAAAGACGCCATAAATCCTTCCCTGGAGGCTCGAGCCGCGCCATCCCTGGCGCGGACGCTTTACTCTTCTACCCGTCCTCTCCGTTCCAGATCGCGTCATCGGGTTTTTTCAGCAGCCTGTAGCGCCCCGTAGGGCGCTGGTATTGCTCACTTATAAAAATAATTACCGCAGAAATTCTGGCTGTTGTTTTTCGTATGCGGAAATATTACTTTCGTGCTGCAAGGTCAGGCCAATACTGTCCAAGCCGTTAATCATGCAGTGGCGACGGAAGCTATCGATTTCGAAAGCATAACTTTTGCCACCTGCATTTACGGTTTGCGCTTCCAGATCGACAACAAATTGAATGCCTTCATTGCTCTTAACTAACTGGAATAACGTATCAATATCGGCTTCGCTTAATGTGACCGGTAACAGTTGGTTGTTAAATGAGTTGCCGTAAAAGATATCGGCAAAGCTCGGAGCAATCACCACGTGGAAACCGAAGTCTGTCAGTGCCCAGGGCGCATGTTCGCGCGATGAACCGCAACCGAAGTTCTCGCGGGCCAACAAAATGGTCGCGCCTTGATAGCGGGGCTGGTTCAGTACAAATTCAGGGTTCGGCACTTTGCCCGCATCGTCGAGAAAACGCCAGTCGTTAAACAGGTGTTGACCAAAACCAGTGCGAGTGACTTTCTGCAAAAACTGTTTTGGGATAATCGCGTCGGTATCGACGTTCGCCGCATCCAAGGGTACAACCAAACCAATGTGTTGAGTAAATTTAGCCATGGTGGAGTCTCCGGTTAGTGGGTAGCGGCGGTTAAGTCGCGGACATCAGCAAAGTGACCACTGACGGCGGCGGCGGCGGCCATCGCCGGGCTAACCAAATGGGTGCGGCCACCACGGCCCTGACGGCCTTCAAAGTTACGGTTGCTGGTGGAGGCGCAGCGCTCACCTGGCTCCAGGCGGTCATTGTTCATCGCCAGACACATTGAGCAGCCGGGTAAGCGCCACTCGAAACCGGCTTCGATAAAGATCTTATCCAGCCCCTCAGCTTCTGCCTGAGCTTTCACCGGGCCGGAGCCAGGAACCACGATAGCCTGTACACCGCTGGCGACTTTACGCCCTTGCGCGACGGCGGCGGCGGCACGTAAATCCTCAATGCGCGAGTTGGTGCAAGAGCCGATAAAGACTTTATCAATCGCCACGTCGGTCAACTTGATGCCAGGGCGCAAATCCATATAAGCCAAGGCTTTTTCTGCCGAGGCGCGCTCAACCGGATCACTGAAGGAGTCCGGTGCCGGAATGATTTGGTTCACCGCAATCACCTGGCCCGGATTGGTGCCCCAGGTGACTTGTGGTGCGATATCCTCTGCCGCTAAGGTGACGATGGTATCGAATTTGGCCTCCGCATCAGATTTCAAGGTGCGCCAGTAAGCCACGCCTTGCTCCCACAGTTCGCCAGTCGGGGCAAACTGACGCCCTTTCAGATAGTTGAAGGTGGTGTCATCCGGTGCCACTAACCCAGCTTTTGCGCCCATTTCGATAGCCATGTTGCACAATGTCATGCGGCCCTCCATGCTCAGCGCTTCAATCGCGCTGCCGCAGAACTCCACCACATGGCCTGTACCGCCCGCGCTGCCGGTTTTGCCGATAATCGCCAACACGATATCTTTGGCGGTGATCCCCGCGCCAACCTCACCATTGACTTCAATTTTCATGGTTTTGGCACGGCCCTGTTTCAGGGTTTGGGTCGCCAGCACATGCTCAACTTCTGAGGTGCCGATCCCAAAGGCCAATGAGCCAAATGCGCCATGGGTGGCGGTATGAGAGTCGCCACACACAATGGTCATGCCCGGTAAGGTCATGCCCTGCTCAGGGCCAATCACATGTACGATGCCCTGAAACGGGTGATTCAGATCATATAAGGAGACGCCGAACTCAGCACAGTTCTTAATCAACTCTTGCATCTGAATGCGCGCCATTTCACCGCTGGCATTGATATCTTTGGTCTGGGTTGAGACGTTGTGGTCCATAGTGGCAAAGGTTTTACCCGGTTGACGTACCGGGCGCCCCATAGCTCGCAGGCCATCAAAAGCTTGCGGTGAGGTCACTTCATGCACTAAGTGGCGATCGATATAGAGCAATGGTGTTTCATTGGGCGCTTCGTGAACGATGTGTGCATCGTACAGTTTTTGATATAAGGTTTTGCTCATGTTAAACCCCCTCCGCCACGAATTTAGCGATGATATCGCCCATTTCGTTGGTGCCAATGGCTTTGCCATCACCGGCTAAATCCGCAGTGCGATAGCCCTGTTCCAATGCCTGATTGATGGCGCGCTCAATGGCATCTGCGGCGTCATCTTTGCCTAAGCTAAAGCGCAACAGCAGGGTTAATGACAAGATCTGGGCGATGGGGTTGGCGATATTTTTACCGGCGATATCCGGTGCCGAACCACCTGCGGGTTCATATAAGCCAAAACCTTGTTCGTTCAAGCTGGCGGATGGCAACATGCCCATTGAGCCGGTGATCATGGCGCACTCGTCAGACAAAATATCGCCAAATAAGTTAGAGCACAGCAACACGTCAAACTGGGATGGGTCCTTGATTAACTGCATGGTGGCGTTATCAATATACATATGGGACAACGCGACATCCGGGTAGTCCGCCGCAATGGTATTGACCACTTCTCGCCACAAAATAGAACTTTGCAACACATTGGCTTTATCAATGGATGTCACTTTGCCACGGCGCTTGCGGGCAGATTCAAAGGCGATGCGGGCAATACGTTCAATTTCGAAGCGGTGATACACTTCGGTATCAAATGCACGTTCATACTGGCCTTGGCCCTCACGGCCTTTTGGTTGACCGAAATAGATACCGCCGGTTAATTCACGCACACACAGAATGTCGAAGCCTCTGGCGGCAATATCACTGCGCAGCGGGCAGAAATCTTCCAATCCCTGATATAAACGCGCAGGGCGCAAGTTACTGAATAATTTAAAGTGTTTGCGCAATGGCAGTAAGGCACCGCGCTCCGGTTGTTCCGCCGGTGGCAAATGTTCCCACTTGGGGCCGCCCACTGAGCCGAATAAAATCGCGTCTGCCTGCTCGCAACCGCTGACGGTTGCTGGTGGCAATGGGCTACCGTGGCGGTCGATGGCCGCACCACCCACATCATAAACGCTGGTTGAAATCTTGATACCAAAGCGCTGGCGCACCGCATCCAACACTTTACTTGCCTGAGCCATTACTTCAGGGCCAATACCGTCTCCGGGTAAAACGGCAATATGATAAGTCTTCGTCATGTTCACACCATTTCCTGATTATTTTGTTGCAAGCGCTGCTTCTCGATCTCTACCTGATGAGCGCGCCAGATGTTATTTAATACGTGTACCAATGCCTTAGCGGATGACTCAACAATGTCAGTTGCCAAACCCACGCCATGGAAGCGGCGGCCTTGGTGATCAACCACGATATCAACCTGACCCAGTGCATCTTTACCCTGACCTTTGGCAGACAACTGATATTTCACCAGCTCGATTGGATAGTCGGTAATACGATTGATGGCCTGATACACCGCATCAACGGGGCCGTTACCGGTGGCGGCTTCGGATTTTATCTCTTCGCCACACACCAATTTCACGGAGGCAGTCGCCATTACACTGGAGCCAGATTGGACGCTGAAATAGTCCAAACGGTAATATTCAGGCTCTTCCTGCTGCTTATTAATGAAGGCTAAGGCTTCCAAATCGTAGTCAAAGACTTGGCCTTTTTTGTCTGCCAGTTTCAGGAAAGCATCGTACAAGGAGTCCAAATTGTAATCTTTATCCTGATAACCCATCTCTTCCATACGGTGTTTCACCGCCGCACGGCCAGAGCGAGAGGTCAGGTTCAACTGCACTTCTTTCAGGCCGATAGATTCAGGGGTCATGATTTCGTAGTTTTCGCGGTTTTTCAGCACACCATCCTGATGAATACCGGAGGAGTGGGCGAAAGCATTGCTGCCGACAATGGCTTTGTTACCAGGAATAGGCATGTTGCATATTTTGCTGACCAACTGGCTGGTACGGTAAATTTCCTGATGATTGATATTGGTATGCACCCCCAACATCTGATGGCGCACCTTAATGGCCATGATCACCTCTTCCAGTGAGCAGTTACCCGCCCGTTCGCCCAAGCCGTTGATGGTGCCCTCAACCTGACGCGCCCCCGCTTGCACTGCGGTGATGGAGTTGGCCACTGACATCCCCAAATCATCGTGGCAATGCACTGAGATAATCGCTTTATCAATGTTAGGTACGCGCTCATACAAGTCGGTGATGATCCCGCCGAACTGATAAGGGGTGGTGTAACCGACGGTATCCGGAATATTGATGGTTGTGGCACCCGCCGTAATTGCGGCTTCAACAATACGACACAAGTTATCTATTGGGGTGCGCCCCGCATCTTCACAGGAGAACTCTACGTCGTCGGTATAGTTGCGGGCACGTTTCACCGAGTGCACCGCCATCGCCAACACATCATCAAATGAGCGCTTTAACTTGGATTCGATATGCAAGGTGGAGGTGGCTAAGAATACGTGGATGCGGAAAGCTTCGGCGATACGCAAGGCTTCGGCCGCGACATCAATATCTTTATCTACGCAACGCGCCAGGGCGCAAACCCGGCTGTTTTTCACTTGCTGCGCGATAGTACGTACTGACTCAAAATCGCCAGGAGAGGAGACCGGGAAGCCGACTTCCATTATATCGACACCCATTCTTTCCAGTGCCAGCGCGATTTGCAGCTTCTCTTTAACACTCAGACTGGCTTGCAACGCTTGTTCACCGTCGCGCAATGTTGTATCAAAAATAATGACCTGTTGGCTCATGGTGGGTATTCCTTGTCGTGTTTACATTTGCGCTTTGCGGGTAAAAAAAAACCCGCGCATTTGCGCGGGCTTGTTAATCTTGATGACTGAATCAGTTCTGATTTCCGTCCACCAACATACCGCGCAAGTGAGATGCGTTTAGTAGTAGGCTTAGTAGGCGGGTTGAGTAGAACATTATTTTTTCAGTTTCTCATTGGTTAATGATATTGCGTTACCTAAATTGATACGTTAATTCTATGGTTATGTCAATATTTGTTTTAAGTAGTCTCTTCAACTGGTTCCGATGGCTTTGAATTCCTTATTTTGGAACAAAAAACCTTATAAGTCATTTTTTAGGATGATTAAGCTGATATTTTCTATTGTGTCTTTTTGTTTGTTTGGCATAACTATAACAATATAGGTTATTGTGCTTTTCAGATTTCTAAAGACATTGCCGCTTGTTTATCAGGGGTTAATCCTTGTTCTGAAGGTTATATTTAGAGTTTATAAGAGTAGCGTAAAATAGTGAGAGTAATTTATTGCTCACTAATAGAGTAAATTCACAGCAAACCTTATTATCTTTCACTTATATGTTTTGTGAATATAAATATTGATTGATTTAATGAATGGGATTATTTATTTGTTTAAAGTGTTATGACTATGGAGTAAAGTCATAATTAAGTTTTATGAAATTCAATCCATGATTAAACATATTCGCGACTATAATTAATAACTAATAAGTTTTCATTGATGAATTTATTATTTGTTAATGGCATAGTTGTCAACCATCCCATTTTGTGATGTGATCATGCTATTGCTTTTATTATTGATGCATATGATAGAGTAGGTTTGTATTTCTAAGATGAATTAGTCTTAAATACTATATGGGATACTTTATGTGGATGGCTTATTCACGTATTTATCTATGGGCATTATCAGCGGAAAATACATGGAGGCAATTCATATCGTTTCATTTATACAAGGATGAGACTCATTTTATCTTATAACGGTAATGATGAGAATATTGGCGTCATTAATAGTAAGAAATCAAAGATATTTTGAGATAGTGATAAATATCAGCGGAGCTCTTTTATTAATCATGCCATCTGCATAAAGCTTAGTGGAGTTAAGCATGTCTGAATACAATTTAATCACCGATAGTCAAGCAACTAAAAAAGAGTGTAGCGAAGTTCACTTAAGAAGTGTCGATCTCAATTTATTAACTGTTTTTGATGCAGTAATGCAAATGCATAATGTAACACGGGCAGCCCAAGCGCTGGGTATGTCCCAGCCCGCAGTGAGTAACGCGGTAGCCCGTTTAAAAGTGATGTTTAATGACGAATTGTTTGTTCGTTATGGCCGTGGTATTCAGCCTACCGCCAGAGCACGCCAGCTTTTTGGGCCAGTAAGGCAGGCGCTGCAACTCGTACAAAATGAGTTGCCGGGTGCCGGTTTTGAAGCGAAAAATAGTGGGCGAGTATTTAATTTATCTATTTGTAGCCCTTTAGATATTAGGCTGACGGCTCAAATAATAGAGCGCGTTAAGCAATTGGCACCCAATGTTCAACTCATTATCAGATCTAATCTTAATGAGAATATTGAGCACCAATTACGTTATCAAGAAACAGAATTTGTTATCGGTTATACTAAGTTTGAACGCCCTGACTTTCACGATATATCATTATTTAATGATGAATCGGTACTGGCTGTGTCTAAAAGTCATCCACGTATTGATAATTCAATTAGCCAAGAGCAACTCATTTCCGAACCACACGCCGTAGTGTCATTAGATAAAGTGGGTTCTTTTAGTGATTTTTATTATGAATCAATAGTCAGTGCCCAGAGCATTGCTTATGAAAGCACGGATATGAATAGCGTGCTTAATATTGTGTCTCAAACTTCCTTTGTAGCCATTGCTCCTCGATGGCTTGTTCAGAAATACAGTGAATCCCTTAATTTAAAACTGCTCTCTTTACCCTGGAGAGAGAATGTCAGTCGGCCATGTTATCTTACATGGCATGAATCTACTGATAGAGATAAAGGCCATCAATGGATGAAGGAATTACTCGGCCAACTTAGTACCCCATTGTAATCATTTCCGTTAAGCCCTGCTGCTGAAATTATATTAAGCTCAGTAGCAGGCAGGGGTAAGATTGAATCGAATATTGCTTTCTTCCCTCTTTTGTCACCCCCTTCAGTAACAGACAACTGTTCTGCTAAATCCCCAGTCGCCAGCCCTAACCGCTCTATTTTTCATCAAAGTCCATTTTAGCTCACATTTCTGCGCTGAATTTTATTTGCCATAACCTCTAGAGCGGGTAGACTGCGCGAAAAAAAAGTGAACACATGTAAGCTGAATGCCAACAGGCGAAAAGTTGCGGTACACTTTAATGAATGATTGATCAGCGAGCGGCGATGTTATGAACCATACACTAGAGCAATACCACCTTGTGCGCCGTTTGCGCCAGCAAATCAGCGGTCGTGCTGATCAGATAGCCTTTCGTGAATGGTCGCCAGAAGGCGAAAAACAGCTAACCTGGCGTCAGGTTGACCAACACGTCACTCAGATCTCTACTGCACTGCTCTCTTTGGATGCAGCAATTCAAGAGCGCATTGGGATTTTTGCTAATAATAGTATGGCTTGGTCGTTAGCGGATTTGGCTATTTTACAATTGCGCGGCGTGAGTGTTCCCTTGTATGCCACCAATACGACGAATCAGGCCGCTTACGTGCTCAATGATGCCGATGTGCGTATTTTATTTGTCGGTGGGCAACCGCAATTTGATGTGGCTATCACGCTAAAGCCAATGTGCCCTCAGTTGACTCAGATTATCGTATTAGATCCTGCTGTCGATTTACGTGGTTGTGAATACGCCCAGCATTTGACTGATTTTGAGCAGCAGCCCGATGCCGTACAGCAGCATCTATTGACTACACGTATAGATAGTTGCGACCTGGATGACTTGTTCACGCTGATCTATACCTCTGGTACTACGGGTGAACCTAAAGGTGTGATGCTGGACTACCGTAATATGGCGGCTCAACTCTACCTACACGATCAGCGCTTAACTCTGACAGTTGATGATGTTTCCCTTAGTTTCCTGCCGTTATCTCACGTGTTTGAGCGGGCCTGGAGCTTCTATGTGATGCATACCGGCGCGCAAAACGTCTATATCAGTGATACGGATTGGGTGCGCCCGGCAATGCAGGCGGTAAAACCTACTGTCATGTGCGCAGTTCCCCGCTTCTACGAAAAAGTGTTCAGTGCCATCAATGATAAAGTCGCGTTGGCAAAATGGCACCGCCGGATGCTGTTTCGTTGGGCTGTCGGCTGTGGCGAACGCAAATTCCAAAATCTGCAATCTGGGCAAACAGCATCACTGCTATCCGGGCTGATGTATAAGCTGGCAGATCGCTTGGTATTGAGTAAGTTACGGGGCTTATTGGGCGGAAAAGTGCGCTTTTTACCGGCGGCGGGTGCGCGGTTGGATGACAATATTATTCTGTTTTTCCAAGCTATCGGCATCAATATTAAGTACGGTTACGGCATGACCGAGACCTGCGCTACAGTCTCTTGCTGGGAAGAGAGAAATTTCTGCTTCGGCTCTATCGGCAAGCCACTGCCGGGGATTGATGTCCGTTTAGGGGTTGAAAATGAGATTCAAGTCCGTGGCCCGATTGTCATGCGCGGCTATTTTAATAAGCCGCAGGAGACCGCAGAATCTTTCACCGAAGATGGCTGGCTCAAAACCGGTGACGCCGGTGCATTGGATGCTAAAGGTAATCTATTCATCACCGAGCGCCTCAAAGATCTGATGAAAACCTCGGGTGGGAAGTACATTGCGCCACAAATGATTGAGGGCACCCTCGGTCAGGACCGTTTTATCGAGCAGATAGCGATTATTGCGGATACGCGTAAGTTTGTGTCGGCGCTGATTGTTCCCTGTTTTGAATCACTGGAAGAGTATGCGCGTTCGATAAATCTGAAGTATCACGATAGGTTAGAGCTATTACGCCATAGCCATATTGTCAGTTTGTTTGAACAACGGCTGAAAGATATGCAAAAAGAGCTGGCGCTGTTCGAGCAGGTTAAGCGCTTTACGCTATTACCGCAGGCATTCACCATGGAAACCGGTGAGCTGACACCTACCATGAAATTGCGGCGTAAAATCATTCTCCAGCGTTATCAGAATGAGATTGACTCCATGTACCGTGATTGATAATCCATCTTCTCACGGCGATAGTGGGCATCTTTAATATTGATGCTGGCTATCGCTGTTTTTACCTGCAACCCCCCTCTTTCTCTACCCATTTCTGTGTAGTGCCTATCATTTTGCTGCATCCAGCATGTAAAAATCATTAGCCTGATTAAGTTCTATAATTACCTGCTAATGCGATGTAAAAACCAAGGTTGCGGCTACTCTGGTAGTGTTTTGTTTTTGTAACTGGAGTAAATCCAGTATGTGACTAACGGAATTGTCTTTAGGGCAGATAATTGCTGTTTGCCTGCCAGAAATTCTGACGTTATGTTAATAAGTTAGTTACCCTAACTATAACAAACTAAGAATAGGAATAAGGGGCGTTGTGCCTTTCCTACAGGAACCCGTGGAAATGACTTCCCGTTATCCGATGAGCAAACTAAGCCTGGAGGCAAAACCCATGGAGATGTTGTCAGGAGCCGAGATGGTTGTCCGATCGTTAATCGATCAGGGCGTTAAGCATGTGTTCGGTTATCCCGGCGGGGCCGTACTTGATATCTACGATGCCCTGCACACGGTCGGAGGCATCGATCACGTGCTGGTGCGCCACGAACAAGGTGCGGTACACATGGCCGATGGTTATGCGCGGGCAACCGGCGAAGTCGGCGTAGTGCTGGTCACTTCCGGCCCCGGCGCGACCAATGCAATTACCGGTATTGCCACGGCCTATATGGATTCCGTGCCAATGGTGGTGCTTTCTGGTCAGGTGCCTAGCTCGTTGATTGGCTACGACGCTTTCCAGGAGTGCGACATGGTGGGGATCTCCCGCCCAGTGGTTAAACATAGCTTCCTGGTTAAACGCACGGAAGATATTCCCACTGTACTGAAAAAGGCATTTTATCTGGCTTCGACAGGCCGCCCAGGTCCAGTAGTTATTGATCTGCCAAAAGATATTGTAGGGCCAGCGGTCAAAATGCCTTACGCCTACCCAGAACAAGTTAGCTTGCGCTCATATAATCCGACAGTGCAGGGCCATCGTGGTCAGATTAAGCGTGCGCTGCAAACCATTCTCGCGGCCAAAAGACCTATTATGTATGTCGGTGGTGGGGCGATAAATTCAGCCTGCCACGAAGAGCTATTGGCGTTTGCTGAGAAGTTGAATCTTCCGGTCACCAGCTCGCTAATGGGGCTGGGTAGCTTCCCTGGCACGCATCGCCAAAGTGTTGGCATGTTGGGGATGCACGGGACGTTTGAGGCCAATATGGCCATGCACAATACAGACCTGATTTTTGCCATTGGCGTGCGCTTTGATGACCGCACCACCAATAATCTGGCTAAATACTGCCCAGATGCCAGTGTGGTACACATTGATATCGATCCGACGTCAATCTCGAAAACTGTCAATGCAGATATTCCGATTGTCGGTGATGCCAAACAAGTTTTGGTACAAATGCTGGAGCTACTGCCTCAGATTGATAGTGCACAAGATTTTGATAGTTTGCGTGACTGGTGGCAATCCATTGAACAGTGGCGCGCGCGCAACTGTCTGGGCTACAACAAAGAGAGCGGCAAGATCAAGCCACAAGCCGTTATTGAAACACTGCACCGTTTGACTAAAGGTGATGCTTACGTCACCTCAGATGTGGGCCAACATCAGATGTTCGCCGCACTTTACTATCCATTTGATAAACCACGCCATTGGATCAATTCAGGTGGCTTAGGCACCATGGGCTTCGGGTTACCGGCGGCCCTTGGGGTTAAACTGGCGCTACCGGATGAAACCGTGGTGTGTGTCACCGGTGATGGCAGTATCCAAATGAATATTCAGGAGTTATCTACTGCACTGCAATATAACCTGCCAGTGCTGGTACTGAACCTGAATAACCGCTATCTCGGCATGGTGAAGCAGTGGCAGGATATGATCTATTCAGGCCGTCATTCACAGTCTTATATGGATTCACTGCCTGATTTCGTCAAATTGGCTGAAGCTTATGGGCACATCGGTATTGCAATCCGCACGCCGGATGAGTTGGAAAGTAAGCTGGCCGATGCCTTGTCACAATTATCCGAGACGAATCGCCTGGTGTTTGTGGATGTGACTGTTGATGAAACGGAACATGTTTACCCGATGCAGATTCGCGGTGGTGGCATGGACGAAATGTGGCTTAGCAAAACGGAGAGGACATAATTATGCGCCGCCGGATTTTATCAGTTCTGCTGGAAAACGAATCAGGTGCTTTATCACGGGTTGTGGGCCTGTTTTCTCAGCGCGGTTATAACATTGAGAGTTTGACTGTTGCGCCGACCGACGATCCAACGCTGTCTCGAATGACCATCCAAACCGTGGGCGATGCCAAGGTTCTGGAGCAGATCGAAAAACAGCTGCATAAGCTGGTGGACGTCTTGCGAGTCAGTGAGTTGGTTTCCGGCTCACATGTTGAGCGCGAAATCATGTTGGTGAAGTTGCAGGCCAGCGGTTACGGGCGTGAAGAAGTGAAGCGTTGCGCTGAAATTTTCCGTGGGCAGATTGTTGATGTGACTGCCACGCTCTATACCGTCCAGCTTGCCGGGACGAGCGATAAACTGGATGCATTCTTAAATGCTGTGCGGGAAGTGGCCGAAATTGTTGAAGTTGCCCGCTCCGGTATTGTCGGTGTCTCCCGTGGCGATAAGATAATGCGTTAACCAAAGTGATTAATACTCATTATCAGGCTCAGCAGAGATGCTGGGCTTTTTTTTTCTTATTATTTAACCAAGGTAGTGTTATATGGCGGTTAAAGCGGTTGCTCAATAGTGAGTTCTGCGGTTAGATCTATATAGCGAAATATCCGTAGTTAAATTATGTCTATATCTCATGGTTTAGCTGTAATGCTACTGTAGATCGACGGATTGAGAAATTCTGAGATACTCCGCTCTGGCAGACATCATGCCTTTCATTACTTTATTGGGTTTATAAGGGGTCAATGTGAAACTGGATGAAATCGCGCGTCTTGCGGGCGTTTCGCGCACAACCGCCAGTTATGTCATTAATGGCAAAGCGAAACAGTACCGGGTCAGCGATAAAACAGTAGATAAAGTTATGGCTGTGGTCAGGGAACATAACTATCACCCAAATGCCGTTGCGGCAGGATTGCGCGCGGGCAGAACCCGTTCGATTGGTCTGGTGATCCCGGATCTGGAGAATACCAGCTACACCCGTATCGCAAACTATTTGGAGCGTCAGGCTCGCCAGCGTGGCTACCAATTGTTGATCGCCTGTTCTGAGGATCAGCCCGATAATGAAATGCGTTGCATTGAGCATCTGTTGCAGCGTCAGGTTGACGCCATTATCGTTTCAACGGCTTTGCCGCCAGAGCACCCTTTCTATCAGCGCTGGGCCAATGACCCGTTGCCGATCATCGCCCTTGATCGAGCCTTGGACCGCGAACATTTCATCAGTGTGGTGGGTGCGGATCAAGAAGATGCATTGATGTTGGCGCAAGAGCTACGGACTTTCCCAGCGGAATCGGTACTGTATCTCGGCGCGTTACCTGAGCTGTCGGTCAGCTTTCTGCGAGAGATGGGTTTTCGTGAAGCGTGGAAGGATGATCCCCGTAAGGTCGATTACCTCTACGCCAACAGCTATGAACGCGAAGCCGCCGGAGTGCTGTTTGCCGAGTGGCTAAAGACCCACCCGATGCCACAGGCGCTGTTTACCACCTCATTCCAGCTGCTACAGGGCGTTATGGATGTCACCTTAAAGCAGAGTGGGCGCTTACCCAGCAATCTGGCGATCGCTACTTTTGGTGATAACGAACTGCTCGATTTCCTAGAATGTCCGGTATTGGCGGTCGCACAGCGCCACCGAGATGTGGCCGAACGTGTATTGGAATTGGTATTAGCCAGCTTAGATGAGCCGCATAAGCCGAAGCCGGGTTTAACGCGCATCCGTCGTAACTTGTTCCGCCGCGGCAGTTTGAGCCGTAAATAGCCTTTTATTATGAATCAGGGTGCCGAATGCGCCCTGATTGTGCTTGCGTAATCCATCCCATTTATACCCAATAGATTTCAAGATGCAGGAAAGCGGCAAGCAAGAGACAAATTTGTCGGGAGCAGATTTGAACGCCGCTTGCCCGCGGCCTCGCAGAGGCGAGGTCCATGGATGGACCGAGTAACGAGCGTAACCAACACACCTGCAACTTGAAAGATGACGGGTATATTAGACGTAGCCTGCAACACGGAACAACCTCCGGCAATACTCCAAAAAGTAGCCATACGCCACACCCATCGCCATAGAAACCAAGGCATTACTGGTGACTGCTGTGGTGATTTGCTCTAAATCAGCCCCTACCGACCACAAAATCAGCGCATAGACCGGTGACTGGAAACTGACGTATGCCAGTAGGTCTGCCAGATTTCTTGCCCAAACATGCTCCCCCACATGACGATATGCGAAGCGGATAAAAGCATCGCGATACACACCATAAGGCCAGGCGATAAGGATATTGACCGGTATTGAGACCAGACGGGAAGAGAGCGACTGTTGGAAGGTCATTCCCGAGATCACTATTTCAATTATCATGCCGATGACAAAACAATACACCACGAGTGCGAAAGTATCGGCTGCGGCACTACGCAGACGGGACCCAGTTGAAAACATTGTCATTAACTCCCTACTTGGGGTAAAAATCTGCTAAAACGCTAATCAATGAGATTAATAGCAGGATTTATGTATTGCTCATCATTTAAATATTAGCTGATTGTGTTGCTATTATGCTTTTGTTGCAGTTTACAGTGCTATTGGTTGTAATATAACCAGCTTAAAATTTTTATTTTTAACATTTGCCTGATTTTTATACTTTCTACTGTGAGGAATAGGGCTTTCGGTGGTTTTTAAAATGGCGGCTATCTATTTTTTGTTTAAAAACAAAATGTTATGATTTCGCTTTGGTGGCGAGGAAAACGAATGCAATCTAAGTCAAATTTAAAAGAATCGATGAGAAAAAAACTATTTTGCGGTATTTCCCTAATTTAAGATTTATCTGTCTGAAGACATTCATATTTCAGCGCTGCCCCAAAATATGTACCAATAATTTATTTCAAAATAGATTAATCCTTGCGGCTTAATTGAAGTAAAATGCAGCGCCGATAACACTTGTTGTTTTCAAGGGTATTATTGTTTTGTCGTGGATTTTGTCACCGATTTCCGCTGTTTTTCCTTAGTGAAGCCAGCAGACGCGGGTTTTCTACTCAGACAGTTGAATTTTAGACCGTACGTTTTTCATACTGAAAATGAGACATTCCTTGCAGAAGGAAATAATGAAACAATTAATCGACAATTAATTATTTATTTAAGTTGCAGGAATTACTGGCGGAAAAATAGCCCGTTAATCATGACGTTAATTTCTATTTCAAGCACTAAAATAGCCCCTTCTACGAGATATATCTCAAAAACGGCCCATAAATATTGTCAAAGCGCCTCGGCTCTGGCTTGACAAGGTTTTCATACCATCCGTAAACTCTTTAATGTGGGGATTTGTGGGGTAAAGTGGCGAATTGGGTCATGAAGGGGTAACTCAGTCATGTTTCGTGGGGCAACGATGGTTAACCTCGACAGCAAAGGGCGGCTCGCCGTACCTACCCGTTATCGGGATTTGCTGAATGAGGAGTCGCAGGGCCAGATGGTCTGTACCATAGACCTTCACCAACCATGCCTGTTGCTTTATCCACTCCCTGAATGGGAAATCATTGAACAAAAATTATCTCGTCTGTCGAGCATGAACCCGGCTGAGCGTCGGGTTCAACGTTTGCTGTTAGGACATGCCAGTGAATGTCAGATGGACGGTGCTGGGCGTTTACTGATTGCAGGAACATTGCGTCAGCACGCCGGGCTGAATAAAGAAGTGATGCTGGTTGGGCAGTTCAACAAGTTTGAGCTGTGGGATGAACAGACCTGGTATCAACAAGTCAAGGATGACATCGACGCAGAACAGTCGACTCAGGAACCACTGTCTGAGCGGCTACAGGACTTATCGCTATAAGCATGGTAGATAACAAAAAAATTGTAGATAACAACTACAAGCACACCAGCGTATTGCTGGATGAAGCCGTAAATGGCCTGAACATCCGCGATAACGGCATCTATATTGACGGAACTTTTGGCCGTGGTGGTCATTCGCGTCTGATTTTGTCCCAACTTGGGCCAGAAGGGCGCTTGATAGCGATCGATCGTGATCCACAAGCAATTGAAGCAGCAAAATCTATTACTGATCCGCGTTTCTCTATCGTACACGGTCCTTTTTCTGAATTGGCGCATTATGTGCGGGAATTGGATTTAGTTGGCCGCATTGACGGTATTTTGCTGGATCTCGGTGTGTCATCCCCGCAATTGGATGATCCTGAACGCGGTTTCTCGTTCATGCGTGACGGGCCGCTGGATATGCGGATGGATCCTACCCGTGGGTTATCTGCCGCCGAATGGTTGATGAAAGCCAGCGCCGATGATATCGCTTGGGTGCTAAAAACCTTTGGTGAAGAGCGCTTCGCCAAGCGTCTGGCCAAGGCCATTGTTGAGCGTAATCTTACGCAGCCGATGACACGCACCAAAGAGCTGGCTGATTTGATTGCTAACGCCAGCCCATTCCGCGAGAAGCATAAACACCCGGCGACCCGCAGTTTCCAGGCTATCCGCATCTATATCAACAGTGAGTTAGAAGAAATTGAGCGCGCACTGGATGGCGCTCATGAAGTGCTGGCAGACGAAGGCCGTTTGTCAGTGATTAGCTTCCACTCCCTTGAAGACCGCATTGTGAAGAACTTTATCCGTCAACGCAGCCGTGGGCCACAGGTTCCGGCGGGATTGCCATTGACGGAAGCGCAGTTACGCAGCATGGGTGGGCGCACGATGAAATCCATTGGCAAGATGATGCCAGCGGATGCTGAAGTGGCTGAAAACCCACGAGCACGTAGCTCAGTATTACGCTTTGCTGAGAGGATTAAAGAGTGATAGGCAACGAACGCCACGGTTTAGTTGGGGTCATCGGCGGGGACTTACTCCGCAATGCGAAAATCCCGTTGATTTTACTGGTCGCGGTGTTGGTGTCTGCCATTTTTGTTGTGACCACCGCCCACCGCACGCGCTTGTTAACCGCTGAGCGTGAGCAGTTGGTGCTGGAGCGGGATGCGCTGGATATCGAGTGGCGCAACCTGATTCTGGAAGAGAACGCATTGGGTGACCACAGCCGTGTTGAAAGTATCGCAACTGACAAGCTGAAGATGCAACATGTTGATCCATCACAAGAAAATATTGTGGTTCAGCAATAGGTTTTTCTAATAATAAAGGAATTAGTCGCCACCATGACTCTACGTTGCCAAGGTAACGCATGAAAGCAGCGCGCCCCGGGAAGTTAAAGCGCCAAGAAGAACAAGCCAGCTTTATTAGCTGGCGTTTTGCGTTGCTGTGCGGCTGTATTTTATTGGCATTGATCGGATTGCTGCTGCGCACTGCCTATCTGCAAGTGATCAACCCTGACAAACTGGTGCGCGAGGGCGATATGCGCTCGCTGCGGGTACAAGCAGTGCCAACAGCTCGTGGCATGATCAGCGACCGTTCAGGCCGTCCATTGGCAGTTAGCGTGCCAGTTAATGCAGTTTGGGCCGACCCGAAAGAGCTTACCGAGCGCGGCGGCATTACGCTGGATACGCGCTGGAAAGCGCTGTCTGATGCACTGGAAATCCCGCTAGATCAATTGGCAACGCGAATAAATGCCAATCCAAAAGGGCGCTTTGTCTATTTGGCCCGTCAGGTTAACCCCGCCATTGGCGACTATATCCACAAGCTGAAATTACCCGGCATCTAT